>CAKUFW010000086.1 GCA_934650975.1 uncultured Collinsella sp. | reverse complement strand
ACCTTGTCGACGTTCTGCAGCTGCAGCTCCTCGCCGTCATGGCCCTCGATGCAAACGTTTTGCAAGTCGAGCACGGCCACGTTTTGTGCGATGATGCCCTGGCGCACCATGGGCTCAACACCGCAAGCCATAGCCGGGACAAAGGGCTCGGCATCTGCCGCGAAGGTCACGTGGACATCCTGGAACGTCAGGCGCGTTACCTTGCTCTCGGGCAGGCCCGTGATGTAGGCCGCGGCGGCATGGCAGTTGATAGCCTCGATATCGCGAAACGTCATGGCGCCAAAGCCGGGCGTGCGGTCGTCAACGGGCAGCGCCTCGCGGTTCTGGACATAATCGGTCTTGCCGTCCTTGTCGCAGAAGTAGAACGAGTTGACCACGAAGGGCGTGAGCACCTTGTCCATGCGAATGTGCTCAAAGGTGATGCCCTCGTTGACGGCGTCCTTGCCGCGACCGCGACGGGTCTTAACACGCAGGCCGCGATCAGTGCGCTCGAACAGGCACTTGCTCACGGTAAGGTCCTTGATGCCGCCGGCGGCCTCGGAACCCAGAACCACGGCACCGTGGCCATCGTGCATGTAGCAGTGCGAGATCAGCACGTCGTGCGTTGCGGGGCGAAGCTCGGGCTCAATGCCCAGCTTGCCGCTCTTGATGGCGATGCAATCGTCGCCCACCGAGAACTGGCAGCCCAAGATGCGGACAAAGCCGCAGCTCTCAGGGTCGAAGCCGTCAGTGTTGTGGGAGTTCTTGGGGCCCTCGATGGACAGGCAGAGCGCATCGACGTGCTCGCACAGAATGGGGTGGATGTTCCACGCCGGGCTGTTGCGGACGGTAAAGCCGGCCAGGCTCACGTTCGCGCACTCGGACAGGAAGATCATGCGCGGGCGGGCGATCTCGCGACCCTCCTCGGGGCGGAAGATATTCTTAAAGTCCTTGTTCCACCAGTTGTCCTCGGCAAAATCGGTCTGGCCGTCGATAGCGCCGCGACCATAGATGCACACGTTGCTCACGCTCAGGCCGGTAAAGGTGGAGCAATAGGTCGAGAAGCTCTCGCCCTCCCAACGGCCCAGCGGCGTCATGTCGGTACCGGCATAACCGGCGCCTTCCTCGCCCTTCACCGTGCCCGGGATGTAGGCAAGCGCCGCGCGGTCGTGGCGGGCCAGCAGCACGGCGCCCTCGGCAAGCTCGATGTTGATATGGCTCTTGAGGAAGAGCGACTTGATGCGGTAGTTACCGGCGGGAATCAGTACGCGGCCACCCTTGGGGCAGGCCATGATGGCGGCCTGGATGTTGGTGGTGTCGTCGTGCTCGGCATCGCCCTTGGCGCCGCAATCGCGAACGTTGATGGTAAAGGGCTCGGCAGGCGTGGTGACGCCGACGCTCAGCTCGCGCTCGCCGCAGACAAAGCGAACCAGGTTGCGCTTGCCGGGAACCAGGCCGTCGACATAGGTCTCGACCTTATTCGTGGTGCCGGCGGGCTCGTCGTTAACAAAGATCTCCCACGTATCGGCGCAAGTAAAGTAACCTCCATCATCGAGCTCGATAACGGCCGCGCGGGCGTTGCGCCAGATAACGTTCGTATCCATGGGTCTCTCCCTATAAAAGTTCTCTAAGAGTTAATTGTACGCATTTGTAAAAAAGGGCCGTACCTGCCGGCGGATATCCGGTGGCACGGCCCTGTGGTTGGGACGATGCGGGCTCGCCTACTCGGCGGGTATCACGCTGCCGTCCTGGAAGCCAACGTTGTTGTGAGCAAAGCAGTCCTCGTACTTAAAGCCAGAGAGCTCCTCGCAAATTGCCTTGACCTCGGGCTTGACGTCGGCCATCTTGCCGCCCTCCTTGACGCGCTTGATCTCGTCGCAGAGGATGTCGCACTGCTCCTTGTCGATCTTGATGCCGCGGGCAAGGACAGCTGCGAGCAGGAAGAAGCCGGCGCAGCCGATGAGCATGTAGCCGCAGATGTACAGAGGCACGGTGGCGGGCTGGGTCACGGCGTCGCTGTTGCCGGCGGTCTGAATGAAGCCGGAGGCAGCGAGGACGATAGCCCATGCGTTGACGGCGACAGCCTGGGCGATCTGCTGGCAGAGCTGCTGAGCGGAGCTGTAGATGCCCTCGCGACGACGCAGGGTGATGAGCTCATCGACATCGGGGATGTAGTTGAGCAGGACGTCGGGCAGATACTGGAAGCCAACGTAGAAGAACTTCCAGATGGCGAAGATGATGGGGTAGGCGATCATGGCGATGGCGACCGTGGAGGTGCCGTTGATCTGACCAAAGGCGAAGTAGTTGTACGCGATGATGCACGCGGCGCAACCGACGTTGGCCAGGTACCAAGACTTGTGGAAGCCCTTCTTGGCCATGAGGGCAACCCAGATAGCGGTGCAGACGATAGCGACGACCTTACCGGGCATCTCCATCACGGACTCGTAGGACTTAGGAATCTGCAGGCAGTAGACGATGAAGAAGGACAGGCAGGCAGACCAGCAGGCAGCAGCGAGCTTCGTGGAGATCTGTGCGTACAGAACCTTACGGAAGGACTTGTTGCGGAAGGTGGAAACGACATCGATGAAGAACTTCTTGATGCCCTCGCCGACGCTCTCGATCTTCTCCTGAGCGACCTCCTCGGGAGTGTGCTCCCAGGTGGACAGGTAGACGCACAGCAGCGAGATTGCCATGACCGAAGCGTTGATCGAGGCGATGATGAAGTAGCTGAACGGGTTGGTCTCGCCAAAGGTACCAAAGCCAAAGCCGACGAGCGCAGCCATCAGGAAGCCGGCGGCGTTACCAAAGAGGTGCTTGTAGCCGGTGAGGTACGTGCGCTCCTTGAAGTCGTCGGTCATCTCGATGGTCAGCGGCGACAGGTTGGCGGTGCAGAAGGTGTACGCGACGTTGTAGATCAGGTACAGCGCGAAGTAGTACGGGAAACCGAACGGCGTGGCGACGAAGATGAGCGGCTCGGCAATCATCATCGGGATAGCCAGCAGAATCCAGAAACGGCGACGACCGAAGATGCGGCCGACCTTGGTGGCGTAGAAGTTATCGGCCACGAAACCCATCAGCGGGCAAAGGATGGCGTTGAGGTAAATAGCGAACGAGCTGATCAGCGCCGCCTCGCCTGCGGACAGGCCGCACTCTGTGGACAGGAACAGCACCATGTAGCTGTGCGTAAAGCTCAGGGCACCGGAGTTGAGCATACCGCCCATACCAAAGCCCAGGCGCGTCCAGAATGTGATCTTGCGCTTTTTGCCGATCTTGTTAGTCATCGAGCTCCCTCTCTCTTCTCGATTGTCTTTGAACAAGACATTGAAGTCCACACCGACGTCTGTCTGTATGTCGTTCAGGGTGAACGTTTAGCTAGATTATGCGTGATTCTTTACGTGAGGTGAACGTTCACTTGCATATTATCCCCGAACGGTCGATTTTTACCGCTGAACGGATGGATATCTCACCTTTTTGCCCAGTTTTTTGGCTATTTCCGTACGTTATTGGACATTAACCCTTACAGGTGAACGTTTAGCTTGTATTCGTTTTCATATTTCATCAAAGAAAAAGGCGGCCATGCGAACATGGCCGCCTTAACCGATCGACAACGCGACCGAGGCTTTATGGGAGCGCCAACCAGCCCGGCGCTCCCTTCCATCCTTACAGGCAGACGCCGTCCTTCCAGATGCTAATCTCGTGGCAGCCGCGGCGCTCGGCACTTGTGAGCTTGCCGCTCGCCGTCTCCAGCACCAGCTGATACAGGTCACCGGCAGCCTCATCGAGCGTACGCTCGCCCGTAGCCACCACACCGGCGTTAAAGTCCATCCAGTTGGCCTTGTGGTCACACAGGCGCTGGTTGGTGAACACCTTAAGGGTGGGCGCCGGCGCGCCAAACGGCGTACCGCGACCGGTGGAGAATAGGATCACGTGGCAACCCGCGGCCGTGAGGGCCGTGGTCGACACCATGTCGTTGCCGGGGCCGCACAGCATGTTCAGGCCATGCTTGGTGGCCTGGCCGGCGTACGGCAGCACGTCGACGATGGGCGCAGAGCCGCCCTTTTGCACGCAACCGCAGCTCTTGTCCTCGAGCGTGGTGATGCCGCCGTCCTTGTTGCCGGGGCTCGGGTTCTCGTAGACGACCTCACCATGGCTAATAAAGTAATCCTTAAAGCCGTTGAGCATATCGGAGGCGGCGTTGAACACCTGCTCATCCTCGCAGCGGTCGAGCAGGATGCTCTCGGCACCAAACATCTCGGGAACCTCGGTAAGCACCGACGTGCCGCCGCGGGCCACAACCATATCGCTCACGCGACCGATCGTGGGGTTGGCGGTAATGCCCGAAAGGCCGTCGGAGCCGCCGCACTTAAGGCCTATGACCAGCTCTGAAGCCGGGATGGGCTCACGCTTGGCCTGCTTGGCCAAGTCTGCCAGCTCGGACAGGATGCGATGGCCGTCGACCTGCTCGTCGGCAACATCTTGGCAGGTGAGGAAGCGGACGCGCTCGTGATCGTACTCGCCCAGCTCGTCGAGCAACTGTTGATGCGTACAGTTCTCGCAGCCGAGCGACAGGAATAGCACGCCAGCGGCGTTTGCGTGATGCGACAGCGCCACCAGCAGACGACGGGTCTGGGCATGATCGGCGCCGGTCTGCGAGCAGCCAAACGGATGCGGGAAGTAATAGACGCCCTCCAGCGAGCCCCCGACCAGGTCCTGAGCCTTCTCGCACATGGCACGGGCGACCTCGTTGACGCAGCCAACCGTAGGGATAATCCACAGCTCGTTGCGCGTGGCGGCACGGCCGTCGGCACGACGGAAGCCCATAAAGGTCTCGGGGTCAACCGCCTCGACAACCGGGTGCGTCGGGTTGTAGGTGTACTCGACCTCGCCCGAAAGGTTGGTCTTCACGTTGTGCGTGTGCAGCCACTGGCCAGCCTGGATATCCTCCGTCACGTGTCCGATGGGCAGGCCGTACTTGATGACGTCCTCCCCCGCAGCAATCGCGCGCACGGCCATCTTGTGGCCCTGCGGGATATCCTCCACGGCAACGACCTCGCCCACGCCGGGGACGGCGACGGACGTGCCCTTGGCGAGCGGCGATAGCGCGACGATGACGTTATCGGCCGGATTGATCTGGATAGTGTTCATTACAAATAGTCCTAACCCTACTATTGAGCAAAAGTCGGCGAGCGATTCAAGGCGGTGTCTTTAAGCCTGAGCGTTGGCGAACGCCTGCTTAACGCCCTCGGCGCGCACGACGGCGAGCGTCTCGACGACAAACTCCTCCAGGCCGGCGATCTGCGTCAGGTCCTCGCCCCACATCTGCTCGTTGGTGAGCACGTCGTGCACCAGCTCGACATCCTCGACGCCGGCGTGGGCGGCATAGAAATCGAGCACGAAGGCGTCGTCCTGAGCGGTGTACTCGGTGCCGTCGGCGCGACGCAGGTGCAGGCCGTCGCCCTCGCGGGCAACGAGCTCCTGCGTGTAGAACGCGATGAGCGTGGCCAGGCTCGTAGCCAGGCACTTGGGCAGGTTGCCGGTCTCGGCAACATAGTCCTTGAGCGTGGGCAGGTCGCGGGCGCGCCACTTGGCAGTGGAGTTGAGGCAGATGGAGAGCAGCGCGTGGTCGATAAACGGGTTATCGAAGCGGTTCTCGACGGCAGCGGCAAAGGCCTTGCAGTCCTCGACATCCAGATCGGCGGCAAGCGTCGGGATGACCTCGTCGTAGAGCATGGTGTTCATAAAGCCGCGGACGGTCTCGTCGTGCATGCAGTCACGCACGATATCAAAGCCGGCAACCCAGGAACCCGGGACAAAGGCGGTGTGGGCGCCGTTGAGGATGCGGACCTTGCGCTTCTTGTACGGGGTGACATCAGGGGTCACAAAGACGCCCGGCAGACCGGCCTTCACGAAGGGCAGACGCTCCTTGAGCGACTCGTCGCCCTGGATGCCCCACATCTGGAAGGGCTCGCGCACGGCCAGGAAGGGATCCTCGTAGCCCAGACGCTCGGCAACCGCGGCGGCCTCCTTGGGGTCGCGGATGCGGCCGGGAACGATGGTGTCGACGAGCGTGGTGCAGACGGTGCAGTCATTGGCCATCCACTGCGAGAACTCGTCCTCCCAGCCCCAGTCGCTCACGTACTGGTTCATGATGCGCAGCAGCTCCTCGCCGTTGTGGTCGATGAGCTCGCAGGCGAGCACGATAACGCCCGGCTTACCGGCGGCCCAGCGGGTGTGGAGCACCTGGGCGAGCTTGGCGGGGAAGCTCGCGGGCGGCATGTCGTCGGCCTTGCAGGACGGATCGTAGGCGATGCCGGCCTCGGTGGTGTTGGAGACGATGATCTCCAGGTCGTCGGATGCGGCGACCTCCATGATGGCGCGGTAGTCGGCCTCGCGATACGGATTGAGGCAGCGG
Organism: uncultured Collinsella sp.; assembly: GCA_934650975.1. Classification (GTDB taxonomy): domain Bacteria; phylum Actinomycetota; class Coriobacteriia; order Coriobacteriales; family Coriobacteriaceae; genus Collinsella. Next base: position 1,568 of record CAKUFW010000086.1, on the reverse strand, counting down.
CTGCAGGCGCTGATCACGCGGGACTCGTCGACCGTGTTGCCGTTCTCCTTGCCGCGCACCAGCACGGTGTACAGGTCGTCCTGGGCATTGATGCCGTCGGCAAAGCCAAAGGCGCCGCTAATGGGCTGCACCATGACGACCTTGCCGTTCCAGCCGGTTGCCTCGTTGCCCATGTCAAAGAAGCGATCGACAAAGGCGCGCAGGAAATTGCCCTCGCCAAACTGCAGGACCTTCTCGGGGGCGTCCTTGGGAAGCAGGTAGCCCTCGTAGCCGATCTTCCCGAGCGTCTCGTAGCTGATGTTCTCCATCTGTGTCTCTCCTTAGATAGCTGTTAGCGTGTAAGCAAAACGGGGGCGCCGCGTGTGGCGACGGCGCTCCCGGAACCAGGTTTGGATTTAGGCCTCGACGGTGTCCAGGTCAAAACCGAAGTAGCGGACGGAGTTGTTGTAGCTGATGTCGCGCACGATGGTGCCCAGCAGCTCCATGTCGGCCGGATACTTGCCCTGCTCGACCCACTCGCCGATCACGCTGCACAGCACGCGGCGGAAGTACTCGTGGCGCGGATAGGACAGGAAGGAACGAGAGTCGGTGAGCATGCCGACGAAGTTGCCCAGGACGCCCTCGTTAGCAAGAGCAGTGAGCTGCTCGCGCATGCCGACCTCGTTGTCGTTGAACCACCAGGCGGAGCCGTTCTGAATCTTGCCGGCGGTCGGAGCCTCCTGGAAGCAGCCCATGACGGTATCGATCATGGTGTTGTCGATGGGGTTCAGGCTGTACAGGATGGTCTTGGGCAGGCCGCAGGTCTCCTGGATGGAGTTGAGGAAATCGGCGAGCTGGTCGGACGGCGTGTAGTTGGAGATGCAGTCGTAACCGGTGTCGGGGCCAAGCTTGGCAAACATGGCGCGGTTGTTGTCGCGCTTGCAGCCAAAGTGCAGCTGCATGGCCCAACCCAGGCGGACATACTCGCCGGCGACAAACTGCATAAAGGCGGTCTTGTACTTAAGGACCTCATTCTCGGTGAGCGGCTCGGCGGCAAGGCCCTTGGCAAAGATGGCCTCAATCTCGTCGGCGCTGGCCGGGACGTACATGACGTAGTCGAGCGCGTGGTCGGAGGCACGGCAGCCCAGCTCGTGGGCGACGTCGTAGCGCTTGGAGATGGCGGCCTTCATGCCCTCGAAGTCATTGACCTCAACGCCGGCGACCTCGGAGAGGTGCTTGCAGTAGTCGGCGAACTCCTGGCCACGCTCGATGCGCAGGGCGGCGTCGGGGCGCATGGCCGGGACGACCTGAACATCGAAGCTCTCGTCGGCGGCAATCTTCTTGTGCCACTCAAAGCTGTCGGCGGGGTCGTCAGTGGTGCAGATCATGCGAACGTTGGACTGCTTGATCAGGTTGCGGCAGGTAAAGCTGGCCTCGGCGAGCTTGGCGTTGGCAAGGTCCCAGACCTCCTGGGCGGTATTGCCGTTAAGGACGCCCTCGTAGCCAAAGAAACGCTTGAGCTCCAGGTGGCTCCACTCAAAGACGGGGTTGCCCACGCAACGACCCAGGGTCTCGGCCCACTTCTGGAA
>CAKUFW010000085.1 GCA_934650975.1 uncultured Collinsella sp. | reverse complement strand
GCCGCGAACCTCGTGGCCAACGCCGCCGAGCACGCACGCTCGCGCGTGGCTGTCTCCTGCGACGTCGCGGGCGGGCAACTCGTTATCGAGGTCGCCGACGACGGACCGGGCTTTTCTCCCGCCGCCCTCGAACGCGGCTGCGAGCGCCTTTTCACAGACGACTCCTCCCGCTCCTCGCGCGACGGAGGCCGCCACTACGGGCTCGGCCTCCACGCCGCCTCCGAGGCCGCGAGCGCCCACGGGGGCTCCGTCTCGCTCGCCAACAGCCCCTCGGGCGGCGCGGTGGCCACCATCGCGGTCCCCCTGTGCGGGATCTGACGGCTTCCTCGATGTCTACCTCGACTGCGATAGGTCGCTCGCCGAGGCCACGACGAGATGGTGTTGCGTCTGTCCCGCTTGGTGCTTCTAGCTCAAATTTGATCTGATGTAAGGCTCGTGCAATCCTGCATGGGCCTTTCTTTTGGCAATTGCACGAACGGTTTGAGGTTCTTGGCGCATGTAATCGGTTTGAGGAGAAATGGGGTCATACAGCGGCTCTCAGAGCGCCTGCCGCCCTCCCCCGCAATTGCCTCTGCGGCGTCCTCGCATAGAGCCCATCCTGCTTGGCGTTTCGTTGCAACAGCCCACTTGTCCACCAATTAAGTGAACTACTGAAATAAATACAGCGACACGCTTGTCCGTTACAGTCGCTATATCTGTGTTAATCGCCGCGATAAATACAGCCTGTACTCGGCTGTATACCAGCTACGCGCATGTAGATTCATATCGCGTTAATAAATCGGCTCATGCGTGTGCAAAACGCGCAATTATCCGCAAAAGGCGACTATCGCGTAGGTAGATTTTTGGCACCCTGTTGCTTACTGAAAATTAAGCAATTGCTTAAAACAAAAAAAGGTCAGGCACTAGGTGCCTGACCTGCAAACTTCTGGTCGGGACGACTGGATTCGAACCAGCGACCCCTTGACCCCCAGTCAAGTGCGCTACCAAGCTGCGCCACGTCCCGAAGCTTTTGTTTGTTGCTCTGCTCTCGCTCGCAACAGGGAGTATATTAACCCGAAACTTTGTCCTTGCGCAAGAACTTTTTTAATTATTTTTGAGCAAGTCCAAAATTGTATCAGCGAGCTGGGGTTTTGTTAGCACAGGAAGTTCTTGCGTGCCCGTTGCGCTCACAATCCAAGCCTTGTTGGTTTCGGTTCCAAAGCCCGAATCCGCGCGTGAGACGTCGTTGGCGATAATCGCATCGCAGCCCTTGCGGGCCAATTTACGCTCAGCGTACTCCAAGACGTTATCGGTCTCGGCTGCAAAGCCGATCACGCACCGCTCTCCCTTTTGGCGCGAAAGCTCAGCCAAAATATCAACGGTCTCGACGAGCTCGATGCGATTCAAGCGTTCGTTGGCCTTTTTGAGCTTGTGGTCCGCAGGGGCCGCGGGCGTGTAGTCGGCGACGGCTGCCGCGCAAATGGCAGCGTCGGCCGTCAGGAAGGCGTTTAACGCCGCCTGCAGCATCTCTGCGGCGGTCTGCACGCGCACGCACTCTACGCCGTGGGGAACGTCGAGCGATGTCGGTCCCAGCACGAGCGTGACGGCGGCACCGCGACGTGCGGCCTCCCCCGCCAGGGCGATACCCATCTTGCCCGAAGAACGGTTGCCAATGAAGCGCACGGGGTCGATCGGCTCATGCGTGGGGCCGGCAGTGATGACGATGCGCTTGCCTGCGAGGTCCTGGGGCGCGGGGTTGAATACCTCGCAGATGGCCTCAACGATGTCCTCGGGCTCGCTCATGCGTCCCGTGTCCACGTCGCCGCAGGCAAGGTAGCCGCTGCCGGGTCCCACCACATGGACGCCACGGTCGCGCAACGTGGCCATATTGGCCTGCGTCGCCGGCGCCTTCCACATGCCATTGTTCATGGCCGGCGCGATCACAATGGGTCGCGGCGTGGCGAGCAGCGTGGTGGAGATGAGGTCGTCGGCGATGCCGTTGGCCATCTTGGCGATGATATTGGCCGTCGCGGGCGCCACGATCACCAGATCGGGTTCCTGCGCGAGTGAAATGTGGTGGATGGGGTCGGAGGGGTCGTCGAACAGACCCACGGCGACGGGCTCGTTGGTGAGCGCACGGAAGGTAAGCGGCCCCACAAACTCGGTGGCATGCTCGCTCATAACGACCTTGACGCGCGCGCCGCGCTTTTGCAGCAGGCGCACGATATTGCACGACTTATAGGCGGCGATCCCGCCGGTAATACCCAGCAGGATCGTTTTTCCCTCAAGTTGCATTGAATTGTTGGGCGCCGCCATCGTTTAAGCTTCCTTGCTCGGGAGCACCAGCAGACGGTGGCAGTACGGGCAGTGCGTAATCTCGCTACCGTCGTGGTTGAGATCGCTCATGGACGATGCTTGCAGCGCGGTGTGGCAGACCGTAGGGATGTTGCCCTTGATGGTCTCGACGGCCAGGCCACGGAACTGCTTGAGCAGGCGCTCATAATCGGTGAGCACGTCGGTCGGCAGCGTAGCGGCAAGGGCGGTGCGCTCCTTGGTGGCGGCGTCAATCTGGGCCTGCAGGTCGGCGGCCTTGGCGCGGGCGGCCTTGGTATCGGCCTTCACACCCTCCTCGAACTTGGCGATGATGGCCTGCGCGCGAGCCTCGCGGTCGAGCGCCTCCTTATGGGCGACGACGACATCCTTGCGGGTGTGCTCGATCTTGTCCAGACGCTTTGCCAGGGTGGCGAGTTCATTCTCCAGGTCCTGAACCTCGCGGTAGTCGGAACCATCGACGTGACGCTTCTTGGCAGCCTCGATGGCGTTGTTGGTCTGAATCTCGGTGGTGTTGAGATCGTCGAGCTCAATGTCCAGATCCTTGCGCTGAGCGTAGAGCTTGGTCATCTCGGACTTGAGCTTCACATAGGTCTTGCGTTTGGAAGCGAGCTCCTTGAGCTCCGGCATATTGGCAAGTTCGCTCTTGTTGCGGGCGAGCTCCAAATCGATCTGTTGCAGCTTGAGTAGCGTAGCGCCGGCGCTCATAAGTTCTCTCCTTTTGTCACAGTCCACCATTGGCAAGGGTTCAGTATTTTAATCGTATGACGGGGGTCAACCCCGGCGTCAACTGCAGAGTTCATCAAGATATCCACGAACGGCTCCTCGGAGCGATCGTGGCCGAGCAGAATTACGGGCAGCCCACGCAGGGCAAGGTCCTGAGCCACGTGGTAGCCGGCCTCTCCGGTCACAATAACATCTGCGCCTGCGGCGATGGCAAGCTCACCAAAATCGCCGAGGGAACCGCCCAGAATGGCTACGGTGCGGCACGGGCGCTCGGCTTCGCCCCATACGCGCGGGTCACTGCCATAGGCCGTGGCGGCACGGTTGGCGAGATCGCGCAGGTTACAGGGGTCGTGGAGGGTCGCAAGTGCGCCCAGACCGGTGAGCTCAGGCTCGTCCACATGCTCCAGCGAGCTCATGGGCTCAGCGCCCAGCAAATTGCTCAGGCGAACGCGCGCTTCGTGCGAGCGGTCCAGGTTGGTGTGAAGCGAGATGATGCTCACGCCGCAACGAGCTGCCTCGTACAGCGCGGCGCTGCACTGGGGACGCGCGGAATCGGCCGGACAAAAGGCCTCAGGTGCCTTGATATAAATCGGATGATGCGTCAGCAGCACGTTGGCTCCGGCCTCAAGAGCGCGGCGCACGTTGGCCTCGGTCGCATCGAGTGCGCAGGCAACACCGGTGATCTTTGCAGCGGGATCTCCCACAGATAGCCCTACATGATCCCAGCCCTCGGCGTCCGCCTTGGGGTAGCGCGCCAGCAGCGCACGTTCAAACTCGGAGACAATCATGCGGCGCCTACGATCGAGAGCAGCGTCTGGGAAAAGTCGTCCAGATCGTCCGGATTCACGCGGTCATCAAACGAGATACGCAGCGAGCCCAGTGCCTGCTCGCGGCCGATACCCATGGCGCTGAGCACGTGGCTCGGGTCCATGCTGCCGCTCGAGCAAGCAGAGCCGGCCGAAACCTCAAAGCCGGCGGCGTCGAGCTTGATGATAAGCTCCTCGGAGTCCATGCCGTCGACGTAGATCGAGACCATGCCCGGCAGACGATTGGCCTGCGAGTAGTCGCCCATCGTGGCGTGAATGCGCGGATGGGCCGTAAGCGTGGCATAGAGTTTGTCAGACAGGGCCTGCAGCGTCGCGCGCTCCTCGACCACATTGGGCAGCAGCGCAGACGCGGCAGCGGCAAAGGCCAGCTGCGTGCGCAGGTCCTGCGTACCGGCGCGACGCCCGGCCTCCTGTCCGCCGCCAAAGATGCGCGGACGCAGCGGCGTGCGGCTCTTAAGGTAGAGCGCGCCGGACGCCACGGGGCCGCCAATCTTGTGGGCGGCAACGGTCATGGCGTCAACGCCCAGCTCGGTGACATCGAGCGGAATATGCAGGTAGCCCTGGATGGCATCGGTGTGGAACAGGGCGCCGGCAGCGTGTGCAGCGGCGGCGAGCTCGCGGATGGGCTGCACCACGCCGGTCTCGTTGTTGGCGACCATAATGCTCACGAGCGCTATGTCGTCGCTCAGCAAGTCGTTCAGCGCGGGGGGCTCGATGTAGCCCGCACGGCAGGGCTGCACCAGGTCGACAGTAAAGCCGGCGGCACGTAGCAGCGGCAGGTTGTCCAGGATCGAATCGTGCTCAATGGCGGACACGATCACACGGTCGCGCTTGCGATCACGCTGGCGTGCGCCCTCGGCAAGGCCGAGCAGTGCCAGCTGGTTGGCCTCGGTGCCGCCGTTGGTAAGGATGATCTCGGACGGGCGAACGCGTGCGCCAAAGCTGCGGGCGATGTCGCGACGGGCGACTTCCAGGCGCGCGGCGGCCTTGCGGCCGAGCGAGTGCAGCGAGTTGGGGTTGACGCCGGCAAGCTCGCTTTCGTCGTATTCGCGCTGCGCAAGGCACGCCTCGGCGCGCATGGGCGTCGAGGCGGCATAGTCAAGATTCACGGGTATGCGGTTTTGACCTGCGGTCATAAGGGTTTATGCCTCCTGTGTGGCCTCGTTGCCCAGCTTCTGCAGCAGTGCAACCTCGGCGGCGAGGTCTTCGGACTTAAATACGGCAGAGCCGGCTACGAGCACGTTGGCGCCAGCCTTGACGACCTCGGCGATATTCTTGGAAGAAATGCCGCCGTCAACCTCGATCATGGGCGACACGCCGTGGCGCTCACACATGGCCTTGAGCTCGTGGAGCTTGGCGATGGTGCCCGGGATAAAGCTCTGTCCGCCAAAGCCGGGGTTCACGCTCATCAGCAGCACCATATCGACGACGTCGATGATGCTCTCGAGTACGCACACGGGGGTGGCGGGGTTGAGCACCACGCCGGCCTTGACGCCGCGCTGCTGCAGATGGGTAAGCGTGCGGTGCAGGTGCGTGGAAGCCTCGTAATGCACGGTGATCATATCGGCACCGGCATCGGCGTACCAATCGACCGTCTCGTCGGGGTTCGACACCATCAGGTGCGCGTCGACCGGTACATCGGTGGAGCGCTTGACGGCCTTGAGGATGTCGACGCCAAAGGTAAGATTGCCGGTAAAGTGGCCGTCCATAACGTCGAAGTGCACGTAGTCGGCACCGGCGATCTTGTCGAGCTCGCCCTTGAGGTTGGCCATGTCGGCCGAGAGGACGGACGGAGCGATTTTGATGGAACCCATGGTAGAAGCCTTTCTGCGCTAGTCGGTGAGTCCGTAGAACTCTTGGGAGGGGACGCGGTCGGTAAGAATCTCGAGCGCCCTATCCAAAGTAACACCGTTGTAGAGCGTTTGCTCCACGGCAAAGGTGAGCGGAATGTCTACGCCCAGTGAGCGGGCGAGTTCGCTGACGCTGCGGGCCGCGACGGCACCCTCGACCACCATATGCGTGCGCTCCTGATACTCGTCGAGCGACACGCCGTGGGCAAACTCGTAGCCAAAGGTGCGGTTGCGCGAATGCCCCGAGGTGCAGGTGGCGATAAGGTCGCCCATGCCGGCAAGTCCCATGCAGGTCATGGCCTGGCCTCCGCGGGCGTGCACCAGGCGGCTGATCTCGGCCAGACCGCGCGTCATGATGAGGGCGAGCGTGTTGTCGCCCGCGCCCGAACCGGCGGAGATGCCGCACACGATGGCGATGACGTTTTTCATAGCGCCGCAAACCTCGACGCCGGTCATGTCCTGCGACAGATAGATGCGGAAGGCCGTGGACAGCAACAGATCTTTAAAGGTCTCCCCCACCTGTTGGTCTTCACTGGCGATGACGGCGGCCGAAAGCCCGCCGCGGCAGATTTCCTCGGCATGATTGGGGCCCGAGAGCGCCGCCACGCGCGACTCGTTGCCGATCTCGCTAGCGATGACCTCGCTCATGAGCAGGCCGGATTCGGGCTCGATGCCCTTGGTGAGGCACAGAACCGGGGTCTCGTCCGCGATGAACGGCGCCGCCTGGTGGCAGACGTCACGCAGGTGTGTCGAAGGCACGGCAAAGATGATGGCCTCGGCGCCGTCGAGCGCCTGGGCCAAGTCCGTCGTGGCGACAACGTTTTCCGGCAGCACGTAGTCCACCAGATAGCGGGGATTGCGGTGCTCGCCGTTAATGCCGGCGGCCGTCTGCTCGCTGTGGGCCCACATGGTCACGCGCTCGGCTCGCGCGGCGGCAAGGCCGGCGACGGCGGTTCCCCAGGAGCCGGAGCCAATCAGCGCAACATTCATGACTCTCTCCTACTTATCGTCGGGCTCGGTGACGCGCTTGGTAAACGAGAGCTTGGACTCCTTACCGGTCATGAGCTTTTTGATGTTCGCGCGATGGGCCCACACCACGGTGATGCCGATCATCGCCATGCAAAACTTGAGGCCCAGGCTGCTGTACGGAAAGACCGCGCAGGCGGCGATGGGAAGACCGATGGCGGCGGCAAGCGAGCCCACCGACACGTACTTGGTGATGGCGACGGCCACGATAAACATGCCCAGCAGTGACAGGCCAATGGGCCAGTACCAGGCAAGAATCACACCCAGTCCCACGGCGATGCCCTTGCCGCCGCGAAAGTTGAGGTAGGGCGAGAAGATGTGGCCCCACACGGCTGCCAGGCAAATAACGCCGAGCATCCAGTCGCCGGCGGCACCAGGAGCCATGATGCTCACGGGAAAGCCGTAGCCCACGCTCGCGATGAGCGGGCGCGCGATGATGACACAGATGGCGCCCTTAAGGCAGTCGAGCAGCAGCGTGAGCGCGGCCACCTTAGGGCCGGCCACGCGCAGGGCGTTGGTGGTGCCGATGTTGCCGGAGCCCGCCTTGCGAATGTCCGTGTGGTTGAACACGCGGCCCAGGATCAGGCCAAACGGAATCGCTCCGATAAAGAACGAGACCACGGCACAGATGGCGGTCAGCAGAATCGGATTATGCATCCTTTTGCTCCTTCTTCCTAAAGAAGAGTCGAATGGGCGTGCCGGCGAAGTCGAAGGTCGAGCGCATGCGGTTCTCGACATAGCGCTGGTAGGTGTCGTTGACCAGGTCGCTGTGGTTGACGAAGAACGTGAACGTCGGCGGGTTGACGCCCGTCTGGGTCACATAGTGCATGCGCAGGCGGCGCTTGCCGTCCACCACGGTGTGGCCAAACTCGCGCAGGTCGGTGAGGAAGGTGTTGAGGCGCGAGGTGGTGATCTTTTGTGAGCGCGTCTTCTCGGCGGCATCGACCATGGCCCAGATCTTTTCGATGCTGCGGCCGGTCAGTGCAGAGATGCGCAGGTACTGGGCCCAAGGAGCCATGACGCCCAGACGGCGGTCGACGGTCTCCATGCAGGCCTCGCGCTTGCGGTCGTCGTCGAGCAGGTCCCACTTGTTAAGCAGTACCACGATGGCGCAGCCGCGCTCGATGGCAAGGCCCATGACCTTCTGATCCTGCTCGGTAACGCCCACGGAGGCGTCGACGACGAGCAGCGCCACGTCGGCGCGGTCGATGGCGCGCAGACCGCGGACCATGGAGTAGTATTCGATGTTCTCGTACACGGTGCTTTTCTTGCGAATGCCCGCGGTGTCGACCATGCGGTAGTGCTTGCCGTTGCGCTCGACGACCGTATCGATGGCGTCGCGCGTGGTGCCGGCGATGTTGGACACGATGGAGCGGTCGGCGCCCAGGATGCGGTTGAACAGCGA
>CAKUFW010000084.1 GCA_934650975.1 uncultured Collinsella sp. | reverse complement strand
ACCTGCGGCGGCCCGGGCACGACCTGCGCACTCGCCATGCTCAACGATGCCGTCAAGAAGGGCGGCGTCATGGCCAGTTCCAGCGTGGGCGGTCTCTCGGGCGCCTTTATCCCCGTGTCCGAGGACGCCGGCATGATCGCCGCCGTCGAGGCCGGTGCGCTCTCGCTCGAGAAGCTCGAGGCCATGACCTGCGTGTGCTCCGTCGGCCTTGACATGATTGCCATCCCCGGTGACACCCCGGTCGAGACCATCGCCGGCATTATCGCCGACGAGATGGCTATCGGCGTCATCAACAACAAGACCACAGCAGTCCGCGTGATCCCTGCCATCGGCAAGGGCGTGGGCGACTGCGTCGAGTACGGCGGCCTGTTCGGCCGAGCACCCATCATGCCGGTGAACCCCAACGCCGGCACCGTACTTGCCCATCGTGGCGGTCGATTCCCGGCGCCGCTGAACTCGCTGAAGAACTAGCTGAGGGGACTGGCGAGGAGCCCCAGGGAGGGCAAATATATAAGGTCGCCTGCTCGGACAGTCCTGACTCGCACGGAGAGCACATTAAGTGCTCTCCGGCTCGTGCGGAACTCGCGATCGACCTTATATATTTGCCCTCCCCGGGGCCCCCGCACATCGGGACCTCGGTTGGGTTCTGTCCCTTTGGCAGTCGCTTCGCTTCTGCCCTCCTTGGTTGTAAGGGCGGTTTGGCGTTGGATCGGTTCTTTCTGATATATGCTGGTTGCGGCTCTTCTTTTGGGAGGGGCCGCTTTTTTGTTGTGAGGGGGATGGCCCGTGGCTGATGATTTGATTCGTTCTGAGCTTCTTTCTGCTGATTGGAATGGCGAATGGATGCGCTTGCAGGCTGGTCGGCGGCGGGCTGATGATTCTTTTGAGTGGGATAAGCGGGCTCGGCATTTTCGGCCGTTGGAAACTGCCCCGTATGCCCGGGACTTTATGAAGCTGTTGGCGTTAAAGCCTGGTGAATCCGTGCTGGATATGGGGTGTGGGGCTGGGTCGATTGCTATTCCGCTTGCTCAGGCTGGACATCCTGTGATTGCTGCTGACTTTTCCCCTGCTATGTTGGGCACGCTTGATGCTGGCATTGATTACTATGGACTCGAGAATCGCATTACACCGCTTGAGCTTGCTTGGGATGATGACTGGGATTTGGTTGGACCGGTCGCGAAAGCGGTAGATGTTGCCTTTGCCAGTCGCTCTGTCACCACGACCAACCTAAAAGGTGCGCTTACCAAGCTTGATCGAACGGCTCGTCGGCGTTGTGCCGTCACGATGGTCGCTAACTCTAGCCCGCGCTATGACCTGCACCTGATGAACGCCATCGGCGCCTCGGTTACCTGCAGTAATGGCTTTGTGTATGCCTTTAACATTCTCATTCAGATGGGTGCCCTGCCGCAGGTTACATACTTTGAATCGCCTCGTCGCGATACCTTCGATAGCCTTGAGGCGGGCGTGGCGGACTTCTCCCGCATGCTCGAGCACGGTAACGAGGATAAGATCGACCGTCTGCGCGACTACGTCGCTCAACATATGATTGAGAACCCCCATGCCGGCGAGCCGGGGTCCAAAGGGGTGCCGCAGGGGCGCTACATGCTCGACCACGTCCGCAAGGTCCGTTGGGCGTTTATTGCATGGGAGCCGGTCTCTTCGAGCCGTCCATAGACCGCTTTCGGCCGCCGTACACGTCCGCCTGTAACCCGCGCTGTTCTCCCGCTCGGCATCCGCATTCTTTTTGAACTGGGCAAACACGCTCCACACCGCGCCGTTCCTGCGCTATCGTGGGACAGCTCACGTAGATTAAGGCCCCATCGCGGGGCGCCCCATAACATAGAAAGCGAGAACCCATGGCACTGACAGGAGCCCAGGTCAAGCAGCTTCGCAGCATGGCCCATCACCTCAACCCCGCCATCATCATCGGCAAGTCCGACATCAACGACGGCACCGTCGAGCAGACGATCGCCTACCTGGAGAAGCACGAGCTCGTTAAGTGCTCCGTACTCGATGGCTCCAGCCTTTCTGCCCGCGAGGCCGCCGAAGAGCTCGCCGATCGCTGCCATGCCGAGGTCGTCCAGGTCATCGGCCGCAAGTTCTCGCTGTATCGCGAGTCCTCGCGCAAGGACATCGAGAAGATTAAGCTCGTCTAAGGGCCGACGATCCGGCGAGCCAACATACATCAAGCTTGCGAGCGTCCGAGCAATCCGGACGCTCATTTTTTATCGCTCGACGAGCACGCGGTTGAGCCTGCCCTCCACCAAGCGCTCGTACAGACGCCGCGTCTCGGGCTCGGGCACGCCATTGACCTGCTCCCTCAGGTGATGCATATGCCCACTGTACAGCTCGACGATATCGCGTCGTCGCCCCGCCGCACCGTAGACGCGCATAGCGCAACGCACCATGTCCTCGCGCGCCGTCTCCTGCCGCAGCCCCGACTCCACCAGCCATACCGCCGACTGCAGGTCGTTTTCTTCTAGGGCGGCATTCGCGCCCCGAATCATGCAGTCGATATACTTCGATTCCATAATGCGCCGCATACGCAAAAAGTAAGTGGGATTACAGCCATTGGGAACATACAACGGGCCGGCGTAGAGCTGCTCAATCTTAAGGCACAGCTCGACCAGATGGGGCCCGCGCGCACCCGTGCGATTTCCCAAAACTTCGCGGCTTATCTGATCAAACAACCGCACGTCGGTCTTGACGTAATCGCCGTTAAGCCCAATGCACTCGTTTTGGATCAGCACACACGACTTGCCGTCCGGTGTCGGCCCCAAGGCCGAACGCAGGCGCGATATCGTCGAGTACAGATTGTTACGAGCGCTATTGAACTCGGCATGGGGCCACAGCTCCATAGCCAGCGTCTCGCGGTCGACCAGTGCATCCATGCCCAGCGCAAGCCGCTCGGCAAGCGTCGCCGCTTTCTTGCGGCGCCACATCTTATCCGTGATGGGAAACCCGTCGCGCTCGGCGCGAAACGCCCCGAACATGCGAATCTCGATATGGTCAATCATATCGACACCCTCGGCATCGCCGGCCTGGAATAGGCGCTCACCTTCGGCCTCAAAGTCCTCACGCAGCGAATACCGCGATAGCTCGCGTACCGGAAGCTTCTTTCTGATCCTGGCCGCCGGCTCACCCAAGCAATGCATGGCAAGACGTGCAAACAGCCGATACGACGGGTCCAGAATCCCCGGGCGATTCATGGACATCCAAGCTGCAAGATCGCTATCACGACCCGCGGATGCCAAATGCAGCGCCACCATCCAGGCCTCCGCACCGCCAACCTGCGTCCGGCTCAAATCGAGCAGCTCCGCCTCTTCGCGTACCGATACCATCGATGTATTGCGCAGGTACGCCGTACGCTCTAGCAGCAGTGCGTTGTCGCGAATGTATCCAATCGATTCCTCGGCAAGCCGGAGCACCTGCACCGCACGGAATTTAGCATTGACCGGACGCCCCTCCGCCAGCGACTGCCAGCCTTCCAGTATCAGGCCAAACAACTGGACCTGATTGTCGCGCACGCGCACGGCAAAACGGTCGAGCTCATTGAACGCCTGCTCGTCGGTCACCGGCATGCCGGCAAGCAGACGCCGCGCCGATAGCACCATGCGTACCCAGATGGCCAGCGCCCGGATTCCGCGCGCTTCGAGCGCCTCGAGCGTCACGGCCATCTCGTCATCACGCTCGTCAATCCCCGCATACGACCCGTCAAATAGCTCCGTCAGCATGCGGTCCGCCCGCACAAGCGTCCCCGCGATATCGAGCTCGCAATCGTAGGCCTTATCCGTCTTGAGCCCCGCGAGAACATCGCCACCCCTCGCCCGCTCGGTCAGGCTGCGCTTTATCTCGACATGCGCGGACAGCATGTCGAGTGCAGCACAAGACGCTTCACTCTCCAAAAACGCACGGCTTGTCGGAAGCCCTAGTCCGCCATCTCCATAACAGGCGGACGTAAGCGCGTGCGCTACCTTCCAAGACACGGGGTCGAGCTCGCAAATCGCTTGCTCGCCCGCACGCTCGATAATTGAGGCCATGTACCGCGCGAGCTTTGTATTGGAGACGCTCACCGCCGCCAGATAGATACCGAGTGCCTCGTCAGGCGTCGGCTCCGAGGTCTGGGTATCTGCCTCGGTCCTTCCCAGCGCCGCGCGGCAGACATCCCCTCCATGCCCCGTCAGAGCCAAATCAACCCCATACTGCCCGGCAAGTTCCAACACCGCGCTGCGGTCCAAAAATGCATCGGCAAGGTCCATCGCGGTATCACAGCGCCCTGCTTTAATCAAAATACGCGCCGCCCGCACAACGAGCTCGGGGCGAATCTCGGCGACCAGCTTGCGCAATCGCAAGCGTGCGTTGTCCTCGGTACCCAAACAGGTAAAGCTCCGGTCGGCCGGATCGACGCCAAAAATTGGATAATCGCGGACAAGATAGGACTGGTCAATCGCCGAAAGCCTAACACCGCATGCCTCGAGCTCCGAAATGTTGCCCTCACCCATCAAAACCATCAAACATGCCACGCTAAACAGAGCGTTGTTCTCGAGCGACGCCAAGTCAATAAGTGCCGCCCCGTAGATATTGACGATTTCGTTTTCGAGCATCTGGGCAACGTCACCCTGCCCGTATAGTCCCGTCTGCATAGCAGACACGAGCTCGGGCACGCCTTGCGTAAGCTGATAGAAGTCGAGCGATGTGCTGATCGAGAACGCCGACGCCCACGCCGAATACTCATAGGCATGCACCTTGAGCATCTGTGCGTTGACTTTAATCGAATCGCCCAGCCCGTGAATCAGCTGACGATTCGAAGGGCGGCAGCTCAAAAAGACCCCGACCCCCATAGCGCGCAGGCTTCGGATTCGGTCGATGAGCTCCTCGGTCTCGCTCTGGCTGAGGTTGGGTACGTTATCGATTGCAATCAGAGAATGCGGCTTATCCTTAAGCTCTTCGGTAACGACCTCGAGCTGCATAAACACCTCGCGCCCAATGGCGCGGTCGGCCTCGATAATCCGCACGGGGCCTCGCGTCGGGTCGCTTTTGACCTCTTGGGTATACTGCAGCAGCACCGAGGTTTTCCCAAAGCCATCGGGCGCGTAGAGGACTACGATTCCAGCCTTTCGCCCCTTGGCGATGAGCTCGTTCATCAAGCGATCGCGCCGCACCATATAGCTACCGCCCAGCGGCATTAGCTCGAGGTCGTCCGTATTGCCCAAATCGTTAACCATACCCGCTCCTCAACTCGACCACATGGACACCGTAGCCGTAAGACCATATGTATCGCTATATGAATAGAGCGATGCTACGGTTTAGGCTGTTTTTTGGTACGCAAATGGCAAGTTTTTGTTCAGCGTGGTCCGATTGAAACTTATCCCCCAACCAATCAGTCTTTGCGCAGGTCAATGCGCTTGCCAGCTTGTCCCATAATTTGGCAGTGTACCTCAAATGAACGTTATTCAATTGTGTTGCGCAACTCGCCTAACGCCAGCTACCGTCTGCGACCTTTTCGTAGCATTAATGCATAGTTTCTGATATGGAATGAATCATGCTGCACCAGATGCACCCGTCAAGTTTGCGGTAAGGTTTTCGTCAAGCACACGGCGTGCGCCCAGCAAAAAGGCCCCCGCAAAGCGGAGGCCTTCGGCAAAGCTATGTCCAGGTGAGAAGCTTGCGCTACTCGCAGAGCGAAAGAGCGGCCTCGTCGGCAACGACAACGCAGTTGGTGTGCAGCTGCAGGATCGAAGCCGGGCACTCGGGCGTAACCGGGCCATAGCACATGTCATGCACGGCCTGGGCCTTGGCCTCGCCATTGGCGACAACCAGAATCATGCGAGCATACATGATGGTCTGGGTGCCCATGGTGTAGGCCTGACGGGGCACGTCGTCGATGCTGTCGAACAGGCGGCTGTTGGCCTGGATGGTGCTCTCGGTCAGGTCGACGCAATGCGTACCCTTGGAGAAGTGGTCATCGGGCTCGTTGAAGCCGATGTGACCGTTGTTGCCAATACCGAGCAGCTGCAGATCGGGGTAGCCGGCGGCAGCGACGATCTTGTCGTACTCGGAGCAGGCAGCGGCGGCGTCGGGGTTAGAGCCGTCGGGCACATGCGTATTGTTCAGATCGATGTTGATGTGATCAAAGAAGTTCTCACGCATAAAGTAGTGATAGCTCTGGGGATCGTCATGCGAAAGGCCACGATACTCGTCAAGGTTATAGGTGCTGACCTCGGCAAAGTCGACGTCACCCTTCTCATACCAAGCGGCAAGCTGCTTGTAGGCGCCAATCGGGGTAGAGCCGGTGGCAAGGCCCAACACGCAATCGGGCTTGAGGATAACCTGCGCCGAAATGATATTGGCGGCCTTACGGCTCATATCCTCGTAGTCTTTAGCTTTAATGATCTTCATTACGCATCCTTTCTCGTAGAAGAGAGGCAAGGCTCCCCTTACAAGCACTTGCCCGCGGCCCGCGTCGGCCGCAACCAACGTGTGCGGCCACCAGGGCGAGGTCGCGTAATGTATGTGTCTCGTGTCTAGCCGCGTCGAGGCCCCTGCCCGTCCACGGTGACCCAAAGCCTTTTAGCTCCGGACAATTCCCATCTTGCCACGGAGGGCGTCCTCTTTCAAGGGCGCCCTCCGTAAACGTGTTTGAATTGTAGGCTAAAGGCAAAGCGCCCTGTTAGCGCTCGCGAGCGACGATGAGTTGGTCCATCTCCTCGACATGCTCGCCAATGGAGCCTTTGATACTCGAGAACTCAACAGAGTTGCATACCAAGATGGGAACCGTCACATCGTAGCCCTCGGCCGCGATAGCCTCGCGCTCAAATTCGATAAGCACATCGCCCTTATGGACGATATCGCCCACCTGGGCGTGCACGGTAAAGTGCTTGCCCTCGAGCTGAACGGTATCGAGTCCAACGTGGATGAGCACGTCCAGGCCATCGACCGTGTTAAGCGCAACGGCATGACCCGTGGGAAAAATCGCTTCGACCTTGGCGTCCGCCGGCGCGATCACGCGCGTTCCGGTGGGCTGAATCGCCACACCCTGACCCAAAAGACCGGTGGCAAACGTCTGATCGTTTACCTCGGAAAGCGGAATGACGTCGCCCGAGATGGGAGCATCCAGCGTAAGGACTCGACCACGCATACCAAAAGACCTTAGGACTTTAGTGAACATGCTCCCCCTCGGACATACCAATCAACCAAATGAACTTTACTAGTTTACCACTTGGCACCCGTTTTTGACCATTAGGGAAGTTCGCGCTTGACAACCTCGACGATGTCGTCGACAACGCGCTGGGTGAGGTCGTGCGTCTCGGCCTCGGCCATGACGCGGACCAGCGGCTCGGTGCCGCTCGGGCGCACCAGGATGCGGCCACGGCCGTTGAGCTCCTTCTCGGCGGCAGCGACGGCGTCCCAGATGGGCTGGCAGTCGTCCAGGCCGGCCTTATTGTCGGAATGCACGTTGACGAGTACCTGCGGGTACTTCTTCATGATGCCAGCAAGATCGGTAAGCGTGCGACCGGTGCGCTTGAGCACGGCAAGCAGCTGCAGCGCCGTCACCAGGCCGTCGCCGGTGGTGTTGTGCTCAAGGAAGATAATGTGGCCGGACTGCTCGCCGCCGATGACGGCGCCGTCCGCGAGCATGCGCTCAAGAACGTAGCGGTCGCCCACGGCAGTCTGGACCATCTCAAAGCCCTGCTCCTTCATGGCGATGGAGAAGCCCAGGTTGCACATAACGGTCGAGACGATCTCGGAGTTGGCGAGCTTGCCGCGAGCAGCGAGGTCGGAGCCGCAGATGGCCAGGATGTAGTCGCCGTCGATCTCGTTGCCCTCGCTGTCGACGAAGAGCACGCGGTCGGCGTCGCCATCGTGGGCCAGGCCGATGTCGGCATGGGTGCGCAACACGAGCTCGCGCAGGGGCTCAAGGTGCGTGGAGCCGCACTCGACGTTGATGTCGGTGCCGCAGTAGTCGGTGTTGATGGCGTGGACCGTGGCGCCCAGACGCTGCAGCGCGGCAGGCGTGGTCTGACACGAAGCGCCGTGGCCACAGTCGACGGCAACGACCAGTCCGTCGAGCTTAAGGCCGTCGAGCGTGCTTATGGCATGATCGACATATGCCTTGCGGGCATCCTTCATCTTGATGATGTGGCCCACACCAGCGCCAGTCGGCAGCGTGTCGGCAGCCATGGCCTCCTCGGACAT
>CAKUFW010000083.1 GCA_934650975.1 uncultured Collinsella sp. | reverse complement strand
TGGATAGCATGACGCTGTTTATCGCATCGCTTGCCGTCTCGTGCATCGGTGCGCTCGCCTCGGTTCTGCTGATCAAGGCCGATAACGCCGCCAAGACCGCCGGCTGCCTTATCGGCGCCGTCGCGGCCGTGCTGTCGTTCATCGCGGGCCTCGAGGCCGTGCTTGGCGACGTTTCGTCCCTCAACACGGTCTTCTTCTTCCCGTTCGCCCGTCTCGAGCTCTTGCTCAACGGCCTTGCGGGCCTGATCGTGGTCCTCATCTCGATTCTCGCCTTTGCGGGCTTCATCTACGGTCTGTCCTACTTCGACGAGTACCCGGGCAAGGTCGGGCGCGCCGGCTTCTTTATGAACACCTTCGTCGCCTCGATGATGCTCGTCATCACCGCCGACAACGTGTTCTGGTTCCTGGTCGCCTTTGAGCTCATGTCCCTTACGAGCTACTTCCTTGTCGTTATCGAGGAGAACAAGAACTCCATTAGGGGCGGTTGGCTCTACTTCGTCATCGCGCACGTGGGCTTCGTTCTCATCATGGCGAGCTTCCTGCTCATGACCAACGGCGTGGGCGGTTCCTTCAGCTTCAGTGATTTCCGTACGCATGACTTTGGACCCGCCGTCTCCTCCGCGTGCTTCGTCCTCGCGTTCTTCGGATTTGGCGCGAAGGCCGGTATCATCCCGCTGCACTCCTGGCTGCCCCAGGCGCACCCCGAGGCGCCGTCCAACGTGTCCGCCCTCATGTCCGGCGGCATGATCAAGATCGGCATCCTGGGAATCCTCAAGGTCGGTCTCGACCTGCTCGCGGGTTCGGGCGTCCAGCTCTGGTGGGGCCTCATGGTCCTGGTCTTCGGATCCATCTCGTCGGTCCTGGGTGTCGTCTACGCCCTCCACGAGCACGACATCAAGCGCCTGCTTGCCTATCACTCCGTCGAGAACATCGGCATCATCTTGCTCGGTGTCGGCGCGTCCATGACGGCGCACGCCCTGGGCAACGACGTCATCGCGACGATCGCGCTCATGGCCGCCCTCTACCACACGCTCAACCACGCCATGTTCAAGGGCGAGCTGTTCCTCGGCGCGGGCTCCCTGCTCTATGCCACGGGTACGCGCAACATGGAGAAGATGGGCGGTCTGTTCCGCCGCATGCCGGTCACGGCCGTCTGCTTCCTCATCGGTGCCCTTGCCATCTCGGCCATCCCGCCGCTCAACGGCTTCGTTTCCGAGTGGTTCACCTACCAGTCCCTGTTCAACATCTCGACGCTCTCCGACCCGGTCGTCATGGTGTTCGCCGTCGCCTCCGCGGCCGCCCTCGCCATCACCGGTGCCCTGGCCGTCACGTGCTTCGTGAAGGCCTACGGCGTCTCGTTCGCGAGCAGCCCTCGTTCCCAGGAGGCCGCGAACGCCAAGGAGTCCCCGGCTCCGATGTTGTTCTCGCAGATGCTCCTCGCGGCCATCTGCGTGGTACTGGGAATCGGCTCCCCGGTCATCGCCCCGGTTCTGGGCGACGTCGCCCAGAGCGTGCTTGCCGGCTCCGCCGTCACAGCCACCTCGGGCGTGTCTCTCGTGAACGAGATTTCCGGTGCCGCCACCTCCACCCCCGCGATCGCCATCGCGCTCGTGGTCCTCACCGGCCTCGCGTTCGCGCTGAGGTCCTGCCTCGGCGCCAAGGCCCCCGCTAAGAAGACCGACCCTTGGGCGTGCGGCTACGAGCCCAACGAGCACATGCCCGTCGTCGCCACGAGCTTCGCGTCCGACGTCGAACTCTTCATGGGCCCGCTCTACACCCTGCGCGAGGTATGCACCAAGATCTGCTGGTCCATCGCGCACGTGTTCCAGAAGCTCACCGGTGTCGCCCAGGGCGTCGAGCCCCTGCCCGACCGTTTCCTGGTCGATGCACCGAGCGAGGGTGCCGACAAGCTGGCCGGCCTCGCCTCCAAGATCGAGGGCGGCAACTACTCCGTATACATCTGCTACATCGTCGCGGCGCTCGTGGTCTTCCTCGTGCTCGCCGTGGTCATGGTCTAGAGAGGGGAGAGGATATTATGAACATCGTTCTTGCGATGGCGCAGGGCCTCGTGGTCATGCTGGTCGCGCCCTTCTTCTCCGGCCTCGCCCGTGTGATTCGCGCGAAGATGCACAATCGCCGCGGTCCGTCCATCCTTCAGGATTACCGGGACCTCGCGAAGCTCATGGCGCGTCCCGAGTCCGTGAGTTCCGACTCGAGCTTCGTGCTGCGCATCATGCCGCCGCTGTTCCTCGCGGTGTCGTTTATGCTCGCCATGGGCCTGCCCATGTTCACGCTCCAGAGCCCCATGCCCGTCTTTGGTGACGCCATCACCATCATGTACGCGCTCGCGCTGTCCCGCTTCTTCTTCGCGCTGTCCGGCGTGGATTCCTCCAACGCCTACGCGGGCTTCGGCGGTATCCGCGAGCTCCTCATGAGCGTGCTCATCGAGCCGTCTATGCTCATCGCGCTGTTCACCGTCGCCATCGTGTGCGGCTCCACGGACATTGCGACCATGGGTCAGCACATCGTTACGGGCAACGTCTCGAGCGTCGTCGCCGTTATCCTCGCCGGCGTCGCCTTCGCGGCCGCCTGTTACATGGAGCTCGGCAAGCTTCCGTTCGATCAGGCCGAAGCCGAGCAGGAGCTCCAGGAGGGCCCGCTCGCCGAGCTCTCCGGCCCGTCCCTGGCCATGATGAAGCTCGCCATGGGCATGAAGCAGGTCGTGGTCGTCGCTTGGTTCACCTCCATCTTCATCCCCTGGGGAGAGCCCGCGACCATCGGCGTCACCGCTCTCGTGGGCGCCGTCGTCTTCCTCGTCAAGTGCCTGGTCGATTTCGTCGTCTGCGGCGTGCTCGAGAACTCCGTTTCCCGTTCGCGCTTCAAGGTGCTCGGTAACCAGACCTGGGCCGTCGTCGGCATCGCGGTCCTCGCGTTCGTCTTCGTCGTCGTAGGCGTGTAGGGAGAAGGGAGAAACTATGTCAATCGAATCGAGCTTGTCCCTCTTTGCCATGGTGGCGATCGCCGTCCCCATGCTGGGCTCCCTGCTCATCGTCATGCTGCCGCGTCCCTACGCTAAATGGATCTGCGCCTTTGCCGGCGGCATCGCCACGGTCGCTTCCGTTGGCTTGGCCGCGACGTTTGCCGGAAACGGCATGAACGCGGTCGATGTAACCTGGGCGAGTATGGGCCAGACCTTGGTCATGGGCTTCATATTCGACCGGATGAGCACGCTGCTCGCACCCGCGTTCGTCGCTATCGGCCTGCTCGTCGTCATCTATTCGTTCCCGTACATGAGCGATAAGAATAAGGAGCATCCCGACGCGCCCCGTCGTCGCTTCTACGTGTACTTCTCCACGTTCATCGGCGCCATGGCCGGTCTCGCCTACAGCTCCACCATCGTCGGCCAGCTCGTTTTCTTCGAGATCACCGGTGTGTGCTCCTGGGGCCTCATCAGCTACTACATGACGCCCACGGCCAAGAAGGCCGGTATGAAGGCGCTCATCATCACCCATATCGGCGCTCTGGGACTCTACATCGGCGCGGCCTTCCTGTTCGCCGGAACCGGCACGTTCGCGCTGAGCGCGATCTCCCAGCTCGATTCCGGTATGAAGACCGTCGTGCTGCTGCTCATCCTGTTCGCTGCTTGGGCCAAGTCCGCCCAGTTCCCGCTCTACATGTGGCTGCCCTCCGCAATGGAGGCCCCCACGCCCGTTTCCGCCTACCTTCATGGCGCGTCCATGGTTAAGGTCGGCGTGTGTGTGTTCGCCCGCGCTCTTGCGAGCGCCGGCGATATCCCCGAGATCGTCGGTTGGGTCGCCATCATCGACGCCGTCGTGACCATGCTCTTCGGCTTCCTCATGTACCTGCCCCAGAAGGATATGAAGCGCCTGCTCGCCTTCTCGACGATCGCGCAGCTCGCCTACGTGTTCTTTGGCCTGGGCCTCTCCGTGTTCGGAAGCCAGATGGCGTTTAACGGCGCCGTCGAGCACATCTTCAACCACGCGTTCACCAAGACCCTGTTCTTCCTCATCGCTGGCTCTCTCAGCTTCACGCTGGGAACCCGTATGCTGCCCAAGATCCAGGGCCTCATGAAGAAGTACCCGGTCACGGGCGTGGGCTTTGCGGTCGCCGCGACCGCTATCGCCGGCGTGCCCCCCATGAGCACGTTCTTTTCCAAGTTCCAGATCATTTCCGGTGGCTTCGCGGTTGGTGCTACCAACACGGTCATCTTTGTCCTCGTGTGCGTCATGGTCGTCGAGACCGTCGCCACCTTCGCATGGTTCCTGCGTTGGATGGGTAAGGTCCTGCCCGGTGAGCCGAGCGAGACCGTGGCCGCCGGCCAGCCCCTTCCGCGCGCCATGGCGTTCGTGTTCGTCGTCCTCATGATCATGGTCGTCGTCGCCGGTCCTCTGTCCTCTAGTTGGATGGGTTAGGAGGTAGGACATGGGTTATTCGTTAGTCAATATCCTGGGCGGTCTTCTGATCGTGACCTCCACCATGGTGGTCGTCTCGAAGACCATCCCGTCCGCCATCAAGTGGTACGCGATCCAGTCGGTTGTCCTGGTGGGCGTGCTGCTCACCCTGGGCCTCACCACCGGTGCCACCGAGCTTCTCATGTGGGCCGCGTCGGCCTTCGTCACCAAGGTGATCCTCGTTCCGTTCATTCTCAACCGTGCCTACAAGAAGATGGGTTCGCCTGCCGATAGCACGCTGACCTCCTCCATCAAGCCGGCCTGGACCATCATCCTCACCGGTCTGGAGGTGGCCGTCTGCTTCGCGGTGGTCACGCGCCTGAGCCTGCCCACCGCCGAGGTGGCCACTCCGGCCCTCGCCATCAGCTTCGCGCACTTCTTCGTCGGCCTCACGTGCATCATCTCCCAGCGCAACATCCTCAAGCAGATCTTCGGGTACTGCCTTATGGAGAACGGTAGCCACGTGACGCTCGCTCTGCTCGCGCCCACGGCCCCCGAGATCATCGAGATCGGCATCGCCACCGACGCCATCTTCGCCGTCATCATCATGTCCGCCGTCGTCGTGAGGATTTGGAACGACACCAAGTCGCTCGACTCCCACGACCTGACCGAATTGAAGGGGTAGGCCATGGATGTTTCAATGCTGGCGGTCGCCCTGCTCGCTTGTCCTCTCGTGTTCTCCCTGATTATGGCTGCGCTCCCCAAGACGACGTCCTACAACGTCTTCGCGGGGCTCAACACCATCTCCGTCGCGGCGACCCTTGTCCTTTCGGTCGTCACCGCGGGAACCATGCTCTCGAGCGGGCAGAATATCGACGCTTTGGGCCTGTGGCTCCATCTCGATTCGCTCTCGTCGATCTTCGTCCTTCTGGTAGGCATCATCGGGTTCATCACCGGCGTGTACTCCATCTCCTATATCAAGATCGATATCGAGGAGAAGACCATGCCGGCCGAGCGCACCAAGCAGTACTACGCGCTGTTCAGCCTGTTCGTCTTCACGATGCTGCTCGCCTGCCTGTCCAACAACATCATCCTCACCTGGGCGGCGGTCGAGGCCACTACGCTGTCGACCGTGTTCCTCGTGGGCATCTACAAGAACAAGCAGGCGCTCGAGGCGTCTTGGAAGTACGCGATGGTCTGCACCGCCGGTGTGGCCTTCGGCCTGTTCGGCACGCTGCTCATCTACGCGAACGCCGCCGATATCATGCCCAACGCGCATGAGGCCGCCTTCCTCACCTCCATCATGCCCTACGCCGACCAGTTCGACCCGATGCTCGTGCGCCTCGCGTTCGCGTTCATCGTCATCGGCTTCGGCACCAAGGCGGGCCTGTTCCCCATGCACACCTGGCTGCCCGACGCGCACTCCCAGGCTCCGAGCCCGGTCTCCGCGCTGCTCTCGGGCGTGCTGCTCAAGTGCGCCATGCTGGTGATCATCCGCTTCTACTCCCTGTCCATCATCACGGTGGGCGACACCTATCCGCGAACGCTCCTGCTCATCCTGGGCACGCTGTCCATCCTGGTGGCTGCCCTGTGCATCTTCAAGCAGGACGATATCAAGCGCCGCTTCGCGTACTCCTCCGTCGACAACGTCGGCGTGGTCGCGCTGTGCCTGGGTATCGGTGGCCCGCTCGGTATCGCCGCCTGCCTGCTGCACTGCATCTTCCACGGCTTCACGAAGGCGCTCGCCTTCTGCATGGCCGGTAACATCCAGCACATCTACCACACCCGCGACCTGAACAAGATCAAGGGCGTCGTCGAGATCGCTCCCGTCACGGCAGCGCTCACCATCATCGCCCTGCTCGCGCTCGCCGCCTTCCCGCCGTTCGCCCTGTTCATCTCCGAGTTCCTCACCTTCGTGGCCGGCGTTCAGTCCGGTCCCATCTGGGTGGTCGTGCTCGTGGCCATCGGCCTCACCGGCGTGTACTTCGCCCTTACCGGCATCGCGCTCAAGTCCATCTTCGGCAAGGCGCCCGAGGGCATGAAGCGCCACGAGGTGCCCGCCCTCATGATCATCCCCGAGATCGCCCTCGCGATCGTGGTCATGTGGTTCGGTATCGCCACCCCGGTCGCCATCACGAGCGGCGTCGAGGATGCAACGTCCGTCGTTTTGAACCAGAGCGTCGAGGAGCTCCACGAGGCCCCTCTCTACCGCATGGTGTTCAGTTCCCAGACCAAGACAAGTGAGGTGAATTAGCACCATGGCAGAACCTGAAAAGAAGGACTACGCTCGTCGCTGCGAAAGCCACGTCGAGGCCCTGCGCGCTGCACTGCCGGGCGCTATCGAGAAGGTCGAATGGCAGTGCGAGGACCAGCTGACGATCACCGTCAAGCTGGACCGTCTGCCCGAGGCCGTCCACTACCTGTATTACGAGCGCTACGGCTGGATTCCTGTGATTGTCGGCAACGACGAGCGCAGCCTGTGCGGCCGTTACGCCGTGTACTACGTCATCTCCATGGAGGGGGAGGATCCCGGCTGGGTTACCGTGCGCACCGAGGTCGATCCCGCCAAGATGACGTTCCCGTCCGTGACGCCGTTCGTCCCCGCCTGCGTGTGGGGCGAGCGCGAGCTGCGCGACATGTTCGGCCTGATCCCCGAGGGTCTGCCCGACCGTCGCCGCCTGGTACTGCCCGATGACTGGCCCAGCGGCCTGTACCCGCTGCGCAAGGACTCCATGGACTACCGTTTCCGTCCCGCTCCCGCGAGCGACATGGAAAACTACGAGTTCTTGGCTGATACCAAGGGCAAGGAGACCACGCTTGTCCCCATGGGCCCGTTGCACATTACCTCCGACGAGCCCGGTCACTTCCGCCTGTTCGTCGAGGGCGAGACGATCGTCGACGCCGACTACCGTCTGTTCTACGTGCACCGCGGCATGGAGAAGGTCGCCGAGACGCGCCTGAACTATGATGCCGTGACGTTCCTCGCCGACCGCATCTGCGGCATCTGCGGCTGCGCCCACTCGGTGGCCTATGCCGAGGCCGTCGAGCGCGCCCAGGGCATCCATGTCCCGCCGCGCGCCCAGTACATCCGCGCTATCATGCTCGAGGTCGAGCGCCTGCACTCTCATCTGCTCAACATTGGCCTGGCGTCTCACTACACGGGCTTCGACTCCGGCTTCCAGCAGTTCTTCCGCGTCCGCGAGAAGTCCATGGACCTGGCCGAGAAGCTCTCCGGTCACCGCAAGACCTACGGCCTCAACGTGATCGGCGGCGTGCGTCGCGACATTTTGGCCGAGCAGAAGCTCTCCACGCTCACGACCATCCACCAGCTGCGCTCCGAGGTCACCGAGCTCGTCGATGTGCTGCTCTCCACGCCCAACTTTATCGAGCGTACGAGCGGCATCGGCATTCTGGATCGCAAGATCGCCCGCGACTTCTCGCCGGTCGGCCCGCTCATGCGTGGCTCGGGCTATGCCCGCGACGTGCGCTTTGACCATCCCTTCGACGGCTACGCCGATCCGGACGTCCAAAAGATGCACGCCGCTACGGCCGACACCTGCGATGCCTTCGGCCGTACCGCCGTTCGCATCCAGGAGGTCTACGATTCGATCGACATGATCGAGACCATGCTCGAGAACTGCCCGTCGGGCCCCATCCTCACCACGGATTGGGAGTACACCCCGCACAAGTACGCCATCGGTGCCACCGAGGCGCCGCGTGGCGAGGACGTGCACTGGGCCATGCTCGGCAATAACCAGAAGTGCTACCGTTGGCGCGCCAAGGCCGCTACGTACAGCAACTGGCCGGTCCTGCGCTACATGTTCCGCGGCAACACCGTGGGCGACGCGGCGCTGATCGTCGGCTC
>CAKUFW010000082.1 GCA_934650975.1 uncultured Collinsella sp. | reverse complement strand
GAGGGCGGTTTCGCTTTGTTCCTGGGCCATTTCTTTGGATCGGCATCGACCGCCGGCTATCTGCTGTGGCGTCTCATCACGTTTATCGCGCCGACCATTTTGGCCGCGCCCTTGCTGGGGCTTAAGAGCGCTCACAACGAGAGTATCCATGCGCGCTGGGATCGCGTGATGCGTAAGCTCGGTCGCACGCCTCAGGCGCCGTCTGCGCCCGCTAAAGCTCATCCTGCATCCCAGGTTACCGTTGACCCTAAGCAACGTGCCCAGAAGGCTTCTACGGCTTCTAAGCCGGCTCGTAAGGCCTACGTCCGTCAGACTGGCGACGGTATTCGCGTGTCGCCCTCCGCGCTCAATAAAAAGAAGCGTCCATAGGGCGATACTCAGCTCGTTTAGCTCTAGGCCCGTTTGTCTATTCCGAATGTTATCGGTGCAGGCAAGCGGGCCTTTCTATTGGGCTTTGTATTTCGTGCAATCTTGATGCTGCTCGCCATTCAAGCACTCGTTGTGGGATAATCCTCTTACGTGGAATATCTCTCATCTGTGGATGAATTACCTAGTTGGAAGGTGCTTCTTATGGCTACTACTAAGCCTCGGCTTGATCGTCGTATCGTTCGAAGCCGCACGGCGATTCTTTCGGCTTTCGAGCGTCTGCTGCTCGAAAAACCGCTGGCCGATATCACGGTGAGCGCGATTGCTCGCGAGGCTAACGTCGATCGCAAGACGTTTTACGTGCATTTTGGCACTGTTGACGGCCTGCTCGATGCCATTGCCGTCGATGTGGTGGAAAACATCGTGGACTCGGTTGAAAAGACGCTTTCGTCCATGAAGGGCGATACTAGCGAGCGTGCCCTCAGTGCGGCCGCCACGTTCTTTAGGACCATCAACGAGGCGCTCTGCAACAATCTGGTGCTCAATCGCCAGCTTATCGAGAATATTCCGCTCGATGACTTTATGACCCGCCTGCGTGTGCCGCTCGAGCATGAGATTGCCGAGCGCGGCCTGCTGCCCGAGGGTCTCAAGGACGAGATGTTCGATTACTACCTGGCCTTTTTGCTGTCGGGCATTATCGGTATCTATCGTACCTGGGCGCTCTCAGATGGCTCGGTTCCCATCGAGCGCGTGTCCGCGGTTGCCAACGACCTAACGATCAGCGGCCTGTCGAGCTTGGAATCACGCTTCGAATAGCGACAACGCCGCATCCCCCCATAAGTTGCGGTGAAATAGGGACTGTCTCTATTTCACCGCAACTTATGGGGGGGTGGCTTTACTGGTATCTCAGACATTCCACGGGATCGAGTTTTGCGGCTCGGCGGGCGGGATAGAAGCCAAAGATGACGCCGATGCCGACGGAGACCGCAAAGGCCAGCAGCACCGTGGCGATCGAAAAACTCGGCGTAATGGTTCCGCTGGCGCCGAGCTCGCCAAGTACGCCAGAGCCTGCGGCAAAGATTGCCAAGCCCCAGGCCAGCAGGTAGCCAATCAAAACACCCAGCAGACCGCCAGTGATGCACAGTGCCGAGGATTCGGCCAAAAACTGCGCGGTGATATCGCGACGGCTGGCACCTAGGGCTCGACGAATGCCGATCTCGCGAATACGCTCGGTCACGTTGGTGAGCATCATGTTCATGATGCCGATACCGCCCACGAGCAGCGAAATGCTGGCGACGGCGCCCATGATGAGCGAAAACGCGCCCATAAAGGAGTTGAGGGCGTCGATGGCGCTTTTCATCGAGGTCGCCGAGACGCTGTCGTATTCGTCGTCGTCCGCAATGCCCTTCATGCTGAGCACCTTGGACTCAATCGTTTTGCAGAGCTCATCCATGTCGGTTCCCTCGACGGCGAGCGCCGTTACGCTGGGGAATGAGGGGTTCTCGTCACCAAAGAGGCCGGCAATGGTCTCGCGCGACATATACAACGCGAGGGAGCCCATGGAGTCGTTGCCGCCGTCGATGACGCCGACAATTTGCACCTCGCCGTTGGACACCTTGATGGTCTTGCCCAGCGCGTCCTGTTCGTTGCCGTACAGCTGGTCGGCGCCGCCGCGGCTGATGAGCGCCACGCGTGCACCCGATTGGGACTCGGCCTGGGTGTAGGTGCGCCCCGCGACGAGCTTGCTGGCGCCCACCGCGTCGAGCATGTCGCTGTCGACGCCCTGCGCCATAACGGTATAGCTTTTGTCACCGGCCTTGTACTCGGTATAGGCGCTGTCCACGATGCCGATCTGCTCAATCTGCGGCATCATCTTGCGGAGTTTCTCGACGTCCGACTCGGTGAGCTCCTGCGAGGAATATATCTGCACCATACGCGCGGCGTTGAGACCCAGGCTGTTAACCAGGCTGTTTTGGATACCGCCGATAAGCGAGGTCATGGCAATGACGGAGGCGATGCCGATGACGATGCCCAGGATGGTGAGTAGGCTGCGTCCCTTGTTTGCCTCGAGGGAGTGAAGGGCTTCTTGGATAAGGTCGCGTGTGCTCATGCCTTCACTCCTTTCGTCGGGTTGGCGGATGTGGAAATCATGGGCAGTTTATCAACGGCGCCACGCAGGGACTGCGGCGCGTGCGCGATATATGCTCCGTCGTGGATCCGGCCGTCGCGAATGGTCACGGCGCGGTCGGCCTCGGCGGCGATGCCGGGATCATGCGTGATAAGCACGATGGTCTTGCCGCGTTCCTGGAGCTTGTGGAAGGTCTCCATCACGAGCGCTCCGGTGGTGGAGTCCAGGTTTCCCGTGGGTTCGTCGGCCAGGATGATGGGCGGGTCGTTGACGAGGGCGCGTGCGATGGCAACCCGCTGCATCTGACCGCCCGAGAGCTCGGAGATGCGGTGGTCCCAGTGGTCGACCGGCAGCGTGACGGCTTGCAACGCATGGACTGCTCGCATCTCACGCTGAGCCCGCGGCACGTTGGTGTACGACAGCGGCAGCATGACGTTTTCGATGACCGATAGGCGCGGCAGCAGGTTAAAGCTCTGAAAGACAAAGCCGATGCTCAGGGCGCGGACTTCGGTGAGCTCGTCATCGTCGAGCTCCGCCACGTTGAGGCCCTGTAGGTAATAGTCGCCTGCCGTCGGCTTGTCCAGGCAGCCCAGGATGTTCATGAGCGTCGACTTGCCGGAGCCCGAAGGGCCGGTGATGGCGACGAACTCGCCGGTATTCACCGCCAGGCTCACGTTGTGCAGGATATGGGCGCAGCCGGCCTCGCTCTCAAAGATGCGATGCACGTTGCGGATGTCGATGACGGGGCGCATTACATGTCCTCATCGGCGGCCATGCTGCCGGAGCCGTCGCCGTCGGCCGTCATGCCCGTGCCCGTGTCCATAACGAGGGTGTCGCCATCGCGCAGCTTGGTGACAGGTACGTCCGGGTTAATCTCATTGCCCTGGTCGTCGCGCTTGACCTGCGTCTTGCCAACCACGGCCTCGTTGTCGTTTTGCGTCACGACGGTCACGTTCACACGGCGTGTTTCCTTGCCCCCGTCGTCGGTCGCCACGTTAACGTAATAGTGCTCGCCGTCCTCGGTCATGAGCGCCATCGTCGGCACCATCACCACGTCGTCGAGCTGCTCGGTTACCACTGAGACCTCGGCCGTCATACCTGGCTTCAGGCGCGCATCGGGCGCCTCGATGAGGATGTCGACGTTAAAGGTCACGCTGCCACCACCGCCGTAGGTGGAATCGGAGTTCGCGACCGAGGCGATAGCCGTGACCGTTCCCTGGCTCACAATATCGGGGAAGGCCGGATAGGTTACGTTGGCACTCTGACCCACGGCGATCTTGGCAATGTCCTTTTCGCCCACCTGCACGGTGACCTTCATCTTGGACAGGTCGGCGATCTGCATGCACTGTTTGCCGCCGCTCGTATCGCCTTCGCCCATAATCATGCCGCCCGTCACCGTGGCGCCGACTTTGGCGTTGAGCTCGACGATGCTGCCCGAGCTCGGCGCCGTCACCGTGCGCTCGGCGGCCTTCGCATTGGCCTGGTCTAGGGTCGCCTGGGCCGAGGCCAGGTTGCGCTGGGCGCTCGAGACGGCGCTTGTGTCGACGGTGCCACTGGCGCCACCCGCGCCTGCCGCATCTGCGTCCGTCGCTGGAGTGGCTTGGGCGGCAGCTATCGCCTTCTGTGCGTTGGCGAGGTCTTCCTGGGCGGCGGCCACCGCGCGCTGCGCCTCGGCAACGTTGCGGTCGAGCTCGTCATTTTTAATGGTCATGAGCACGTCGCCCTCGTTGACGGACTGCCCGGCCTGCACGTTGATCGATGCCACCGTGCCGTCGACGGAAGGGGAGACCACCGAAGCCGAAATAGGCTTGAGCTGGCCTTTTGCCTCAACGGTGGTCGTAAACGTACCCTCGGTGACCATGTCGGTCACCGGCCCGGTGGTCCCTGCTGGCTGCGCGTTGATGACTAAGGTCACGACAACGGCGATGAGCACGATAGCGCCCACGACGCCGGCCGCAATGCCGCGTCGGATGAGCTTTTTGCGCCGACGCTCGGCACGCTTCGCCTTGAGTTTGGCATAGGCCTCTTCGTCAGAAATCTCGGCCGTATCGCCGGCGCCGTTTTGCTGCGCGGTGTGCGCGCTCGTTATGAGGGGAAGCGTTTCGGTGGCACCCTCGGGCGCGTGCTCGGTATCATTCGGTCCCGGGGTGATGGTGGGGACATTCGACATGGCGTCTCCTTTATAGAAAGTTCCTCGATAAGTATATGCGCCCGTCGCGAGAGGCGGGCGCATAGGGCGGTATCTTTCGGAACTGTTAGATTGGAGCGTCAGTTCCCCGTTGTGTCAAGGCGCGGTTCCCTACGAGTGCACGACCACGCACAGCCCGACTTTAATGCAGTCGTGGAGTGCCTTGGCATCGGCCAGGCGCAGGTTGATGCAGCCGTGGCTTCCGCACCACTTATAGGACTCGGCGTTGTCGAAGCTCTTGTCGTTTTGCCAGGTGGCGTCGTGGAAACCGATCATATTGCCCTCGAACGGCATCCAATAGCTGACCGGGCTCTCGTATTTGGGCTTTCCGGTTTCGGGGTCTTTGGCACCGATGAGCTTGCTTGCGCCGTCGTTGCTGTTGATCTGCCACACGCCCTCCGGGGTGGCGTCTTCGCCCGGTTTGCCGGAAATAAAGTTGGCCTCCCACACGATATTGCCGTTCTCGTCGTAGTAGCGCGCGTGCTGCTCGGACAGGTCGACGTCGATATAGGCCTTCCAATCGGGCTCGCCCTTGGCGGTAAACGTGTCGGCTTTCTTGGAGTACGAAATTTCGATATCACCGGTCTGCTTGTTGTTGATAGCGTCCTCGACCTGCTTGGCGAGCGTGTCGCTGTCGATGGACCAGCCAAAGTCGCCGCCCTCGACAGCGCACTCCTTGCCGTCGGCGCGTGTCCACCAGCGGGTGGAGCCCACGGTGTTAAAGCCGTTGGCGAGCTCGGCGGCCCAGCTGCCGATCTGCGACGTATCGAGCGTGGGGTTGGCCGGATCGGCAAAGCTGATCCACTGCAGCACCGAGCTGCCATCCACCTTACCGGCGTCGTTGCCGTTGAGCTTAAGCGTCACATCGACGCCCAGGAAGTTATTGGCGGCGTCGCATGCAGCCTGAATCTGGTCGTTGGTGAGGGTGCCGTTGAGCGGTTCGTAGGCGTCGTTGCCGATCTTGGTGATATCGACGTTCTCGGCGAGCGACGCGAGCTCGATCTCGGCATATTTGATGACATGCTCGCGGTTGAGCTTCTCGTTGGACCGGGCTTTCTCAACGGTGAATTTGCCGGCCTTCTCGTCATAGGAGCTGGCGGCTTCGAAGGTGCCCGAGCGGCCCTCGTTGAACTCGTCGATGGCGCTGCCCAGGTCCTCCTCAAACTGCTTTTGGTCAAAGGCATCGGAGAGCATGGACAGATCGACGTCCTGGTCCAGGTCGACCGAGGCATTCTTGGTGGCGCTATCGGTTTTGCCGTTGAGCGAAGAGATGAGGCGGGACGGCCACAGCAGCGGCTCGTTGTTGCTGATAATCTCGTGGGCGGCTTCTTCGCCGTCGACGATGGGCTCGTCGGACTCGGGCTGGTAGGTCCAGCTAAAGTCGTCGCCCGACACGGTGAGTTTATAGTGCTTCCATGCCGAGTTGACCTTGGTGGCCGCCGATGACGCGTTAGAGAGCGAGATGTCGACGCCGGCGATGGTAGTGTTGGGGTAAGCGACCTGCGAGAACGCCACGACGCCTACGATGTAGACGATCGCGACGAGGCCGAGGACGACAAAGAGGGCCGTCTTTCCGCCCGACTTGCTGCTTTTGTTGGTTCGCTTGTCCGCGGGCCCGCGATTGCTTGCCGCGCGAGCGTGCGAAGGACCCTGCTTGGGGGCGGCACCCTGTGCGGGACGCTGCTGATATTGTTGATGCGGCTGGTATTGACGCTGATTCGGGCGCTGAGAGGCATTGGCCGAGCCGTGTTGTTGGCTGTGAGCCGGCGCGATGGGGCGCGGCGATTGGACGCCGCCAGTATGCCTACTGGGCTGTTGCGGATCGGGAATCATGTTGCTGCGGTCGATTTGCGACATCGTTTATATTTCCTTCGAGTTTCGCCTTGCGGCTCATCGTGTTTTAACTGGGCTTGCATTATAGCGATTAGCCTGTTGTTTGTGGTGCGGAAACAGTATCAGTTTGGAGAAGTCTGCCTATCCGCATATGCCGCATTTGGCGCAGGCAGAAAGCGCGGCCGGGGCTTGAGCGATGCCGCCCTTGGCCGTCTCGCGCAGGGTTGCCGGCAGGGCGTGGCCCACCGACAGCATCACATGCGCCATCTGGTCAAACGGCACCAGGCTCTTGATGCCGGCGAGCGCGAGCTGGGCCGAGCTGAAGGCCGCGGCCACGCCGATGGCATTGCGGTTTTGGCACGGCACCTCAACAAGACCGCCCACGGGATCGCAAACGAGGCCTAGCAGATTGCTTAGCGCGATGGAACTGGCGTCGAGTGCCTGCTCCGGCGTGCCTCCCAGCATCTGCACCAGCGCGGCGGCGGCCATGGCGGCGGCGCTTCCCACCTCGGCCTGGCATCCGCCCTCGGCGCCGGCGACGCAGGCGCTCGTGGTGAGATTGAGGCCGATGGCGGCGGCACAGTAGAGGGCATCCATGACCTGCTCGTCATCGAGCTGCAGGTGGTTGGCCAGCGCCAGCACGCAGCCGGGCACGACGCCCGCGGAGCCTGCCGTAGGGGCGGCGACGATCACGCCCATGGTGGCAGAGCGCTCGAGCACGGCCATGGCGCGGGCCACGGCATCGGTCTGGACGGCGCCCATTAAGCTGGAGCTCAGGTCGTTGCGGCCGGTGGCATCGACGAGTTTCGCCTCGCCGCCGATGAGGCCGCCAAGCGAACGCTGCGGATTGGCGATGGGGGCCGTGGTCTCGTCCTTCATGACTTCGAGCACGCGGCGCATGGCGGCGACGGCGTGCGCCTCGCCGGTGAGGCGCGCCTCACGCACGGCCATGACGGCACCGATGTTGAGGCCTAGCTCCTCGCAGGCGTCGAGCAGCTGCTCGCCGTCGTCGAAGATCTCCTTGGCCGAGACGCCGGGGGAGAGCGACGAGGCCGAACCGGGGAGCTCGATAAAGGTCGCATAATCGACATTGTCGAGCTTGCGCAGCATGGGGATGACGGTGTCGTCGGGCGCGCCGTCGGTCTCAAAGACGGAGTAGGCCTGGCCGCCCACTTCGGTGCGGTAGGTACGGCAGAAGGCGATGTTCACGTGGGCGTAGGCGAGCAGGTTGGTGAGCGCGGCGAGCACGCCGGGGACATCGTAGTGCGCCACAAAGAGCGTGGAGTACATGCCCGAGATGTCGACGCCGACGCCGTTGATGCGGCTGATGCGCATCTTGCCGCCGCCCAGGCTCTCGCCGCGGACCTGCGCCGTGGCGCCCGTATTGTCGACCATGTCGATGTCGACGGTGTTGGGGTGAATGGAGGCGTCGTCGCCCTTGATGTCAAAGTGATAGTCGAGGCCCTGCTCGCGTGCGAGGTCGAAGGCCTGCTTGATGTTCTCGTCGTCGGTGTCGAGGCCCAGGATGCCCGCGACGAGCGCGCGGTCGGTGCCGTGGCCGCGGTAGGTGTGCGCGAAGGAGTTCCATAGGCCAAAGGTGACCTTGGTGATGCGGCCCTCGAGCAGGCTGGCTGCCACCTGGGCGCACCGCAGGGCGCCGGCGGTGTGCGATGAGCTGGGGCCGACCATGACGGGGCCCAAGATCTCGAATGCCGAGGTCGTAGCTAGTGTTTGCGGCTTGCCTGCCATGGCTGCTCCTTTACGTGGCTCGTCGTCCCGAGGGGCGGGGCATAAGGTCGCCTGCTCGGACAGTCCTGCTCGCACGGAGAGCACATTAAGTGCTCTCCGGCTCGTGCGGAACTCGCGATCGA
>CAKUFW010000081.1 GCA_934650975.1 uncultured Collinsella sp. | reverse complement strand
CGCGTCCTGGTGGCACTTCACAGCATCGAAGAACAGTATTCCCACGACCGTCAACTTAAACGTGCGCTGTCGGAGCTCAGAGTGGCGAATAAGCGCCTTTCGGGCACGCTTTCGGTCATTATGAGTACCGTGGGTTCCGATGAGCTCCCCAGCCTGCTCGATACCGTTTTGAATCAGCTCGTCGGAACGCTTGATGCCTCCGGTGCGGCTATCTATTTTTCCGAGAGTGGCGGCTTTAAGCTCCGCGGCGTTTCCAAGGAGCTTGAGGACAGCTATCTGCCCGAGTTTATGCCGTACGGCGCGGGCATTCCGACGTACGTACTTCGTGAGTCGCGCGCTTGCCGTCTGTCGATCCAGCAAGACCTTGAGGGCGATCGAGTCGCTTCGGGCATGTTCATGGATCTGGATAATCGTTCCAAGCACCTGCTGCGCGTGCAGGATATGCCTCCATATCGCAGCGAAATCTGTCTTCCCGTGTTTTACGGCACGCAGGTCCTTGGCGTGCTAGAGGTCGGCTGGAAACGCCCGCAGGCGCCGCTTGCCTATGACGTTAACGTGCTCGAGGTCATTTGCGATTATCTGTCTATCCAGCTGGTCGGTATGGCATCGAGTCTGCGTTCGCGTCGTACCGCAGAGCTTGGCCGTTCGCTCAATGTGTTGCGCGATGAGCTCTTTACCTATCTCGATGATCCGGTCGCTGCTTCGCGCGCCGTATCGTCCGAGATCTGCGCCGTGCTCAATTGCCATTTCTGCCCTGTGGAGTACGATGCAGGCCTCGAAGCCTATGTCATCGATTTTGAGGGCGGTAGTCGCGTAGCCTTGCCGGGGGACCCGGAGTTGCTCTTCTTTTCGACTACGGCGCCTGCTGCGCGTTTGGGTGCGGCATCGGATGGCTTTGAGGTGTCGGTCCTTGGCGGTGCGAGCGCCGAAGATCTGAAACATGTTCGCTTGACGCGCGTTGATGAGTCTATGCCCATGGGCGGATGGTTGAGGGCTCACGGCCTTCCGTGCCAAGGCCTCTATGTCGACTCCGGTATCGAGGCGGGGCATTATCGCTTGGATGCTGACAACAGGCGTAACAACGATGCGATCGTTCCGGCCGACGTTGCCAAGGGGCCGACGACCCGCGCCTTGCTGCTTCGCGACGGTAGCCAAGAGCCGATTGACGACCTTGAATACGACTACCTGGTGCACTTGGCCCATGATTTTGAGTTGATCTATGAAGGTGAGTCTCAAAAGCGCGAGGAGCGCCATATCGCCCAGACGCTTCAGGTCGGTATGAGGAATTCGCTCGGCGATGTTCCGGGTATCGCGACCGATTCGGTATACCTGTCTGCCACGAACTCCGCATTGGTCGGCGGCGACTTCTATACGCTCATCCGTCTTCCCGACGACTGCGCCGTCATGATTCTGGGCGATGTGTCCGGCAAGGGTATCGAAGCGGCATCCATGTCCGCACTCGTCAAGACGGCCCTGACGGCCTATGCCTGGGAAGGCGCGGGCCCTGCTCGCATGGCGCGCTCCCTCAACAGCATGCTCATGGGTTTCTCGAGGGTCGAGACGTTCGTGACGGCCTTTATCGCCAAGATCGATCTTAAAGCGGGGCGCGCGACCTATTGCTCGGCGGGCCATCCTCCCACCATGGTCATCAGGCCCGAGTCGATCCCGCTTGGCGGTGACGAGGCTCGTGGGGGAGAGGTTGAGCTCCTTGGATGCCAATCGGGCGTGATCGGCGCATTCGAAAGCATGGTGTACGAAACGGGCGCCTTTACCTTCGCTCCTGGTGACATGCTCTTTATGTATACCGATGGAACGATTGAGGCGCGCGACCGCACGGGGGCGTTCTTTGGCGAACAGCGCCTACGCGATCTTTTACTATCGGTTTCGGGCGAGGGCGTATCGGGTATCTGCGGCAAGGTTTTGGGAGAGCTTGATCGCTTTACCGAATCGGCTTTGGACGACGACATCGCACTGGTGTCCCTTGAGTTTTTGCGGGGCCGGTCCTAAACAGCGGCGCCGGGCGGGCCGAATCCGCACGGCTGCGGAAACGCATGCATCGAACAAGCTCTTTTGGGGAACCATGGTCGTATGAATGAGTGGAATGACATAGCGGTTTTGACGCCACCGAGCGATATCGACATCGCCACGGTGCCCGCGCTGCGCCGACGGCTGGATGCTTTGATCGACCGAGGCGTGCGGCGCGTTGTCATCAATTGCCAGGCCGTCGGCTTTATTGACTCGACAGGTTTGGCGTTCCTGCTTACGCGCGCCCGTGAACTCATGAGGCACGAGGGCCTGCTTTCGCTCGTTAACGCATCCGATGAGGTTGTTCGCTTTTTGGAGATTGCCCGGCTTGTCGACATCCTTCATGTTGCGGGTCCGGCGCGGGAGTCGATTCCCGCCATTCCGGTGGGGGAGTTGCCGCGTTGGAGTAAGAGCGTCGAGGTGCGTCGGGGTATCGAGAATCTTCCGTATTATCGGCACCGCGTGGCCGAGCTGCTCGAGTCGCTTCCCATGAGGCGCGATGAGCGCTATGACGTCGCATTGGCGCTTGGGGAGGCATTGGGTAACGCCTATGACCATGCGGGCGGCGTCGGTTGTATCCTGACGGTTCAGGCCTATGGGGACCGTGTTGTGCTTGAGGTGCTTGATCGGGGTGTCGGCTATTCTATCGATAGAGCGAGCGAGCCGGTTGCATCCGAGGAGCGCGGACGAGGCATCAAGCTTATGCGCATGCTCGTCGATAACGTGGAGGTCGCTCGTCGTACAGACGGCGCCGGCACGCGCGTGCGGATGGTGAAGTTGTTTAGCGGAGCGTTGGAATCGTGTGCCTAGCGTCGCGGCATGGCGTTATTTACCTCTGTGAACTTGCTTTGAGCAACTTTTTTGAAAAAAGTACTTGCGTCTTTTGGGCAACTCGCGTAAATTAATAACCCGCAAGCGGACATGGCTCAGTTGGTAGAGCACAACCTTGCCAAGGTTGGGGTCGCGGGTTCGAGCCCCGTTGTCCGCTCCATTGCAATTCCGGACCGTTCTTGACGGTCCTTTTTCGGCGAAGTGGCCAAGTGGTAAGGCAGAGGCCTGCAAAGCCTTTACCCCCGGTTCGAATCCGGGCTTCGCCTCCAGGCAACATCCGGGCGCTCCGGCGCCCGTTTTGTTTTACATATGCGGACATGGCTCAGTTGGTAGAGCACAACCTTGCCAAGGTTGGGGTCGCGGGTTCGAGCCCCGTTGTCCGCTCCAAACGCAACAGCCCGACTACCAAGGTAGCCGGGTTTTTTCGTACCCATTACATGGGCTCGAACCCGAGAGGGAGCGAGCTTTTTTGGGCGTGGGTGGGGCGTTGTTTGCCGCGACTGTCTGCCTTGGGCGTATCATCGTGGGCATCTAAATCTCGTTGCAAGGGAGATATGCCCCATGGCTACAGAAATAACCTCTTCGCGTTCGTGGATGTCTGATGCCGCGATCTATCAGATCTACCCGCGCTCGTTTAAGGATTCGACCGGTTCGGGTCTGGGTGATATCGCGGGCATTACCCAGCAGATGGATTATCTTGAGCGACTGGGAATCGAGGCCATCTGGCTGAGCCCGTTCTATCCATCGCCGCTTATCGATGGCGGCTATGATGTGGCGGACTACTGCGATGTCGATCCGCGTCTTGGCTCGCTTGACGACTTCGATGACATGGTCGCTGCCGCCCACACGCGCGGCATCAAGGTCATCGTCGATATCGTGCCCAACCACTCATCCGACCAACATCCCTGGTTCAAAGCAGCTCTTGCCGCCGGCCCCGGATCGCCCGAGCGCGCCCGATATATCTTCCGTGATGGTCGCGGCGAGCATGGCGAGCTGCCTCCCACCAATTGGAATGCCAACTTTGGCGGCCCCGCCTGGACGCGCGTTGCGGACGGTCAGTGGTATCTGCACATGTTTACCCCTGAGCAGCCTGACTTTGACTGGGCATGCCCCGAAGTCCGCACGTTCTTTTGCGACGTCCTCGCGTTTTGGAGCGATCGGGGCGTCGACGGTTTCCGTATCGATGTAGCTCACGGTCTCGCCAAGGACCTCGACCGCGATGATCTTGACCGGTGGCATCTCGCCGAGGGCGATGACATGGTTGACGACGGCACCCATCCGCTGTGGGACCGCAACGAGGTCCACGAGATCTATCGCGAGTGGCGCCGCGTGTTCGACCGCTATGATCCGCCACGCAGCGCCGTTGCCGAGGCGTGGGTGCTGCCCGAGCGTCAGTATCTCTACGCGCGCCCCAGTGAGCTCGGCCAGACGTTCAACTTTGAGTTCGCCAAGGCCACTTGGACCTATGACGACATGCACGCCGCAATCGAGGAGGGCTTGAAGGCGGCCGTCGAATCCGGTTCCGCCTCGACCTGGGTGCTCTCCAACCACGATGTGCCGCGCGTGGCGACGCGTTACGCCCTGCCGCAGATCAAGGCGACGCGCTACCACCAGATCGCACTCGACTGGCTCTTGCGTGACGGGTCGTCTTATGACGAAAACCGAGAGCTCGGCGAGCGTCGTGCACGGGCGGCCCTTTTGCTCGAGCTGGCACTTCCGGGCTCGGCATACGTGTATCAGGGTGAGGAGCTCGGCCTTTTTGAGGTGGCTGATATCCCGTGGTCTGCACTCGAAGATCCCAGTGCAATCAATACACACGGACCGAAGCGCGAGAAGGGGCGCGACGGCTGCCGTGTGCCCCTGCCGTGGGTGTCGGCGGACGATCCCGCACAGGGCGGATCGTTTGGGTTCTCACCAGCGGGCGCCGATGCGGCGCCCCATCTGCCACAGCCCGCGTGGTTTTCTGACTACGCTGTGGATAGGGAAGAGGCGGATCCGGCATCGATGCTTGCGCTCTATCGCGACGCCCTTTGGCTGCGGCGCAAGTTGCGCGGGTGTGCCAACGACCTTTCGTGGCTCGATCTTGACGGGCGCACCGGCCTTGCGGATGGCGCCGAGGGTGCCGAGGGCGGCGTCATCGCCTATCGCCGTGACAATGGCTGGGCATGTGTGACGAATTTCGGTGCAGCGCCCGTGGAGCTGCCGGCGGGCAAGGTCCTGCTCACCTCATCACCGCTCGCAGACGGCAAGCTCGCGCAGGACAGCTCGGCCTGGATTATGCTCGGCGAGATATAGGGGGCATCTCGTTGCGAGTTTGCGTTTGTCCGCGCCTTTCGTGACGGCTGATGCCTTCGCGAGGGTATCGCAAAACTTTTTAAAAAAAGTTCTTGCATAGGATGCAGGCATCACGTAAGATTAATCCCCGTAAGCGGACATGGCTCAGTTGGTAGAGCACAACCTTGCCAAGGTTGGGGTCGCGGGTTCGAGCCCCGTTGTCCGCTCCATTTGGGCGTTTAGCTCAGGGGGAGAGCGCTTCCCTGACACGGAAGAGGTCAGAAGTTCAAATCTTCTAACGCCCACCAAATGTTCGCAGCCTAGAGGTTTTGCCTCTAGGCTGTTTTGTTTTCTAGGCAATTCAACCATAATGTTTCGGTTGTGTCGGCCGAATGACTTTTGAGTTTGAAGGATCGCTTGTGCCGGACTTGATATCGGTTCGACCGCAACATGTTGGTCAAGCATAATCTTTTGGATTCTTTTGGCATGAGCGGCTTGGTTTTGGTAGGATTTGTCGGCGGCCTGATTAAGGGGGTTTTATAACTGCCATGCAGGTAGCCGAGTTGGTAACGTTTTAGCGACCTGCCAAGAACCCCTCATTTTTAATGCGTTTGCAGATTGACCAATTGCTTTGACCTGCTGAAACACTATATGTTGTGTTTGACCTAAAAAAAGAATACAGGATATAGATGCGTCTTTGTCGTATGATAGATGGCGGACAGAGAACGAGGACCTTATCTGCCTCCTTTGGACGTGTCTTTGAGTCGCCTGATCGGCTCCCGGGGATGTCCGCGTGGAGGCTTATGGTTTATCGAGAACACAGATTGCGCGACGGCGCCGCAAGACAGGGGCAAGCCCTGCCGGGCATCGTTTGGCTCTGAAGCGCAATGAGACTACGATGCGAAAGAGGCAAGAGGATGAAGATCATCAAGCGCAGCGGCACCGAGGTTGTCTTTGACATCGATAAGATCGTCAATGCCATCCGCGCCGCAAACTTGGAGGTCGAGGAGAGCTCTCGTCTAACCGACCGTCAGGTGATTTACGCGGCGCAAAACGTTGCCGAGGCATGCGAGAATGCCGGACACACCGTTTCGGTCGAGGAGATTCAGGATCTGGTTGAGGACGAGATCATGCGTCTCGACTGCTACGAGGTCGCCCGCCACTACATCATCTATCGCTATGTTCAGAGCTTGAAGCGCCAGAAGAACACGACCGATGACAAGATTCTGTCGCTCATCGAGTGCAACAACGAAGAGGTCAAGCAGGAGAACTCCAACAAGAACCCGACCGTAAACTCCGTTCAGCGCGACTACATGGCCGGTGAGATCTCCAAGGACCTGACGCAGCGCGTGCTGCTGCCTCAGGAGATTGTGGATGCCCATAACGAGGGCCTGATTCACTTCCACGATTCCGACTACTTTGCCCAGCACATGCATAACTGCGACCTGGTGAACCTGGAGGATATGCTCCAGAACGGCACCGTCATCTCGGGCACGCTGATCGAGAAGCCGCATAGCTTCTCGACTGCCTGCAATATCGCGACGCAGATTATCGCGCAGGTTGCTTCCTCCCAGTACGGCGGCCAGTCCATCTCGCTGACCCATCTTGCCCCCTTTGTTGAGGTGAGCCGTCAGAAGATTCGCGGCGAGGTCGCGCGCGAGCTCGAGGAGCTTGGCGTCTCCGCGTCTGCCGAGAAGGTCCGCGAGGTCGTAGAGGACCGCCTGCGCGATGAGATTCGCCGCGGCGTCCAGACAATCCAGTACCAGGTCGTGACCCTTATGACCACCAACGGTCAGGCACCGTTCGTGACGGTCTTTATGTATCTTAACGAGGCCCGTTCGCCCCAGGAGAAGCATGACCTTGCCATGATTGTGGAAGAGACGCTTCGCCAGCGCTACGAGGGCGTTAAGAACGAGGCCGGCGTGTGGATTACCCCGGCATTCCCCAAGCTTATCTATGTGCTCGAGGACGATAACGTTCACGAGGACTCCCCGTACTTCTACCTCACCCAGTTGGCTGCCAAGTGCACCGCCAAACGCATGGTGCCCGACTACATCTCCGAGAAGAAGATGCGCGAGCTCAAGCTGTCGAAGGGCGAGACCGCGGGCAACGGCGACTGCTATACCTGCATGGGCTGCCGCAGCTTCTTGACGCCCGACCGCTCGGGCAACGGCTTTAACAACGTTGCCAACGCACTGAACTACGACCCGAGCAAGCCCAAGTACTATGGCCGCTTTAACCAGGGCGTCGTGACCATCAATCTGCCCGATGTCGCGCTGAGCTCGCATCAGGACATGGACAAGTTCTGGAAGATCTTTGACGAGCGCCTTGAGCTGTGTCACCGCGCCCTGCTGTGCCGCCATGAGCGCCTGATGGGCACGCTTTCGGATGCCGCGCCGATTCTTTGGCAGTACGGCGCCCTAGCGCGCCTGAAGAAGGGCGAGACGATCGACAAGCTGCTCGTGGGTGGCTATTCCACCATCAGCCTGGGTTATGCCGGCCTGTATGAGTGCGTCAAGTACATGACGGGCCACAGCCACACCGAGAAGGAGGGCACGCCGTTTGCTATGGCGGTCATGCAGCGCATGAACGACAAGTGCGCGGAGTGGAAGGCCGAAAGCGACATCGACTTCTCGCTGTACGGCACCCCGCTTGAGTCGACGACGTACAAGTTCGCCAAGTGCCTGCAGCGTCGTTTTGGCATCATTCCGGGCGTGACGGACAAGGGCTATATCACCAACAGCTACCACGTCCA
Organism: uncultured Collinsella sp.; assembly: GCA_934650975.1. Lineage (GTDB taxonomy): Bacteria > Actinomycetota > Coriobacteriia > Coriobacteriales > Coriobacteriaceae > Collinsella. The sequence continues at coordinate 677 of CAKUFW010000081.1, read as the reverse complement.
CGTGTCCGAGGAGATCGATGCTTTCGACAAGCTCAAGTTCGAGGGCATGTTCCAGCAGCTTTCGCCGGGCGGTGCCATCTCCTACGTCGAGGTTCCCAACATGCAGGACAACCTCAAGGCCGTCATTCGCGTGATGCAGTACATCTACGACAACATCATGTACGCCGAGCTCAATACCAAGAGCGACTACTGCCAGGTGTGCGGCTACGACGGCGAGATTCGCATTGTCGAGGACGACGGCAAGCTGGTGTGGGAATGCCCCAACTGCGGTAACCGCGACCAGGAGAAGATGAACGTCGCCCGTCGTACGTGCGGCTACATCGGTACCCAATTCTGGAACCAGGGTCGAACCGAGGAGATCCGCGACCGCGTGCTGCATCTCTAATATCCATCCCAGGCTGCCCCGTAGCGAGCCGCCGGACCTTTGCTCGCTATTTCGGACAGTCCTGACTCACGACGGAGGCGCCACTGGCGCCTCCTGTTCGTGCGGAACTCATATCGAGCAAAGGTCCGGCGGCTCGCTACGGGGCAGCCAAGTTGACGTAGCTGAGATGCAGCACGCGGCCCGCTCACTCCTCGAAGTTCTTAGCGGAAATGAGTTGAGCTGCAGCAGCGATTTGCTTGCAACGACGGTTGAGCTGCAACAAAGTTTTTATTGGACCTCGAACCCTATACTC
>CAKUFW010000080.1 GCA_934650975.1 uncultured Collinsella sp. | reverse complement strand
CTCAGCGCGCAGGCGATCTCAAAACGCATGGCGACGTCCTCGTCGGCACCGCGCGCACCAAACCGGTTGAACACGGCACTCATGCGCGTGCGTGGCACGCCCACACGGCTCGCCAGCTCAATGACACGCGAAGCGGATGTCGCGGACGATACCGCCGCATCGCCTACGACCAGGCAACGGTCGCTCGCCGCCACCGCGGCGGCCACGGCATCGCCCCAAAAGACCGAGGTGTCGGCAAAAACCACGTCGGATTCGCGGCGCAAAACGTCGAGCAGCAGCTCCACCGGGCGCGCCATGAGTTCGGCCTTCTCGGGGGCCGCGACAGGTCCCCAGAGTGTGACGCCCGGCGCCACGCGCATCGACGCGGCCACGATATCCGACTCGGCAAGCGCACCCGCCGCCGACGGCTCGATAAGCGTCGCCATATCGTGCGGGGCATCGACACCCAACAGGTCGTAAAGGTTTCCAAACATCAGGTCCAAGTCGAGCACGGCAGCACGCAGGCCCAGCAGCGACGCCGCATGCGCCATGGCGGCAACGATCGTCGACTTGCCGCAGCCACCCGAACCCGAGACGGCGCAGATGACCGGCGCCCGATGCGATGGGGCGACGGCATCCGCCGACGGCGCGGGAGCTAACGGCGCAGGAACCGGCGACGCGGGCGCGGGCGACAACATCCCCGTCTCCCCCACCGCGGTCATGCTCTGAGCCCAAGCCGGCATGGTAGGCTGCCCGAGCTGCGGTTCCGCGGCCAAAGGCGCAGCGGCACACGCCTCGCCAGCATCGGCAAAACCCTCAACCTCGTCGAGCCCATCGGCCAGATTCACGCCGTGAACGTATCCCATATCTTCAGCCGGAACGTCATCGCCATACGGCACCGGCTCTCCGACATGATCGTATGCAAGGGGGTCCCGGGGGCGCCGACCATGCTCGGCTTCCGCTTTTCCATATTCATCAACACGCGGGCCTCTTGTAGCGCGAGGCGCCCCGGGTTCCCTATCAACAAAAGCATCGGGCTCACTCGTCATGCGCCAATCGGAATCAACCGCTCCCTCGCCCGCGCGCCCGTTGCCGCACAAACCGTGCGCAGCGATGACCTCGGTCGCCCCCGCGCGAAACAGCCCTTCGATATCCGACGGGTCGAGTGTCTCTATCAACACGACGACGCGGCTCACGCGGCCCTCGGCCGTCAGGCGCGCAACGGTCTTTCGCACGTCTTCGGTATCGAACAAAGAAGCCGCGATGATGGCGGCACCGCGGCGCGACGGAAACGCCCGCGCCATGGATACCAGCCCGTCCAGGTCGCCAACGCGAAGCACCTGCGCGCCCGCATCGCGGCCCTCGACTTCCTGCTGCAGCAGCCCGTAATCACCGCACGCGCAGCATGCAAGCCAGATCGCCTTCATCACTCGTCGCCTCCGCTCTTTTTGCCGCGCGCCGTGGCGGGAATCGTCAAGCTGACCGTTCCCTTTCCCGAGGCTCCCAGCAATTCCTTGACATCTTCGGGATCTGCTGCCAGCGTCACCCACTCGATCTTGCCTTCGCGCGTGGCGCCGGCCTCTTCGCTGGTATCGATCACGTACGCGCCACACAGCCGGTCGGTCACGCCATCTTTTTGCACGTACACGTCCACGTAGCTGCCCACGCCCGTGGCGCCGCCGACCGAGTGCTCGGCATCGACCGCGACCGAAACGGCAACCTTGCCCTTAGGCACCTCGAGCTTGTGACTCTCGGCCTTGGTGTAGACATTGCAAATCACAGCGTTCTTGGGAATGCGCGAGGTCGTCACGTCGCCGCGCACCTGGCGCAGCTCGGTTGCCGCATCACGCGGCAACAGGCTCGTCAGCCATTCCTGGGTTATGACATTGGTCTCGTCGAGAGTCTCGCCCGCATCGATATCGCGCGCCGCGACGCAGACCTCAACACGATCGCCGCCGTATTTTGCCAAGGTCTCGGCCTGGGCTTGCTCGGCTTGCGAGCGAATCGACGAGCCGTAGACCATGCAGAGCGCCGCGGCAAGCACGCCCGCGACCAGACTGATGGCGATGCGTTTGCGCTTGTTCACGGCCGCTCCTCTCATGGCGGTGCCGGGCAAATGCCCGTACCACCATTGTCTGGGCGACCAGGGCGCAGAGCGGCGCAATCGCGATCTTGGTTTTGCGTGTCAAACCAATCGCTGACCAAAAGCTGACCAGCCCGTCAAGCTCGTGGCAAGGTTTTGGTCAGCACGTCAGCAAAATGCATGCTTCAGAGCACCTCGGCAGCAAAAAAGCCGTCTCCCGAACAGTTGGGAGACGGCTGTCATAGGAAAATTCAATTACAGATGAACATCGGGGTCGAGCATTTGAGCACTCACGCGCATGGATGACGCCAGGTTTTGGAACGTCTCCAGACGCAGGCTGTCGATCTGCCCGGCGTCCTCGGCCTCGCGAACGGCGCAACCCGGCTCGTGGGTGTGCGTGCAATCTCCAAACCGGCACGCACGCGACGCCTCGACGATCTCGGGGAAGGCGCGCGCCAGACCCCGCTCGTGGCCCACGAGCGGCAGGCTGCGCAGGCCCGGGGCATCGGCGATTACGCCGGCGTCGCCCGGCAGCGCCACCATCACGCGCGCGACCGTGGTGTGGCGGCCCTGGTCATCACGCTCGCGCACACCGCCGGTGGCCAGCGCATCGTGGCCCAGCAGCGCATTGAGCAGCGTCGACTTGCCGGCACCCGACTCGCCCAAGATCATGGCACAACTCCCGGCGGGCACGCAGGCGCGCACCTCGTCCAGGCCGAGGCCCTCAGCAGAAGATGTCACAATCACGCGCACGTCCGGACCCACCAGACGGCGCACGCGGTCCAGGTCGCGCGCAAGCTCATCGGTCTCGCAGCGGTCGGCCTTGGTGAGCACCACCACCGGCTCGGCATCGCAATCGAGCGCCAGCACCAGCGAGCGCGCCACACGGTCGAGCAGCACCTCGCCGGCACCGAGTGCCTGCACAATCAGCACGCTATCCACGTTGGAGCAGAGTACCTGGCGCTCACCGCGAGCGCGGCCACGCCAACGCTCAAAGCTCGTGCGGCGGGGCAGCACGCACTCGATCACACCCATGTCGTGCCCGGGAGCACGACGCACCGCCACGCGATCGCCCACGGCCGGCAGCAGAACCTCATCCTCGCCACGCGACTTGGCAAACCCCACGGCGTGCTCGGCACGAAAGGTATCATCGGCGGTCGCCACCAGCGGAAACCCGCGGTCCAGGCGCACCACGGCACCGAGCTGCATCTGCTCGGGCTCCTCGGCATGCGCGCAAAAGTCATCAAAGGCAGCATGCTGAGCCGCATCGACCGGCAGGTCATCGAACGCCGGAACATCCTGCAGCGCATCGAGCCCCGGCACACTCGCCAGCAACTCCTCGGCAGATGCAGGCGCTTCGGTCGCAAGCTTCCGACGACGATCACGCTTAGCCCGCGCCCCCGTCGTCTTTTTCTTCGCTTTTGCCTTAGCCTTGCCCACAAACGCCTCCCAGCACCCAACCACACAACTGAGCAGGTATTTTACCCACAAAAAGAGTCGGTCGAGCAAATGCTCGACCGACTCACACACTTTCCCTCAGCTTATGGTCCCGAGAGGTTATCCGAAGGCCCGCCCGCCGGGAGGGGTTTCTTCTGAGCGATCCCGCAGCGCGAAGCGCGAGGACCAGCGAAGGAGAAACCCCGCAGGCGGTCGGGCCGGTGGGAAGGATAGCCTTTCGACCTACTCCTTCTCGACCGCGCGCATGATCGCCTTGTAGATCTCCATCAGCGGAATGATCAGGAAGGCCAGGCCCAACGCGGCGACAACACCCTTAAGCTCGAGCGTCACGGGGCCAAAGAACATCTCGGCAAGCGTCGGCTGCACGGTCACGATCACCGTCAGCACCAGCGCCAGCGCGGCCGAGGCCCACAGCCACTTGTTCTGCTTCTTCATGGTGAACAGCGACGCGCGGCGGCTGCGCATATTGAAGCAATGGAAGATCTCGACCATGTTGAGCGTGATGAAGGCCATCATCACGCCTTCCTCGTCGGCGTTGCCGGCGATCATATCGGAGATGTGGATGTAGCCCATGTCAAAATACACGCCCACAAAGAAGCTCGCCAGCACCAGCACGGTGATGATCAAGCCCTGGACAACGCAGTCCAGGCCCATATGTCCGGCAAAGACGCCGTCCTTGGCGTTGCGCGGCTTGCGCTTCATGATGTCGCCTTCGGCGTCCTCCATCCCTAACGCGAGCGCGGGGAAGCAGTCGGTGACCAGGTTCACCCACAGCAGCTGCACCGGCTGGAAGATGGTAAAGCCGATGAGCGTGGCGATGAACACCGAGAAGACCTCGGCAAGGTTGGCCGAAAGCAGGAACTGAATGACCTTGCGGATGTTGTCGTAGATGCGACGGCCCTCTTCGCAGGCACCGATGATGGTGGCAAAGTTGTCGTCGGCAAGCACCATGTCGGCGACGTTCTTGGTGACGTCGGTGCCGGTGATGCCCATACCGACGCCGATGTCGGCGCGCTTGATGGACGGGGCGTCGTTGACGCCGTCGCCCGTCATGGCCACGATCTGGTCACGCGACTTCCAGGCCTCGACGATGCGGGTCTTGTGCTCGGGCTGGACGCGGGCGTACACGCCGTAGTCCTCGATGTGCGCGTCGAGCTCCTCGTCGCTCATGCGGTCGAGGTCGGCGCCGGTGATGGCCTGGCTGCGATCGGTGACGATACCCAGCTGCTTGGCGATGGCCACGGCGGTGTCGATATGGTCGCCCGTGATCATGACGGTGCGGATACCGGCATCGTGCGCCTCGCGGATGGCATCGGCAACCTCGGGGCGGACCGGGTCGATCATGCCGGACAGGCCGCAGAAGACCAGGTCGTGCTCGAGTGCGGCGGGGCTGCAGTCGGCCGGGACCTCGGTGTAGGTGCGGCTCGCCAGCGCCAGCACGCGCAGGGCCTCGTCGGCCATGGCCTTGTTGGCGGCCACGAGCTCGGCACGACGGTCCTCGGTCAGCGGGACGACCTTGTCGCCCTCGTAGATGTGGGTGCACAGGCCGATCACCACGTCGGGCGCGCCCTTGGTGTACTGCTCGTACTCGCCGTCCAGAGTCTCGACGACCACGGACATCATCTTGCGGCCGGAGTCGAACGGGGCCTCGCCCACGCGCGGATGCTCGGCGGTCAGGCCGGTAAGGCCCGCCTTGCCGGCGTCGTTGACGAGCGCGCACTCAGTCGGCTCGCCCACGGCCTCGCCCAGCTCCTCATCCCACTGGGCGTCGGAGCACAGCGCCATGCCAGCCAGGAACTTCTCCTTGGGCGCGGCAAGCTCGTGCTTGACGACGGTCATCTTGTTCTGGGTAAGGGTGCCGGTCTTGTCGGAGCAGATGGTCTGCGTGCAGCCAAGGGTCTCGACGGCGGAAAGCTTGCGGATAATCGCCTGGCGCTTGGCCATCTTGGTCACGCCGAGCGAAAGCACGATGGTCACGACGGCGACCAGGCCCTCGGGGATAGCGGCGACGGCGAGCGAGACGGCGACCATAAAGGTGTCGAGCAGCGCGGTCGGGTCGGTGAGGACGTTGCCCACACCGTGGCGGAGAATATCGACGCCAAAGATCACGACGCAGATGACGATCACCATGATGGTGAGGATGCGGCTGAGCTCGGCAAGCTTAACCTGCAGCGGCGTAAGTTCCTCCTTGGCCTCGGCCAGGGCGCCGGCAATCTTGCCCATCTCGGTATTCATGCCGGTACCAACCACGACAGCGCGGCCGCGGCCGTACACCACGGTGGAACCCATGTAGCACATGTTCTTGCGGTCGCCGAGCGGCACGTCATCGGTGCCAGCGGCAAGCTCAATCACGTTGGCGTGCTTCTCAACGGGCACGGACTCGCCGGTAAGGGCGGCCTCCTCGATCTTCATCGTGGCGCTCTCGAGCACGCGGCAGTCGGCCGGGACGGAGTCGCCCGCCTCGAGCATGATCACGTCGCCGGGCACGAGCTCGGCGCTCGGCAGGTGCACGAGCTTGCCGTCGCGCAGAACCTTGGACTGTGCCGCGCTCATCTCCTGCAGGGCCTCGAGGGCCTCCTCACTCTTGGCCTCCTGGACCACGCCCAGCACCGAGTTGACGATAACGACGAACATGATGATGGCGACGTCGGCAAAGTCGGGCTCGCCCTTGACCATGCCCGTGAGCGCGCTGATGATAGCGGCGACGATCAGCATGATGACCATGGGGTCGGCCATCTGCTCAAAGAAGCGCTTCCACAGCGGCGTCTTCTCGGCTTCCTCGAGCTTGTTAGGGCCTGTCTTGGCAAGGCGCGACGACGCCTCGTCGTTGCTCAGGCCGAGGTTCTCATCGACACCTTGGTCGCTGAGTACCTCCGCCGCGGCGGACAGGTATTCCTTTTGCATATAGAGTCCCCTCCTGGGATTCGGGCCACTCAGCAGATTGATGCCCGATCATAATTCCCAGGAGAAGGGCAAGGGCTCATCAAGGCTGCCGTGCTGAGCGGCAGTTGATAGTGGAGCTATGGTACCCCAAAGCGCCGCGTCTAGCCAAAAACCTTCCATTTGGAAATACGGTCTGGGCGCAACAGTGCAGACGGTGTGATGTTCAATGTTGGTAAAACGTTTTTTCTTAGCCACATCGTCTAACTGGAATATCTCCCAGATAGCAGCGTTAAGAGTGCCTGATAAAAGTTTTTCCTTTAGCCTTTTTGGAGCAAAAAATGAACTTCTTAATCGGCGTACGGTCGATTTTTAGGGGTATTCGGTCGGCAATTCGTTATAATCTTCTCGGTTTTATTTCTTATGGTTTATCTATCAGCGCAAGACGATGTCAGATGGAGGTCTGAATGTACAAGCGCACCAAGATTGTATGCACCATGGGTCCCGCCTGCGATAGCGACGAGACCATCCGCGAGATGATCAAGGCGGGCATGAACGTCGCCCGTTTTAACTTCTCGCACGGCTCCTACGACGAGCACCACGGTCGCATCGAGCGCGTCCGTCGTATTTCCAAGGAGCTCGGTATGCCCGTCGGCATCCTGCTCGACACCAAGGGCCCCGAGGTCCGTACCGGCCTTCTGGTCGACGGCAAGAAGGTTGCCGTCAAGACTGGCGACAAGATCGTCGTCACCGCTCAGCCCACGTCCGAGGATTTCCACGGCACCTCTGAGCACATCTCCCTCGACTACCTGGCTCTGCCTTCCGAGGTCGAGAAGGGCTCCCTCATCCTGATCGACGACGGCCTGGTTGCCCTCGAGGTCGAGTCCGTCGACGGCCAGGACATGACCTGCGTCGTCAAGAACGACGGCCTGATCGGCGAGCGCAAGGGCGTCAACATGCCCAACGTCAACATCTCGCTGCCCGCCATCACCGAGCGCGACCGTCAGGACATCCTCTTTGGCCTGACCGAGAACATCGACTACATCGCCGCCTCCTTCATCCGTGACGGCGAGTCCGTCCGCGGCATCCGCGAGCTTTGCCGCGAGAACGGTGGCGAGCACGTGACGATCTTCCCGAAGATCGAGTGCGCCCTGGGCGTCGAGAACTTCGACGAGATCCTCGAGGCTTCCGACGGCATCATGGTCGCCCGTGGCGACCTGGGCATCGAGATCAAGCCCGAGCTCGTTCCGCACATCCAGAAGGAGATCATCGCCAAGTGCAACGCGGCCTACAAGCCCGTCATCACCGCTACGCAGATGCTCGACTCCATGCAGCAGAACCCGCGCCCGACGCGCGCCGAGGTTGCCGACGTTGCTAACGCCATTTACGACGGCACCGACGCCGTCATGCTGTCCGGCGAGTCCGCTGCCGGTAAGTACCCGGTCGAGGCCGTCAAGATGCAGGCCAGCATCGCCATGGAGACCGAGAAGTACCTCCCGGCTCACGCTCCGCTCGAGGTTCCGGCCGACGCTCACGGCACCCGCGTCGTCAACAACGTTGTGGGTATGTCCGCTGTGAACATGGCCACCACCGTTGGCGCCAAGTGCATCACCGTGCCGACGACCACCGGCCGTACCGCTCGCCTGATCTCGCACTTCCGTCCCAACATGCCGATCTGCGCATTCTCCCGCCACGAGTGGGCTGTCCAGCAGATGATCATGTACTGGGGCGTTATCCCGCACCAGGCCGAGATCACCCAGGGCACCGTCAACGGCACGATCGTCAAGGCGATCGAGACCGCTAAGGAGCTCGGCTACGTCGAGGCTGGCGACCTGACCGTCGCCACCGCCGGCGATCCCCGCATGAGCGTCCAGCTCGAGGACAAGGTCTCCTCGACCAACGTCGCTTACGTCGCTCAGGTGCGCTAAATCGCACTTGCAAGCAGACTTGCATTGCAAAGGGCCCGGAAGGCTTCGCCTTCCGGGCCCTTTTTCTGTATGTCGATGCCGGAACGCAGCGCGACTTGCGCCAACTTTTTTACCAAAGGACGCGAAAATCGCCCTTCAAGGCCCGAAACGAACCTCCCCAGCATCGATAGTGTCCGCCCGGCGGCGAACCCACACCCCGCACAGGGCTGCTAAATCGTTTTAGCAAGCCCTATTCTGATCACATTTTCGGAAGTGCGGGGAAAAATCGCTCACCCCTGAGCATAAACCCTTTTATTTCAACAAAACCCCTGATAAAGTTGGCTCAAATACCGCTTGTGCTTGGCCTGTTTCGGTAGCGCGCAGAGATGTGGTGTAAGAGGCGGGGCATGCCCCGCCTCTTCCCTTTCTTGAAAGGAAGGGGACACCG
>CAKUFW010000079.1 GCA_934650975.1 uncultured Collinsella sp. | reverse complement strand
TCCAGTACGCCAAGGACTGCCAGGTGGGCTACCTAGAGCAGGAAACCAACCTGGAGCACAAGGACACCACCATCCTCTCCGAGGTCATGGCGGCCGCCAAGGAAATCCGCCGCATGGGCGAGCGCGCCAACGAGTTGCAGGCTCAGATCACCGAGCTCTCCGAGCAGGGCAAGGACGTCGACGCGCTCCTAAACGAGTACGGCCAGGTCCAGGACCGCTTTGAGCACCTGGGCGGCTACGAGCTCGAGAGCAACGCGCGCAAAATCCTGTCCGGCCTGGGCTTTAAAGTCACCGACTTTGAGCGCCCGTGCTCCGAGTTCTCGGGCGGCTGGCAGATGCGCATCGCGCTGGCAAAGCTTTTCCTGCGCCATCCCGACTTGCTGCTTCTGGACGAGCCCACCAACCACCTGGACCTCGAAAGCGTCCAGTGGCTGCGTGGCTTTATCGCCAGCTACGACGGCGCCGTCCTCATCGTCAGCCACGACCGCGCCTTCATGGACGCCTGCGTCGACCACGTGGCCGCCCTCGAGAATCGCCGCGTAACCACCTACACCGGCAACTACAGCAGCTACCTTAAGCAGCGCGAGGACAACCTGGAGCAGATGCGCGCCAAGCGCGCCGCCCAGGAGCGCGACATCGCCCACATGCAGGTCTTCGTTGACAAGTTCCGCTACAAGCCCACCAAGGCCGCCCAGGCCCAGGAGCGCATCCGCAAGATCGAGCAGATCAAAAAGGAGCTCGTCATCCTGCCCGAAGGCCACAAGCACATCGACTTTAAGTTCCCCGACCCGCCGCGCTCCGGCGACATGGTCGTGGGTCTGGAGGACGTATCCAAGTCCTACGGCGACAAGCACATCTACAGCGACATCGACCTTAAGCTTTACCGCGGCGAACACGTGGCGCTCGTCGGCCCTAACGGCGCCGGCAAGTCCACCCTCATGAAGATCATCGCCGGCCTGGAACCGCCCACCACCGGCACTCGGGACCTGGGCACCAACGTGGGCGTCGCCTACTATGCCCAGCACGCGCTCGAGGGCATGACCGAGTCCAACACCGTCCTGCAAGAGATCGACACCGTCACGCCCAAGTGGACCGTGCCGCAGCAGCGCAGCCTGCTGGGCGCCTTCCTGTTTAGCGACAACGATGCAATCGAAAAGCAGGTTCGCGTCCTCTCCGGCGGCGAAAAGGCGCGTCTGGCGCTCGCCAAGATGCTCGTGGCGCCCGAGGCGCTCCTGTGCCTGGACGAGCCCACCAACCACCTGGACATCGACTCGGTGGACATGCTCGAGAACGCCCTGCAAAACTTCCCCGGCACCATCGTGCTGATCAGCCACGACGAGCACCTGGTGCGCGCCGTGGCCAACCGCGTCATCGACATCCGCGACGGCAAGGTCACGGTCTACGACGGCGACTACGACTACTACCTCTACAAGCGCGAGGACCTCGCAGCCCGCGCCGCCGCCGAGACGGCAGGGGAGAACGCGGCGTCCGCAGGCAAGAGCGCCAAGCCCGCCAACGCCGCCCAGACCAACACCCCTGCCGTGGCACCCAAGCCGGCCGAGGGCAAAAAGACCAAGGAGCAAAAGCGTGCCGAGGCCCAGGCACGCGCCGCGCTCAACAAAAAGCTCAAGGGCGTGCGCAACCAGCTCAAGAAGATCGAGACCGAGCTCGACAAAAAGCGCGCCCGCTATGACGAGCTTATGGAATTGATGGCAAGCGAAGAGCTTTATGCCGATCAGGATAAGTTCAACGCCGCGCTGGGGGAATATAACGGGCTTAAGCAAGAGCTGCCCAAGCTCGAGGACGAATGGCTCGAGCTTTCCACCCAGATCGAGGAGGAGACCGCGCGTGAACTCTCGTAAAGCCGCTGCCGTGGCGATGAGCATCATCGCCGTCGCCTGTCGCATCTGCGGCATCTTTATGAGCGCGATGACCGTGCTGCTGTGCTTTAGCGGACTGACCGCCAAACTGCAGATCGTCGGCTTTGTCGTCGAGCTTTCGCGCGCCCTGCCGAGCGCCATTGCCGGCTACGGCGTCATCACGTCGCCCTTTGGCGGCGTGTTCCGCCTGGATTACGCCATCGTTGCCGTCATCCTCTTTGTGGCCGACTACCTGCTCACGCGCGCCTCGCGCCGCGTCCGCTAGGGGAACGCCATGTCCAGCAGCTACTTCATGAACCTGCTCGCCAGCGCCGTCGCCGTCATCGTGGGCATCGTCATCCACGAAAGTGCGCATGCCGCCGCGGCCTGGGCGCTCGGTGACAAGACGGCCCGTTCGCGCGGTCGCGTCTCGCTCAACCCGCTCAACCATATCGACCCGTTTGGTACCATCATTCTGCCGCTGCTTATGCTTGCCGCCGGCGGCCCGGTGTTCGCCTTTGCCAAGCCGGTGCCCGTCTACCTCAACAACCTCAAGCATCCCAAGCGCGACGAGGTCCTGGTGAGCGCGGCCGGCCCCACATCGAACATCGTACTCGCGTGCCTCGCCGCGGCCCTCATGCACCTGGCCTACGGCAACCTCTACACCAGCATGTCCTTTGCCGTGGCGTCGCAGATCATGAACTTCGGCGCCACGTTTATCGTGGTGAACCTGTCGCTCGCGTTCTTCAACCTCATCCCGATCCCGCCGCTCGACGGCTCGTCGATCGTCGTTCCGTTCCTCAAAGGCAAGGCGCTTGCCAACTATTACCGCCTGCAGCAATACGCCATGCCCATCCTCATCATCGTGCTGTACCTGCTGCCCATGTGGACCGGCATCGACGTGATCGGGCGCTATTTCGACGTTACCGTGTATCCGCTGGCAGAGCAGCTCCTTTCCTTCGCAATCGCCGGCATCTAGGGTAAACTTACAGGTCGACCGTGCAAAACGGTCGCAACATGCACCCAAACCGCGCCGCGAAGGCGCCGTCAAAGGAGGTCGAAGATGTCGTATCGCGTGTCGACGCAGGTCTACAGCGGACCGTTCGACCTGCTGCTGCAACTGGTAACCCGCCAAAAAGTTGATATCGGCGCCATCTCCATTAGCGAGGTCGCCGAGCAGTACCTCGCCGAGGCCGAACGCATAGAGGCGCTGGACCTGGACGTGGCGAGCGACTTTTTGCTGGTCGCGGCAACCCTTTTGGACATTAAGGCTGCCTCACTGGTTCCGCAGGAAGCCCCGCGCAAGGCGGAAGACGATGACGAGTTCGACGAAGACCTCGAGGAGCTCAGCGCGCTCGACGGCGACGCCCTGCGCGAGGTCCTGATCCAGCGCCTGATCGCCTACAAGCAGTTTAAGGGCGCGGCGGCGGCCCTCGGCGCCCGCATGCAGGCCGAAAGCCGCATGCATCCGCGCGTGGCCGGCCCCGACCCCGAGTTCCTAGGCCTTATGCCCGACTACCTGGCCGGCATCACTCTGCGCGGCCTGGCCGTCATCTGCGCGGACCTGGACGGTAAGCGACAGACCTTCCTGCTCGAGGCCGAGCACGTGGCGCCGCATCGCGTGCCGCTCGACCTGACCGTGGCCTCGGTCGACCGCTTTACCATGGCGCACCAAACCTGCACCTTCCGCGAGCTGCTGGACGGCGACGCCACCACTGAGCAGCTCGTCGTCACCTTCCTGGCCATGCTGGAGCTCGCCAAGCGCGGCTCGCTCACCCTGAGCCAGGATGAGATCTTCGGAACCATTCAAATCAACCGCGTCGAGGGCGCCGAGGCCTATGTGCCCGGCGAGGGCCCCGAGCTCACCGAATAGGAGCGGCCAACCATGTCAAACCTTTCCACGCTGGAGGCAAACAGCCTCAAAGGCGCCCTCGAAGCGCTGCTGCTGGTCTCGAGCGACCCCGTGAGCGCGCCTGCGCTGGCAGGTGCGCTCGACATCGCCCCCGGCGAGTGCGCGTCGCTGCTCGCCGAGCTCAAGGTTGAGTACGAGGAGGCCAACCGCGGCTTTCAGCTGCGCGAGGTCGCCGGCGGCTGGCGCCTGTTTACGCATCCCGCCTACCACGACGTGGTTGAGGCCTATGTGCTGAGCTGGGACACGCAAAAGCTGTCGCAGGCGGCGCTCGAGACGCTCGCCGTGATCGCCTACCACCAGCCCGTCACACGCGAGGTGGTCAAGGGCATCCGCGGCGTCAACTCCGACGGCGTCATCGCTTCGCTCGTGGACAAGGGCCTGGTGCGCGAGCTCGGCCGCGACCCCCAGCGCGGTCAGGCCATCATCTACGGTACGACCAACGCTTTCCTTGAAAAGTTTGGCCTGCGCTCCACCCGCGACCTGCCCGATCTGGAACAGTTTGCGCCTGACGAGCAGTCGCGCCAGTTTATCCGCGAGCGCCTGAGCGGCCGCAGCATTCAGTCCACGCTCGAGGAGCAGGCCGAGGACCTGGACGAAGAGCGCGAGCTGCTCGATACCGATGTTGAGGACGTCGATGTGGCAGAGGACGAGGAAATCCTGGTCACCGACGCCGACGATACCTCGGAGGACATGCATGACGAGAACTAACGAAGCAGGGGAGACGCGCATCACCGGCGCCACGGACACGACCGCGTCCGACGCCCAGCCCGTCTACCCGCACACCATGCGCCTGCAGCGCTTTTTGGCGCGCGCGGGCGTGGCGAGCCGCCGCGGCTCGGAGGACCTGATGACCGCCGGCCGCGTGACCGTCAACGGCGCGGTCGCGACCGAACTGGGTACCAAGGTCGATGTCGACCGCGACCACATCGAGGTCGACGGCATGCCCGTCAAGCTCAACCAGGGCGCCGTGTACCTGATGCTCTACAAGCCGACCGGCTATCTCACCACCATGAGCGACCCGCAGGAGCGTCCCTGCGTAGCCGACCTGGTTCCCCGCGACCGCTTTCCGGGCCTGTTCCCGGTCGGGCGCCTGGACCGCGACACCACGGGCCTGTTGCTCTTCACCACCGACGGCGACTTGTCGCAGGACCTGTTGCACCCCAGCAAGCACGTCTACAAGACCTACCTGGCGCTTGTGGACGGCCACCTGACCGACCGCGACTTGGAGCCACTCCGCCGCGGCATCGAGCTCGACGACGGCCTGTGCCAGCCGGCCATCTGCCGTGTCATCACCGCGCACGAGGCCGAGGCCGTGGCGCCGCAGGGCGTCAAGCCCGGCACCACCGCCGTGGAGGTCATCATCCGCGAGGGCCGCAAGAACCAGGTCAAGCGCATGCTGAGCAAGATCCACCACCCGGTGATTCGCCTGCATCGCTGCAACTTTGCCGGCCTGGAACTCGAGGGTGTTGCCAAAGGCTCGTGGCGCGAGCTCACCGACCGCGAGGTGCAGATCCTCAAGGCCGGCGGTATCCCGCCCAAGCAGGCCAGCGCCAAGCGCGGCGGCAAGCCCCAGGACACCCCCGCGAGTCGCACGCGCCATCACGGCAGCCACGGCTCCGCGCCCAAGCGCAACACCTACCGCGAGCGCTACACCGGCTAGGCAACCCGCCGCGTCCCAGCACTCGCGAACATACCAGCAAATCAACCACCGAAAGGAAGCATTGCATGATCGTCGCCATCGACGGCCCCGCCGGTTCCGGCAAGTCCACTATCGCTAAGGAGATCGCCCGCCAGTTGGGCTTTAACAAGCTCGACACGGGCGCCATGTATCGTGCCGTCACCTTCGCTGCCCTCGACCGCGGCATCGACCTGGACGACGAGGCGGCCATCGACGCCCTCGCCGAGCAGATCGAGATCCGCTTTACCAACGGCACCGGCGAGGACACGCGCCTGACTATCGACGGCACGGACGCCTCGGCCGCCATCCGCACCCCGCAGGTGGACGCCAACGTCTCCAAGGTCTCGGCCTACCCGGGCGTGCGCGCCGCCATGCTCATCCACCAGCGCCGCGCCGCCGAGGACCGCGATATCGTGGCCGAGGGTCGCGACATCGGAACTGTCGTGTTCCCCAACGCGCAGGTCAAGGTCTTCCTGACCGCCGACCCGCGTGAGCGCGCCCGCCGCCGTGTGTTGCAGCGTCACCAAAACGACGCCCAGCCGCTTACCTCCGAGCAGCTCGAGGCCGAGGTCGACGAGACCCTCGATGCCCTCAAGCAGCGCGACAAGCTCGACAGCAGCCGCGAGGTCGCGCCGCTCGTGCCCGCCGAGGACGCCGTACACGTCGACTCCACCGCCCACACCATCGACGAGGTCGTCTCGATAATCGAGGACCTCATCAACCAAAGGAGGTAGCCCATGCGCCTGTTTAAGCAGACGCCCGAGGACTATTACAACGCCCCCTACGCCGAGTTCCCGGCACTCATCCGCGGCACGGTCGTCGTGGTCATGGCAATACTTTGGGTCTTCTCCAAGCTCATGTGGCGCTGGAAGGTCGAGGACGCCGACCTGCTGTTTGAGCGCCAGGAAGGTCGCGGCAGCGTAGTCATCTGTAACCACACCTCGATGGCCGAGCTCTTGGCTGTGGAAACGGCACTGTTCTTTGGCGGCCGCCGCATCCGCCCCATCTTTAAGTCTGAGTTCGCCAAGACCAAGATTGTGCGCTGGGCCTTTAGCCGCGTGGGCGGCATTCCCGTCGAGCGCGGTACCGCCGACATGAAGTGTCTGCGCGCCGCCCAGCACGCGCTGCAGCGCGGCGAGGATGTGCTGATTTTCCCCGAGGGCACGCGCATCCGCTCGCGTGAGATCAAGCCCGAGGTCCACGGCGGCTTTGCACTCATCGCCCAGATGGGCAAGGCGCCCGTCAACCCGCTCGCCATCTGTGGCTGGTCCGACATTACGCCCAAGGGCAAAAAGCTCATGCGCCCCAAGAAGTGCTGGATCCGTGCCGGCAAGGCCGTCTCGCTTTCCGACGCACCAGCCGGGCTCAAGCGCACGGAGCGCCTGGCCTGGTTTGAGTCCGAGGCCATGGGCCGTGTCTACACTATGCGCGACGAGCTGTGCGACGAGCATCCGGGCAGGTTCTAGTCATGGGTGAGAACGTTATGAATACCGCCGCGACCGCCGGCAAGGACACCGTCCCCACCATCGAGATCGCCGCCCACGCCGGCACCTGCTACGGTGTGCAGCGCGCGCTCGATATGGCGCTGGCGGCCGCCCCGCAGGCAGGGGAGAACGCACAGGTTCACACCCTGGGCCCGCTCATCCATAACCCCATCGTGGTGCGCGAGCTTGCCGAAGCGGGCGTGGGCTTGGCCGGGACCCTGGACGACGCTGCATCGGGCACGGTGATCATCCGCGCCCACGGCGTGGTGCCGCAGGTCATCGACGCCGCCCGCGAGCGCGGCCTTACTGTGGTCGACGCCACCTGCCCCTACGTGAAGAAGGTCCACGTGGCCGCTGAGCGCTTGGTACGCGAGGGCTACCGCGTGATCGTCGTAGGCGAGCCCGGTCACCCCGAGGTCGAGGGCATTCTGGGCCACGCCGGCGATGACGCTCAGGTCGTGAGCTGCGCCGCCGACGCCGACGAGCTACCGCTCAAGGGCAAGGTGGGCTTGGTCGTGCAGACCACTCAGACCGCGCAGAACTTGGCAGAGGTCGTGGCCGCCATCACCCCGCGTGTGCAGGAGCTGCGCGTGATCAACACGATCTGCGCCGCCACGAGCGAGCGCCAGCAGGCGGCCGCGTCACTCGCCAACCGCTGTGACTGCATGGTCGTCGTGGGCGGCAAGAACTCGGGCAATACCCGTCGCCTGGCGCAGATTTGCGCCGACGCCTGCGAGCGTACGCATCATATCGAGGAAGCATCTGAACTCGAGGCCGAGTGGTTTGCCAATGCTCAGCACATCGGCATCACCGCCGGCGCTTCCACTCCGCAAGAACACATCGAACGCGCCGTCGCGCGCATCAAGGAGCTTTGCCGCTAATCATGGACCAGACCGTACCCGCATACGCCGCCGAGGTGGCCGATTACGGGCGCAGCCGCGACCCCGAGCCGGGTGAGGGCGCGCTCGTCAAGAACGTGCGTCCCGAATCGCCCGCATGGGATGTGGGTATCGAGCCGGGCATGCGCGTGCTTACGGTCAACGGCGAGCAGCTCACCGACATGATCGTGTGGCTCTGGGAGGCCGACGACGACACCGTCGAGCTGGAAGTCTTCGACCCGCGCGACGAAACCGTCACCCCGGTGGAGCTCGACCGCTTCCCGGGCGAGGACTGGGGCCTAGTGTTCGACGGCCCCATCTTCGACGGCATGCGTACCTGCGTAAACGCCTGCGTGTTTTGCTTTATGACCATGCTGCCCAAGGGCGGCCGTTCAACGCTCTATATCCGCGACGACGACTACCGCCTGAGCTTTTTGCAGGGCAACTTTGTCACGCTCACAAACCTCACCGACGAGGACGTGCAAAACGTCATCGACCGCAACATGAGTCCCATGAACGTATCGGTCCACGCCGTGAGCCCCGACGTCCGCCGCCGCATGATGGGCCGTAACGCCCAGCGTGGCATGGACGTGCTCGAGGCCATCATGGCCGCCGGCATCGAAATCCACGCGCAGATCGTTCTGTGCCCCGGCATGAACGACGGCGAAGAACTGGAAAAGACCCTGCGCTACTGCGAGGAACATGAGCAGATCACCAGCCTGGGCATTGTGCCGCTCGGCTTTACCAAGCACCAGAACCGCTTTAGCTGGTCATACAGCGACAAGCCCGAGCTGGCACGCGAGACTATTGCCATGATCCGGCCCTTCCAGGACCGTGCCTACGAGCGCTTTGGCCGCCACACCTTCCAGATGAGCGATGAGTTCTACCTGGACGCCGGCATCGAGCCGCCCGAGGCCGATTTCTACGACGGCTACCCGCAGTACTATGACGGCATCGGCATGATTCGCTCCTATCTGGACGAGACCGACGACGTGCTCGCCGCCGATGCCGAGCGTCTGTGCCGCGTTCGCGAGGCAATCGCCGCCCGTGGCCAGCGCCTGCTATGTCTTTCCGGCGCCAGCGCACGCGACACCGTGGCGCGCTTCGTGGAGTCGCCGCAGGGCCTTGCCGGCACCGTCACGGCCATCAAGAACCGCTACTTTGGCGGCAACGTGGA
>CAKUFW010000078.1 GCA_934650975.1 uncultured Collinsella sp. | reverse complement strand
AGTAAGGGCCACCCCGGTAGATTATTGGAACATGCCTAAAAATCTACCGTGGGGCGTTTCGTTTCGGTTTCGTTTCGACGGGGCGGGTTTTATATCCGCTCCGTTCTTGTATAAACTGGGGCACACTATTGAGTCCGCTAAGCGTGCGGGCTAAAGCCGCGACCTTTAAAGGGGGAAGCATGAAACAGTACACGGTTGCTATTTTGGGCGCGACGGGAGCCGTGGGTACCCAGATGCTCGAGTGCCTGAACGAGCAGGAGTTTCCGGTCGGTAAGCTCAAGCTGCTGGCGAGCGCACGCTCTGCGGGTAAGACCGTCGAGTTCCGCGGCGAGCAGGTTGTGATTGAGGAGGCTTGCCCCGAGGCCTTTGAGGGCTGCGACATCGTGCTCGGTGCCGCTGGCGACGATATCGCCAAGGAGCTGCTGCCCGAGGCTGTCAAGCGCGGCGCCGTCGTGGTCGACAACAGCCATGCCTTCCGCCTGGATCCCGAGGTGCCGCTGGTCGTGCCCGAGATCAACGCCGAAGACATCAAGTGGCATCATGGTCTCATTGCCAACCCCAACTGCGCGACCATCATTGGCCTGGTTCCCACCTGGCCGCTGCACCAGCTTGCGGGCGTCAAGCGCATGATCGTCTCGACGTATCAGGCGGCTTCGGGAGCCGGTGCTCCCGGCATGGCCGAGCTTGAGGCTCAGCTGGCTGCCCTGGGCCGTGGCGAGGAGATTCCCGAGCCGCGCGCGTTTGCCGCCCAGCTGGCAAGCAACCTGATTCCGCAGATTGGTGGCGTCAAGGAGGAGGGCTTTACCTCCGAGGAGATGAAGCTGCAGAACGAGGGCCGCAAGATCATGCACCTGCCCGAGCTGCGCGTGAACTGCACTTGCGTGCGCGTGCCCGTGCTGCGCTCGCACTCCGAGAGCATTACGCTCGAGTTTGAGCGCGACATTACGGTTGAGGAGGCCCGTGCTGCGCTGGCGGCGGCCCCGGGCGTCAAGCTGGTCGACGATATGGCTGCCGAGGATGCGCACGATCGCTTCCCCATGCCGATGGACACGTCCGACCAGGACCTGATCTGGGTCGGTCGTGTGCGTCGCGACATTTCGAACCCCGAGGCCGCGCGCGGCATCACCTTCTGGTGCTGCGGCGACCAAATCCGTAAGGGCGCGGCAACCAACGCCGTCCAGATCGCTAAGCTGCTCTGCGAGTAGTGTGACCTGTCCGGCGGGGGCCGGGCTTAGTTTTCAGAACGTCCTCGACCATGTGTGGCGCCTTGTCCTGCTCCTTCGGAGCCGCGGACAAGGCGCCACACTGGTCTGCGGAGTGTTCTGAAAACTAAGCCCGGCCCCCGCCTGCGGTGACGCTGCTGCGAGCGGCCTGCGATGGGGCCGTTGTTGGTTGGGGCCGCTGGGCTGATGTGGGGGCACGTGGCCGTTGCGGGCCCTGGTCCCGGCGACGGCCTCGGCGCTTCGCGCCTGCCGCCTTGGGGGACTGTGGGGCGCGGCCGGCAGCTACGGCGCGTTGCGCCTGCTGCCTGCGGGGACTTTGGGCTTGGGGCGAAGTGAGGTCTAATACTTTTCACGAGAAGTGAACGACCTTATTTGAACCCTCGAAGCATTGGCATATTTTGACCGTTATTTCCTGCGGTTTTATCGCATGAATCCTGCGATTTTGCGGTCTAAAGGTGTGGATGCTCCGGGGCTTCGATTTCGCTCGTTCACTTCTCAGGAAAAGTATTAGAGATCAACTGGTAGGGGTACCGCTCTGGCGTCGAAACCCTGCGCCTTCTTCGCTTGGTTGGGGAAAGTGGCATCGCTTGAGCAACGCTCGGACGTATCCGCGGGGGTTGTCTGCACAATTCGCGGTATCATGTTACGGAGTTTTGAAAGGAGCCGCTGGTGGTCACGACGACGTTTGCTTCGCCTTTGGGCGAAATCCTGCTTGCCGCTGATGGCCGCGGCTTGACGGGGCTTTGGTTTGAGGGACAGGAGCACTTTGGCTCTACGCTGCTCAAAGAGAATGCGGAGTATGTCGAAGGTGCCGATGCGGTTTCTGGTGCTGGGGGAATGTCTTCGGCAAATCCCGCGAATGGCGCGGCCTCTTCGGTGCTTGAGCGTTCTTGGGCTTGGCTGAATGCCTACTTTGCGGGGCAGGAGCCTCGGTTTACGCCGCCGTTGCATATGATCGGCACGGCGTTTCAGCGTGAGGTTTGGTTCGAGCTGCTTTCTATTCCGCGTGGTGAGGTCGCTACGTATGGCGAGATTGCCCAGCGTGTCGCGGCCAAGCATCGTGTTCCGGGAAACGAGGACCCGGTCGTGTCTCCCCGTGCTGTGGGGGCTGCGGTTGCGCGCAATCCCATTTCGATTATTGTGCCGTGCCATCGCGTGGTTGCCGCTGACGGGTCGCTCAACGGATATGCCGGCGGGCTTGATCGCAAGGAGTGGTTGCTTCGGCTTGAGGGCGCATACGAGGAATAACGCCAAGGCACTTTGCATAGCCAAGACGCCATGAAAGAATGGGACGCGCTTTCCGAATGGAGGCTCGGGCGGAAACCACGTCCCGGAATTCCGTTTTAAAGCGGGATGCGCTTTCCGAATGGCGTCTCAAGCGGAAACCGTGTCCCGGAATATAGCCTCAGAGTGGGACGCCGTTTCCGGTTGAGACCGCCTGCCTGGACATCTTTCTACGCCCGCTCCTGCAGGGCATAGATCGATTTGTCCATGTTGAACAGATAGGCCACGACGCAGACGACAAAGAACGCCGGCAGGTTGCCGAAGCCGAAGACCTCGCAGCCAATAAGGATCGGCGCAAGCAGTGTGTTGGTGGCGCTGCCAAAGACGGCGGCGTATCCCAGCGCGGCGCAGAGCTCGGCGGGCATGCCGAGAACACTGGCGAGTACGACGCCCAGGCTGGCTCCGATGGAGAACAGCGGCGTCACCTCGCCACCCTGATATCCTGCGGCAAGCGTGGCAATGGTGAGTGCGAATTTGAGCGCCCAGTCCCAAGGCATGATGGCGGCCTTGCCGTCGCCGTTCAACGCTGCCGATATCAAGTTGGTGCCAAGTCCGCAGTATCGCCCCTGCCATAGCGCAAACAGGATCGCCGACAGCATGAGGCCCATAACCGCGATGCGCGTATAAGGGTTGGGGAACAACCGCGCTGCAAGGGTCTTGGCATGGGCAAGGCACCAGGCAAAAGCACCGCCCGCCATGCCAAACGCGACGCCCAGTGCCGCAAGCCGTCCAAGACCGGGAAGGTCAAGTATGTATGGGGCAGCAATGGCGACCTCGAACTTCTCGAGCCCCAGGGCGCCCGAGGTCATGCTTGCGGCAAGTGAAGCCGTAAGCGCGGGAAACAGCGCGCGGTATTCCATGCGTCCGGCGACCAGCACCTCGACAGCAAAGACCGTAGCGGCGAGCGGCGTTCGAAAGAGTCCGGCAAAGCCAGCGGCCATGCCGATAAGCAAAAACGTGTTGCCGGGGTCTCGGAAAGGTAGACGTCGGCCGATCCAATGCGAGACGGTGGCGCCGATCTGCACGGCCACGCCTTCGCGTCCCGCGCTGCCGCCAAAGAGGTGCGTCCCCCACGTGCTCAGCATAATGAGCGGCACCAAGCGCGGGGAGATGGCGTCCTCGCGTCCTTGACCTACGTCGAATACTAAGCTCATGCCCCGATCGGTGCCTTTGCCCCAGGCGCGGTAGGCAAATACGATGGCCAAGCCCATGAGGGCGAGGAAGGGAAGGAGCAACGCGACGTGCGAGTCCCGGAAGGCGCCAATTGCCAGGAGCACGCGTCCAAAGAGAGCACAGATGGCACCAACGATGATGCCGATAGGGATTCCGACGGCACCCATAAGCACGAGGCCGCTATAGGTGTTGACCAGGCGTTTAATCCTGCTCGATGCGCTGCTTTCTGACATTTTGCTTTCCGACACTTGCTCTCTTGATAGAAAAAGAGCTGGAGTTGCGCATCGTTGAGAGGCTTTCCAGCTTTAGCAAAACAAACTTATAAGATGCGACGGGCCGCGTCAAGATAATTACCGGACGGCCTAGGAGGCGGCTGGTTGGCTGGCTTAAAACCTAGCGCGTGAAATGACGCCCCACGCTATTCAGCGCGCTTGATAGGATGACGAACCACGGTCTTAAGTTTCTCCGGTGCGCATTTGCGTGGATCGGAGAGATAGATTTCGTGATGTAAACGGGTGTCTGAGAAGTCGGGAACATAGCCCAGCTCGGTCGTGTATTCATGCATGGCGTCTACGGTTGCCGGCTCGCTGTCGTAGGGCCCGGTATGCATACACTGCACGCATAGGCCTTCGTCAACCTTAAGCAGCTCAACCGCTGAAAAGTCCAGCTTCTTTTTGGCGGCGGCTTCCGCGACGGCCCAGTCAAAGTCTGCCTGGGTGACGAAATCGGGCAGGCGGATGCACGAGATGAAGTTGAAGTCATCCTTGCGCACATAATCGATGCCGCTACCGGGGGAGTCTTGCCACCAGAAACCCTCGAGCGGCGGTACCACAAAGTCGAAATAGCCCTCGATACTCCTTGAGCCTTTCTTCGACATCTTGACGGTATAGGCGATGCCATAAAGTAGCGGTAGGGCGTTTTGATACTCGCCACCTTCGGTATTTGGGTCGCCCTTTCCGCGAACGGCAACGTAGCTCATAGGCGGGACAGTTACGATACTCGGCTTGCTTGCAGGTTTGTAGAGCTCCTTGCATTCCTTCTTAAAGTCGAACGCCATGTTGACCGCCTTTCTGCGTATTGGCCTGCTTAGATAGTTGAATCATAT
Source organism: uncultured Collinsella sp. (assembly GCA_934650975.1). Classification (GTDB taxonomy): domain Bacteria; phylum Actinomycetota; class Coriobacteriia; order Coriobacteriales; family Coriobacteriaceae; genus Collinsella. Next base: position 4,255 of record CAKUFW010000078.1, on the reverse strand, counting down.
CATAGAAACGAACAGCTGTTCGAATGATTTGGCTGACAGATTGAGATGCGGGCGTTGTGTTTGGCGGTCGGCCTGACCCCGTCGATGATTTCTCGGCTTCCCCGGTGCCTCGTCTACACCCGCCATTCCCCCATATAAAACCTGCCAAAAAAACCTGTCCCTTTTTGGTCGGTGCGAAATGGGTAATACTAAAGAGTTATCCGACCAGATGGGAACCGATCGATGGCCTATATCGAATTTAAAGACGTCATCAAAGCATACGGCGAGGGCGATGCCCGCATTCATGCGCTCGACGGTGCGAGCTTTACGGTCGAGCGCGGCGAGCTCGCCATCATTTTGGGCGCCTCGGGTGCCGGCAAGACCACGGCGCTCAACATCTTGGGCGGCATGGACACGGCAACTTCCGGCACCGTGACGGTGGACGGGCGTGACGTGAGCACTGCCAACGAGGCACAGCTTGTGGAATACCGCCGCGCCGACGTGGGCTTTGTCTTTCAGTTCTACAATCTGGTTCCCAACCTGACGGCCCTCGAAAACGTCGAGCTCGCAGCTCAGATCTGCCCCGATTCGCTCGATGCCGAACAGACGCTTCGCCAGGTTGGCCTGGGCGAGCGCCTCGCCAACTTTCCGGCGCAGCTTTCGGGCGGCGAGCAGCAGCGCGTGTCCATCGCCCGCGCACTGGCCAAGAATCCCAAGCTGCTTCTGTGCGACGAGCCTACGGGTGCACTCGACTACAAAACCGGCAAGCAGATTTTGCAGCTGCTACAGGACACTTGCCGCAAACAGGGAATTACGGTCATTATTATCACCCACAACTCCGCGCTGGCGCCTATGGCTGATCGCCTGATCCGCTTTAAGAGCGGTCGCGTGGAGAGCGAGGCGGTCCAGCAAAATCCCGTGCCGATTGAGACGATCGAGTGGTAGTGCCCATGAATCAGGACCGCCAAAACAGCCAACGCCGCGACGCGCAGAACACGGAGCGCGAGCAGGATTTTACGACCTACCGCACCGCCCAAAGCTCAAACGATATGGTGCCGACGGTTTTTCGCCGTGGCATCTACCGCACGATTCGCGGCAGCCTCAAACGCTTCTTGTCTATCGTCGTGATCACCGCGCTCGGTGTGAGCGTGATGTGCGGCCTTAAGGCGGGCTGCGAGGACCTGTGCGATTCGGTTGACGCTTACTTTGACCAGCAGAATGTTTATGACATCAACGTGCAGTCGACCTATGGTCTGACCGATGACGATCTTGCTGCGATCCAAGAGGTCGATGGCGTCGAGACGGCCGAGGGCATCTATACCGAGACCGCCTATACCGCCGTGGGTACGACGCGCGAGCGTGTCGTCGTACAGAGCCTCTCCAAGGAGAATATTGACCAACCGGTGCTAGTACGCGGCGAGCTGCCCGAGACTTCGGGCGAAGTGGCAGTGACCTCACGTTTTTTGAAGGCTTCGGGCAAGAAAATCGGCGATACGGTGAGCTTTGCCGCCAACGATGCGAGCTCGTCGAACCAAAGCGCCAAGGACCAGTTTGCCGCGGGCGATTACACCATTACGGCTGAGATTCTCGATCCCACCGACGTGAGCTCCGACTCGACGGTCAATGCCTTCCGTGCTTCTTCGGCAGCGGACTACAAGTTCTACGTAAGCGAGGATGCCGCGACGTCGTCGTCCTATTCTGCGATTCACGTGGTCGTCGAGGGGGCTAAGAACCTCAACTCCTATTCCGATGCCTATACGACAAAGATTGACGAGGTCAAAGCCAATATTGATAAGATTCGCGACGAGCGCGAGAAGGTGCGCGCCAAGGAGCTGACGGTCGACACGCCAGCGAACTTGGATGCAGCTGAGCGCCAGGCGAATATGGTCTTTGGGATCGAGCAGGACAACATCAATCGCATGGCCGAGGGTAGCGAGGAGCGTGCGCAGGCGCAGGCCGACCTAGACCAGCGTCGCGCCGCCGCCGACCAGCAGTTCGCCGATGCCCGCGCCGAGCTTACTGACCTGGGCGAATGCACCTGGTACATCCAAGACCGCGGCAATATCGCGAGCTACTCGAGCGTCGAGAGCGATAGCTCCTCAATCGAGGCCATCGCCACGGTGTTCCCGTTCATCTTCTTTATCGTTGCCGTGCTCATCAGCCTCACCACCGCCACGCGCATGGTCGAGGAGGAGCGCACGCTCATTGGCCTGTACAAGGCGCTCGGCTATTCACGCGGGCGCATCCTGTCCAAATATGTGGACTACTCGCTGTGGGCCTGTCTAATCGGCGGCGTGCTCGGCAATATCATCGGCTTTGTGGGCCTGCCGTTGTTCCTGTTTACGGTGTTCGACGACATGTACTCGCTGCCCCAGATGCTGCTTTCATACGACATCGTGTCTTCGATCGTCTCGGTGGCGCTGTTTGCTGTGGGCGTGGTGGGCGCCACGATTATCGCTTGCCGCCACGAGATGGCCGAGACCCCGGCCTCGCTCATGCGCCCCAAGGCCCCGCGCGCCGGCTCGCGCATTTTCCTCGAGCGCATTGGCTTTATTTGGCGCCGCATGGGCTTTTTGAACAAGGTGGCCGCGCGCAATCTGTTCCGCTACAAAAAGCGTGCCTTTATGACCATCTTTGGCATCGCGGGCTGCACGGCGCTCGTGATCTGCGGTATGGGCATTCGCGACACATCGGTGGCGCTTTCGCCCAAGCAGTACGGGCACATTACGCGCTATGACCTGCTGGCGGTCGCCAACCCCGATGACTTTACGCAGACGTGCGCGGCGCTGGACGAGCGCTGCGCAGCCAAAGATTCCAATGTGACCGTGACTTCGACGCTGCCGATCATGACCGACAACGTCACCTTTACATTTGGCGGCAAGAGCGAGACCGTGCAGCTGATCGTGGTGCCCGATGATCGAGCGGACGACCTGGACGACTATGTATGTCTGGAGGATGAGTCCAAAGAGCCGCTCACTCTGCGCGATGGCGATGTGTATCTGAGCAAGAGCTCGCAGCTGGTGCTGGGGATTCAGCCGGGCGATACAGCTCACGTCCAGGATTCGTCGCTCAATGTTGCCAAGGTCAAAGTCAGCGACATTTCGCTCAACTATCTGGGCAACACGCTTTATATGACGCAGGGCACCTACGAGCGCGCGTTCGGTCGAAGCGCGCGCCTCAACGGCATCCTTGCGCTGCTTAAGGGTTCGTCGGCCGATCAGATTGCGTTTACCAACCGCCTTAAGAGCGATGGTTGGATTACGCTGTCGAGTACCGCCGAACATTGGGAGAACTACGAGGCCAACTTCACCATCATCAACTCGGTTGTGGTGCTCGTGACATTTATGGCGGCGTGCCTGTCGTTTGTGGTGGTGTTTACGCTGTCCAACACCAACATCTCGGAGCGCGAGCGCGAGCTGGCGACCATCAAGGTGCTGGGTTTCCGTCGCGGCGAGGTACACCACTACGTCAACAAGGAGACGCTGATTTTGACGGCGATTGGTGCCGCGCTGGGCGTGCCGCTGGGCGGCTTGCTAGCCGAGAGCTTTACGTACATCCTGCAGATGCCGTCGCTCTACTTTGACGTCGAGGTCGAACCGTTGAGCTACGTGCTTGCCGTGGTGCTGGCTTTTGCGTTCACGATCATCGTCAACCTCGCCACCAACCGAACCCTCAACAAGATCGACATGGTCGGCGCCCTCAAAAGCGCCGAGTAACCTGCCAAAAAGGGATAGGTTTATTTTGGCAGGTTTTATCTGCGCAAACGCCGAGCAACCTACGGGCTACCCGGCGTTTGTTCTCGTTTGGCCGAGATGTATGTCACTCAGTGCACTTACTGACCAATGCAGCGTTGTGCGTAGCTCTTAATGTCATCGGTAAAACCGTCGAGATCGCTGAGAGAAATTACGTCGTCAGCAAGCAGGCTGGCTATCTGGCGACGCATCGTGCTGCGGCGGATATCTTCCATCATTACGCCGCCGCACCGCCTGTCCCTATTGACATGCTCCTCGAGCGCCCAAAACCTATCAGAGGCTTCGCCGTCGCCGTTCAGTATCTCGATGTACTGATCGATGAGCTTTGCCATATAGCGTTCTTGCCATTTAGGGAGCAATTCCTTAAACAGTCTCCAGTCACGTTCGACTACATCGCCCATGCTTCCTCCGTTCACCAAACAAGCCATGCCATTTAAATCCGTGCCCTACTTCGACAGCTTTTGCTCGCAGGCGTGGATGAGGTCGTCGTAGTGGGCGATTTTGTAGTTGAGACGATCGAGACC
>CAKUFW010000077.1 GCA_934650975.1 uncultured Collinsella sp. | reverse complement strand
GAGGATTGCAGCATTCGTTTCAAAAGCAGCGAAGTTGCCGCCGAGCTTTTGGACGAAATCCAGCGAAGAGGAGAACCAAATGTTGCAGCAACAGGTGGGACATCCCCATCACTTGCGGTGAAATAGGGGCTGTTTTTGGCTTATCAGCCGCAAATCAATCCCTATTCCACCGCAACTTAGAAGTGAGCGGCTAGCTCAGTGGGCCCTGGAACAGTTCTTGATGCGAACCCATTCTTACAAGTCGGATCACTGGATTAGTTTTGTGCGGCAGGTAGAGAACGACCACGTCGACCAGGCCGTCGGATAGATGAAAATCGATGTGGCCGTTGTAGTTTCCGCCCGGGTTTGAGAGCTCGTGGGCACCATACTCCGCGAGAAGCGATCCGTGAGTCGCAAGCTCCGCGACAGCTGCCTTAAACTCGGTTTTTAGCCGCGGATAGACACACATAGTCCGTTTGTAATCCGTCTTAAACTGAGCCTCGACCTTAATCTCAAACATCGCCTAGTCCTCATCGAGGAATGACATCAGCTCATCAACGTTATCGAATGATGGGCTGTCGTCCGGCAAAATTCCCAGCTCATGAGCCTCGGCGATCACCATGGCGCGCCTCGTCGCCTCGTTGGGTGTCTCCGGTCGACCCACAATCTCAAACGGAATCTTCCGCTGATTTACAAGCTGCCGAACAGCCAGATTGAGATAGGAATTAAGGCTCAAGCCAACCGAATCTAAAAACTCAGTCGCCTGCTCCTTGAGTCCCTCTTCGATGCGAACCGTCGTGGGCTTAACCGTTGCAGTAGACATACGCGACCTCCTTGCCCTCGTCTTTTGCATTAGTATACCCAATAAAAATGGCAATCTGATGTTAGATAGCATCAGATTGCCATGCATATTCGTGTCACGACAGGCACGATCACTCTACATCAGCCCGCTCAGGGCGACGTCGACGGCTTCGTTGAGGTCGTCGGTGATGTGCACGAGTTCGGGATCGAGCGGGCTGATCATACCGGCGTCCATCACCGGGCCGTTGAGCCAGTCGAACAGGCCCTGCCAGTATTCGTCGCCCACCAGCACGAGCGGCATGCGCTTGACTTTGTGCGTCTGCACCAGCGTGAACACCTCGAACATCTCGTCGAGTGTACCGAAGCCGCCGGGGAACACGATGGCGCCCGAGCTGTATTTGACGAACATCGTCTTGCGCACAAAGAAGTAGCGGAAGTCCATGCCGAGGTTCACGTATTTGTTGAGCCCCTGCTCGTGCGGCAGCTCGATACCCAAGCCAACCGACTTGCCGTTGACGCTCGCCGCTCCCCTGTTGGCCGCTTCCATAATGCCGGGGCCGCCGCCGGTGATAACCGCCACGCCGCGCTGGGCGATCTTGCGACCGACGGTACGCGCCGCCTTGTAGAGCGGGTCAGTCTTGGGTGTGCGGGCGCTGCCGAAGATAGTCACCGCGGGGCCGAGCTCGGCAAGCGCACCAAAACCATCGACGAACTCGGCCTGAATACGCAGCACGCGCCACGGATCGGCATGCAGCCAGTCGGTCGAATCCTCGGGCGCCAGCAGGTTGGCGTAGGTGTTGTCCTTAGGGATCATGGGCCCGCGCATGACCACGGGGCCGCGGCGATACGTCTCGTCGTAGGCAGGCTCGCCCTCGACATTTTCATTCTTAATCATGGGTACTCCTATCGAGAAAAAGAAAAACGGGCGGGGTCGACGCCATGCGCCAAACACCCGCCCGAACATCAACTATCCGGTATGGTACCCACGATGCATCAAGTGCTTGCAAGCTATCGGTCAGCGGTCGCGCAAACAGTACCAGCGAATGTGCCGACCGGCTGATGCTCGGCCATCGCCGCCGCCCACGCCCCGCGAGCGCTCCCGCAGCTCTTAGTAATCCACCGCCGCAGGGCTGTTCATCCAGTCGCTCACAAACGCGCCGTAACGGCCCTCGATAATGGCCTGGCGAGCACGCTGCATAAGGTTGAGCAGATAGTAGATGTTGTGCATCGACAGCAGGATGCCGCCGAGCATCTCCTTCTGCGTGACCATGTGGCGGATGAGCGCACGACTGTAGCCGCCCGTGCACACCGGGCAGGTGCAGGTGGGATCGATGGGGCCGTCGTCGTGAGCAAAGCGCGCGTTACGGAAGTTGAGGCGACCCTCGCTGGAGAACGCCGTGCCCATACGGCCGGTACGCGTCGGCAGCACGCAGTCAAACATGTCGATGCCCACGCCCACGCCGCGCACGAGCGTAGTCGGGTTGCCGACGCCCATCAGGTAGCGCGGCTTGTGCTTGGGCATGTACTCGGAAGCCAGCGGCGCCAGCGTCTCGAACATGGTCTCGTGGTCCTCGCCCACCGAGTAGCCGCCGATGCCGTAGCCGGGGAAGTCGCCGCACTCCTCCAGGTGGCGCAGCGAGCGCAGGCGCAGGTCCAGGTGCATGCCGCCCTGGACGATGCCAAAAAGTGCCTGGTCATCGCGGGTATGCGCCTTGTAGCAGCGCTCGGCCCACATGCTCGACAGCTCCACGGCGCGCTCGACATACTGGCGCGTGGCGGGATAGCCGGGGCATTGGTCGAGCTGCATGCAGATGTCGGAACCGAGCTTCATGGCGATTTCCATGTTGTCCTCGGGCGTCCAGAACACGTGGCGGCCGTCGTAATCGTTGACGATAAAGCGCACGCCCTCGTCCGTGAGCTTGACGGCGTCGTTATGGCTGAACACCTGGAAGCCGCCCGAATCGGTGAGGATGGGGCCGTGCCAGTTCATAAACTTGTGCAGTCCGCCCAGCTCGGCGATGGTGTCCTCGCCGGGACGCATGGACAGGTGGTAAGTGTTGGCGAGCACGATCTGTGCACCGAGCTGCTTGACGGTCTCGGTGGGAATGCCCTTGACGTTTGCCTTGGTGCCCACGGGCATAAAGATCGGCGTCTCGATGTCGCCGTGCGGGGTGTGCAGCACGCCGGCGCGCGCATGCGTCGTCGGGTCCTCGGCGATCAGGTCGAATTTAAAGAGGTTCTGGTCCATAAACTGGGACTCCTTGGTTGCGGTTCATACGCAGACCATTATACGGGCAACCAACGAGGAGCACCGACTCGACAGAAACCTGTCTTCAACGCACCAGGGCACAATGAGCGTGGATTTTCGGACACTTATATAACGAGAGTGGATAATCTCCCACTTTTGCCCAAAACACAGACCAAAAACGGGAGATTCTCCACGCTCATTTTACGGCTAGTCATTGGGGACGTTCTTAAACGACTAGTCAAACAAGAACGTCCCCAATGACTAGCCCAACCACGGAAACGCCGATGTTTTGGCGCCGACAGCGAAAACCCGCCAGAGCGAGCAAGGTGACGTGAAATGAAAGGGCGCTGACCTTCTGGTCGCGCCCTTGAAATTGAACGTCAGATTGCCGCTCTGGCGGGTTTGCAGCGTCAACTGGTTACGCGGTTCGTAGAACCGCGTAACTGTTAGGGACGCTGGCCCATGCCGCCCTCGAGAGTAACGGTCTCGCCGTTCATGTACTTAAAGTCGGGGCCGCAAAGCTGAACGACCACACGGCCGATCTCCTTCTCGACGTCGCCGTAGTGGCCCGCCGGCGGCATGTGGACGTTAGCCTTGAACGCCTCGGGGTAGGCATCCTGGAAGTTCTCGAGCGCAGCGGTCCAGGCAAGCGGGCACACGATGTTGACGTTGATGCCGTCGGGGCCCCACTCGTTGGCAGCGACGCGGGTCAGGCCACGGATGCCCTCCTTGGCGGCGGCGTAACTGCACTGGCCATAGTTGCCAAACAGGCCGGCGCCCGAAGCAAAGTTGACCACGGAACCCTTGGTCTCCTTCAGGTGCGGATAGGCCTTCTGCATATACAGATACGTGGCGTACAGGCCGGAGTAAATGGCCAGGTTAAACTGGTCCATGGTGTGATCGGCGATGGTCACGCCCGAGGCGCTGGCCTGGGCGTTGTTGACGACGGCGTCGATGCGGCCGAACTCGGCGATAGCCTGGTCGATAACGTTCTGGACGACGGCCTCGTTGTCCTGACCGGCCGAAACATCGGCCTGAACAGGCAGAACCTTGACGCCGTACTCGGCCTCGAGAGACTCCTTGGCAGCCTCGAGCTTGGCAACGTTGCGACCGGTGATGACGAGGTTCGCGCCCTCCTTGGCAAAAGCGATATCGATGCCGTAGCCGATGGAACCAGCGGAGCCGTCCTTGAGCGTGGCCTTGCCGCCGCCGGTGATGATCACGGTCTTACCAGTGAAAAGTCCCATATGGAAGTCCTTTCATAATCGCGACGGGCGAACCCGCCGACTGCGCGCATCCAAACAAGCGCGCCAAAAGCTGAGATGCAACTTTAGCTTGTTCAAGTGAAAAGAAAAGGCCTCGGCAGGCGAACGGCATAACGTCTTTCGGCGAAGGGAATGTCAAGTACCAACTGGATAAAGCGACCGAAGTTTTGTTATCGAAACGAGCCATCGAACACGTTTTGAAACTTTATTGCGGCGCACGGGATGTCGGCGCGAGACTTTATCATAGGGTGACAAACAACGATGAGGAGCACATGCCTATGACAGACGAGCTGGACCCCCAGACTCAACAGCATATTGATGATTCCGCAGAAATTACCGCAGATACTGACGCTGTGACCTGCAATGATGCCGACGTCGACGACGCTACTCTGGACGAAAGCACTGCGGCCGAAACCCCTGCCGCCGAAGATGCCGACGAGCAAAACGACGATTCGGCCGCTCAGGACGACTCCCCCGTACAGGAGCCCGCTCCGCAAGCAGCCGGCCCCATCGAGGTGTCTTCGGAAGAAGAACTCGACGCCGTCATGGACTCCATGATGGATGCCGTCAAAGCGATGAAGGACGCCGTTGCCGACGCCGATGTCGACGCCGAAGAAGAGGAGGCCGCCGAGGCCGCCTCGACCTTCGTGCCCGGCGAGACTCCCGTTGCCGACCAGGGCAGCACCATGCCCTCATTCCTGCAGCTTGAGCACCCTACGATTGGCGCCGATGCGGTCGACCCACACGCAGCAGGCTTTTCTGTAATCGAGGGCGGCACCGGCAACATCGCCGCGCCGCAGGCCGCCGATACGGACGCCGCCGATACCGCGCACTCGACTGCCTCGCGCACCCCCGCCGCAAGCCACGACTTAGGCACCGCCGTCTCGAACACCGCCAACGCCGTGGGCACCTTTATCGCCCAGGGCGCATCGGCCATGCGCGAGATGAACGCCGCCAAGAAGGCGCTCGCCGACGCCCGCGCCCATCTAGCCGAGCTTGAGCAGCGCATTGCAGACCAAGCCGAGGAGCTCGAGACGCGCCAGGACATCACAGGCCGCTACGACCAGATCGTCTCCGATCAGCGCCAGGCCATCGCCACGGCGCAAAAGGCCGTCGCGGCAGCCGAAATCGATCGCGACGCCCATGCCGCCAAAGCGACGGAACTCAAGGACCAGCTCGAGCAAATGAAGGCAGAAGACGATGCGGCTGAGCTCCGTCTGAAGGCCGCGCTCGACGCCGTGGAGGCCCGCGAGGCGAGCTCGCGCGAGACCGGCAATCGTCTCGTTCGCCGCCTTGAGGACTCCAAGCGAATCCGCGACAAGGTCCAAACCGAGCGAGACGCCGGCATTGCCGCCGCACAGCAAACCGTCGACGCCACGCGCGCCCAGCTCGAGACGCTGCGCCGCGAGTACGCCGAGCTTCAGCGCAATCCTTCGGCAAATCCCGCCAACTATACGGTGCGCACCAGCGAGCTCTCGATGCAGATCTCCGACACGGCCGATGCCCTGCGCAAAGCCGAAGAAGACGTCCCACGCATCAGCGCCGATCTCGAACATTCGCTCGCCGCCGCCGAGCAAGCCGTCGAGCAGGCGCAGGCCCCCATCGCCGACGCCAAGCGCGCTCATCAGGCCGTAACGACCGAGGCCGATGCCGCGCGCGACGAGCTGCAGTCCGCAAAAACTGCCGCCGCGACACGCCAGCGCGAACTGCGCGAGAAGGTCGCTGCCGAGGACAAGGCGCGCCGCGAGCAAGAGCAGGCTATCGCCAACGCCCAGGCAGACGCCGCACATGCGCAGTCGATTATCGAGCAAGCGACCGAGGTACACGACCACCCCGAAATCACCGAATCACTTGCGGGCTCCCTGGCCCGCGATAAAGCCGAGCATGCCGAAACCGAGCGCGAAGTCGCCCAGCTCGAGGCCGCCGAGGACGACGTACGCGAGCGAACCCGCGACTCACGCATCAAATTCACCGGCGCCATCGTCTGCATCGTTGCCGTGATCCTGGTGATCATCGCAATCTGGCTCTTCACGAGCAAGTAAGCCAGACATCAAATACGCCCCAACGCAGTTGCGGTGAGATAGTTCCTGTTTAGCCCTCAAAAAGGCCAATTCAAGAACTATCTCACCGCAACTTTTTGGTAGTCATGGACGTTCTTAAATGACTAGTCAAACAAGAACGTCCCCAACGACTAAGGACTGTCCCCAAGTGCCGGCAGAAAAGGAACGTCCCCAAGTGCCAACAACGGCAACGCCGATGTTCCAACAACGACAGCGAGCGGGTCGCATTTGAGACAAGGTGACGTGAAACGAAAGGGCGCTGACCTTCTGGTCGCGCCCTTGAAGTTGAACGTCAGATTGTCCAAATGCGGCCCGTGCAGCGTCGGCCGGTTACGGCGTTTGGAAAACGCCGTAACCTACTGAATGAGCATGGCGTCGCCAAAGCTGAAGAAGCGGTAGCGCTCCTCGATGGCGGCGGCGTAGGCATCCATGATCTGGTCGCGGGTTGCCAGCGCGCTCACGAGCATCATGAGCGTAGAGCGCGGCACGTGGAAGTTCGTGATCAGCGCGTCGACCACGTGATAGGTCGAGCCAGGCATGAGGTAGAGCTGCGTCGTCGCGTTCTCGCGCACCACGAGGTCACCGCGGCCGAGCGTGTCGGCGCCGTCCTCACGACCCTCAAAATAGCGCGCCGTCACGGCCGGATCGGACACCGGCGCGTCCGCGTCAAACGCGCTCTCGAGTGAACGCACCGCGGTGGTACCAACGGCGATCACGCGATGCCCCTCGGCCTTCGCCTTATGCACGGCATCGACCACCTCCTGCGACACGTGGTAGCGCTCGGTGTGCATCACGTGCTGCGTGGGGTCATCCTCCTCCACCAAACGGAAGGTATCGATGCCGACCTCGAGCTCGACGGCGGCAAACTTCGCACCCTTGGCCTCAATAGCAGCCATGAGCTCGGGAGTAAAGTGCAGGCCCGCCGTGGGAGCAGCGGCCGAATGCTCCTCCTTCATGGCGTAGACGGTCTGATACTTCTCGGGATCGCCCTCGTAATCGGTAATGTAGGGCGGCAGCGGCACGTGACCGGCGGCGTGAATGGCCTCGTCGAGCGTGCGCGGCTCGCCGGCGGCATTGCAACCGGCCGGCTCAAAGCGCACCAGGCGGCCACCGCGGCTATCGGTGACAAAGTCGATGACCTCAGCTGTCAGCACCACGGGCGCGCCCTCGGGCGCATGTGCGCCACCGGCGCGATACTCAATCTGAGCACCGGGCTTCAGACGCTTACCCGGCTTGACCAGGCACTCCCAAACATGGCCCAGCGGATCCACGTCCTCACGGCGCTTGAGCAGCAGCGTCTCGACCACTCCGCCCGAGCCGGTCTTGCGACCAATCAGGCGGGCGGGCATCACGCGCGTCTGGTTGATGACGAGCACGTCGCCCGGCTCGATATAGTCGATAACGTCACGGAAGATGCGGTGCTCGACGGTGCCACCGTGCTCCAGCGGCGTCCCCGCCTCGGAACCCTTGCGGTCAACCACCAGCAGGCGACAGGAATCGCGCGGCTCGGCCGGAGCCTGGGCGATGAGCTCTTCGGGCAGGTTGTAATCAAAATCATCGGTACGCATAGACACGTCAGATTCTCCTTATATAGCTAAAGTCCGCTCTACATCCTAGCAGGCTGCCAGTCCAAATGAGCTACTTTTTGGCAGCTTTGCGTTCGTCGCGCAGACGGGCACGGTCCATGGCCGCCTCGACGGCCGAAAAGCGACAGCCACAGTAGTTCTGCCGGTACATCCCCAGCTCACGCGAACGACGCGTGGCCTCGGGGTAGTACGGGCGAAAATCACGGATCACCGGGGTGAGTCCACGGGCCGCAGCCAAGTGCTCAAGCACGTCATTGCAGGTGTCGAACAGCTGATACGGCGAGACGGCGAGCGTTGTGCCCACATAATCAAACCCGCGCTCTTGGGCCACTCGGCACGCCTCGGCCAGGCGCAGGGCATAGCACGCGCGACAGCGGCGAGGGCGATCGGCTCCCAGCGGGGCCACACCAACCTCCCAACGCTCGCGGTCCTCCCCCGCCTCGATGAGCTCGATGCCACCGTCGGCACACCAACGGCGCAGCTCGTCCAAGCGGCGCTGCCATTCATCGCGCGGCTGAATATTGGGGTTAGTCCAGCAAATCGTGGGCTCAAACCCCTCCTCGCGCAGCAAGCGAACCGGCTCAAGTGAGCACGGCGCACAGCAAGCATGCAGCAGCAACGGCTTCATCGACATCTCCTCTCCCACAATGATTTTTTAATCCCCGTCCCAGAAAAATCATCCCAAAAGACTACTTTCCAAAAAAGCGAACGCCAAAGGACGTGTCCTCGCAGGCGACAATACGGCGGTCGCGCAGAATGGTTCGCACGTAATACCAGTCGCCCACACAGCCCGACAGGTGCAGACCAGCCGCCAAGTAACACAGCAGCGGATACCCCGAAAACGCAAAGCCCAACGCAAACGCCGCCGTCAAAACAACCGTCGGCGCCAGGCAAATCGCCACATACCGCATGTGCGAATACACAACGCCCTCGGCGCAGGCATAGATCATGCACGTCTCACGATTCGCCCCAAAGGTCACATGCGCACCCGCAGGCGCCAACAACTTAAAGAACACCGCATGTACCAGCTCGTGCACGGCAAACGACGCCGCCGAAACCACAGCCAAGCCGACCATCCAGCCCACGACCGCCGTCCAGCCGCCCGCTTCAGCCGCATCTAGGTCCGCGGGGCCGCCCAGCAGCATAAACACCGGCACCAGGCACACGGCAAACACGCCGACCACGACCATCCCCCACACGAAGCAAGCGTGCAGAAAATCCTCGTCCTCAAACGCATGTATGTTGGAAATCTCATTCAT
>CAKUFW010000076.1 GCA_934650975.1 uncultured Collinsella sp. | reverse complement strand
TAGTGCGTGCGCGCCAGAACGTCGGCGGCATCGGCGTCGTCGGCCACCGCGTAGCTGTGGGTGAAGTACATGTTGGCACCCTCGGCAAAACCGGCGAGCAGCGGGTCGGCCGCGCCGGCGGGCGTCATGTGCACCTGGTCCCAGCCCACGTGCGGCACCTTCAGACGGCTCGACTCCAGGCGCGTGCACGAGCCGCGCATGATGCCCAGGCCATCGACCCAGGGACCACCGGCCTGCTCGGAGACGTCGCCGTCCACGACCGCGCCCGCGTCCGCAGGCACGCCCTCGTTGCCACGCTCAAAGAACAGCTGAAGACCCAGGCAGATACCGAGGAGCGGAGTTCCGGCGGCAACGGCATCGAGTACGGCTGCCTCCTCGCCGCTCTCGCGCATAAAGGCGATCGCGTCGTAGAACGCGCCCACGCCCGGGATGACCAAGCCGTCGGCACGGCGGATCTGCTCCGGATCGTCCGACGTGCAGGCGACCGCACCGGCGCGCGCAAGCCCGCGCACGACGCTCGACAAGTTGCCCTTGTGGTAGTCGACCACCACGATCTTCGGTTCGCCCACGCGACCCTCCCTTTTTCTCATCCAAAACCACCACGAAGGTGCCTGTCCCCTTTGCGGTGGTTTTTGTCTTTGTTGCGGTTACAGTGAGCCCTTGGTGCTGGGGATGCCTTGCACGCGGGGATCCAGCTCGCAGGCATGGCGCATCGTGCGGCCCACGGCCTTAAAGGCGGCCTCGATAATGTGATGCGAATTGCCGCCCGCCAGCTCTCGCACATGCAGCGTGAGCTTGGCATCGCGCGCAAAGGCGTAGAAGAACTCGACGGCCAGCTCGGTATCGAAGCTGCCCACGCGCTCAGTCGGCACAGGCAGCTCGCAGTAGGCCTGCCCACGACCCGAGATGTCCACAGCGGCCATCACGAGTGTCTCGTCCATGGCAATCGCCGCGTCGGCAAAGCGTGTGATGCCCGCCTTATAGCCCAGCGCCTGGCAAAACGCCTCGCCCAGCACAATGCCAGTGTCCTCGACGGTGTGATGCGCGTCGACCTCAACGTCGCCCACCGCGTGCACCGTCAGATCAAACAGACCATGGCGGCCGAAGGCGTTGAGCATATGGTCGAAAAACGGCACGCCGGTCGAGATATCGCACACGCCGGTTCCGTCCAGGTCGAGCTTGACGACAATATCGGTCTCGCCTGTCTTACGGGTTACCTCGGCATAACGGTCCATCTACATCTCCTCCTTCACCAGCGCGGCAAACGCGTCCAGCACCTCTTCGTTTTCCTGCGGCGTGCCCACGGTAATACGCAGGCAATCCGCAAGGCCCGGCGCGTAGCTAAAGTCGCGCACCAGAATCGAATACTCGTCGCGCAGACGCTCGCGCACGCGCGTGGCATGCGGGGTGCGCACAAGCACAAAGTTCGCCGCGGACGGCCACGCCTCCACCGGCAGGCCTGCGGCACCTAACGCGTGCAGGGAAGCCAGCTCACGATCGCGCTCGTTCGCAACCAGCGTCACCACGGGCGCATACGCATCGCGGGCACGCACGCAGGCAAGCGCCGCCGCCTGGCTCAGCACGTTGACCGAATAGATTTGGCGAATCGCCGCGAACACCTCGATAACCTCGGGTGCCGCGATCACGTAACCCAAGCGCGTGCCGGCGGCGCCAAACGCCTTGGACAGCGTGTGCAGAATCACCAGGTTGGGATGCTCGGCGATAAGTCCCTGTGCCGTCGTGGCCGCGCCAAACGAATCGTCAGCAAACTCAACGTAGGCCTCGTCAACCATAACCATGCCGGGGCAGGCGTCGCACAGCGCCGCGACAAAGTCGAGCGGAGCCACGTCACCCGTGGGATTGTTGGGCGAGGTCACGATGGCCAGGTCGCACTCCGGCGCCGCCGCAAGCACGGCGGCCTGGTCGAGCTCAAAGCTCGCCGGGTCGCGCCACACGTCGCGCACCTCGGTCTGGCACAGCGACGCAAAGAAGGCGTACTCGCTAAAGCACGGCGGGCAGTTGAGCAGGGTCCGCCCCGCGCCGCCAAACGCCAGCAGGTAGTTATAGAGCAGCTCATCGCCGCCGTTACCCACGCAGATGTTCTCGCGTGTCACGCCATGCCAGGCGGCGAGCTCGTCGCGCAGGTCATTGGACATGGGATCGGGATAACGGTTGAGCGGCGTAGCGGCGAGCGCCGCATCGACCGCCTCGCGCACGCCGGCCGGTACGGGATAGGTGTTCTCGTTGGCCGAAAGGTTAATGCGTGTGGGCGTAAAGTTGGGATCGTAGGGCTCAATACCGGCCAAGTAAGGCTGGACGAGCTCCTTCATGCGAGGCGTCAACTCGGCCATATTAGGCCTCCTCGCCGGTCGCAGCCGCCGCCAGGTCCACGCCCTCGGCAACCGTCACCACGGCGTCGCCCGGCCAGGCAACCTTGGTCAGGTCGGCCGCGGCCAGCGACTCGGCACTCACGGCATCCTCACCCTGCTCCAGCACGCGACGGCGCAGCGCAGCCGAAAGCGCGTGCGCCCACAGGCCCTCTGCCTCGGCCAGACGCTGCGTAGCGGGAGCGTCGGAAAGCAGACCCTCGGGCGTATAGCAGATAACGCTCGAGCGCTTGACGAACTCCTCCACCGAAAGCGGGTTGGAGAACATGGCCGTGCCGCCGGTCGGCAGCGTGTGGTTGGGGCCGGCGACGTAATCGCCGAGCGGCTCGGAGCTCCAGGCGCCCACAAAGATGGCGCCGGCGTTGCGAATGCCGCCGAGCAGGCCCATCGCGTCCTTGCAGTGCAGCTCCAGGTGCTCGGGTGCCACGGTGTTCACGGCCTCGACGGCGGCGGCCATGTCGGCAGCGACGACAATCGTGCCCTCGTTGTCGAGCGAGGCACGCGTGATCTCGGCGCGTGGCGACTGCGCGACTAGGATGTCGATGCCCGCCTCGACCTCGCGCGCAAACCGCTCGTCGCAGGTCACCAGATAGCAGGCGGCCAGCGGATCGTGCTCGGCCTGAGCCATCAGGTCGGCTGCGACCACCATGGGCTTGGCCGTAGCGTCGGCCAGTACGCAGACCTCGGACGGGCCAGCGACCATGTCGATGCCCACATCGCCCGACACGATCTGCTTGGCCGCGGCGACAAAGGCGTTGCCCGGGCCGGTAATCTTGTCGACGCGCGGAATGGTCTCGGTGCCGTACGCCAGCGCAGCCACGGCCTGGGCGCCGCCCACCATATAGATCTCGTCCACGCCGCCGAGCTTGGCAGCCGCGAGCGTATAGGGACTGATCAGGCCGTCCTTTTGCGGCGGGGTCACCATGACCACGCGCTTAACGCCGGCCACCTTGGCCGGAATCGCATTCATGAGCACGGTTGAGGGATACTGCGCGCGGCCGCCCGGCACATAGATACCGGCTGCGGCGAGCGGGGTCACTTTGACGCCGAGCATCGTGCCGTCCGGGCGCGTGGTAAACCAGCTTTGCTCGACCTCGCGCTGGTGGAACTCGCGAATCTGGCGCGCGGCCTTCTCGAGCGCGGCGACAAAGGCCGGGTCGAGGCCTTCGAGCGCGGCATCGATCTGCTCCTGCGGAAGGCGGAAGCTCTGCAGCTCAACACCGTCAAAACGCTGGCAGTAATCGCGCACCGCGGCATCGCCGTTGGCGCGCACGTTGGCCACGATATCGCGGGCGGCGTCGACGATGTTTTGCGGCAGCACGCCCTTGCGGTTGAGCTGATTAATGACGAGGCGCTCGCCGGGAGCAAGCTTGATGGTCTTCATATCGGTATCCCCTATCGGTTGAGGTTGCGTTTGAGAAACGTGAGACCGGGCAGCAGTGCCAATCGGCCCGCAGCCCGGACATGGGGGCGCCCGTGCGCGCTCGCGCTATTGTGCCGAGCCCGCGACGGGCTCAAAATGCTTGTCCTTCACGGCAGCCGCCAGGCGATCGGCCAGGTTACGCACACGCGGGTCCAGACGTGCAGCACCCGGGTTAACGAAGAAGCGCGCCGTGCAGTCCATGATGCGGCCGGTGATGACCAAGTCGTTGTCGCGCAGGGTCGCACCCGTGGCGGTAATGTCCACGATACGATCGGTCATGCCGACGATGGGGCCCAGCTCAATGTTGCCGTGCAGCGAAACGATATCGGCATTCACGCCGCGCTCGGCATACCAGGCGCTCGCGATGCGCGGGTACTTGGTGGCCACACGCAGAGAGCCGCGGCGGGCATAGTTGCGCTCGGCCTGGCCGGCGCGCCATGCGGGCTCCGCCTCAATGAAAGTGCACAGGCCGTAGCCCAGATCGACGAGCTGCAGCAGGTTGAGGTCGGCCTCGATGAGCGAGTCCCAGCCGCAGATGCCGCAGTCGGCGCCGCCGCAGCCCACAAAGGCGGGCGCGTCGCTGGGACGCACGATGACAAACTCAATATCGCCAACCGCACCCTCGCCGGCACGCGTGTCGCGACCGCGCACAATCAGGTGACGGCCGGGGTCGCGCAGCTCGGAGACGTCCAGGCCCGCAGCCTCGAGCACGTCAAGCGTGTCGGCCTTGAGCGATCCCTTGGGCACGGCGATGCGCAGCGGGCCCTCGGCGCCACGGCCCACGGCGTGGTCGCCATCGGAGGCAGCGTCCTCGGCCGAGGTGCGCGCGGCCTCCAGGCGCTCGAGCGAAAAGGCGAAGCCTGCCGCCGGCACCTCGATGCCCTCGCCAAAAGCGCCGGTAAAGATGGAGTCGTAGCGACCGCCCGAGCCGACCGGATCGGGCAGGCCACCTGCGTAGGCCTTAAAGACCAGGCCCGTATAGTAATCAAACGAGTTCATGATGGAGAAGTCGAAGGACAGCACCTGGGCATCCTCGGGAGCCAAGCCCTCAACCAGAGCACGCAATTCGCGCGTCAACGGCACGGCGATACCGGCCGCCGCCAACAGTGCGTCAACGCGATCGAGCACCTCGGCGCCGCCATGCAGGCGCGGCAGCTCGCTAATGGCAGCCTTGACGGCCTCGGGCTCGTCGCTTTCCGCCACGCGGGCATCGAGGCCCACAAAGTCGTTGGCGTGCACGCAACGCAGCGCCTCGGCAGCCAGTTCGCGATCTTCGCATGCCGCAAGCAGCTCCTTAAACGGGCGCACGCTACCTGCGATAATGCGCGCATCGGGCAGTGCGAGCTTACGCACGGCCTCGGCGACCAACGAGACAATCTCGACATCGCCCGCGGTATCGCCCGCACCGATGAGCTCAAAGCCCAACTGGGTGAACTGACGCGAACCGCCGGCATTGCGCTGACACTCGCGAACCACGGGCGCTTCGTAGCGCAGGCGCAAGGGCAGGTCGGCCGCACGCATACGGGTCGAGACCAGGCGCACGATTGGCAACGTGTTGTCGGGACGGACCACCAGCAGGCGACCGTCATCATCAAAAAGCTTGAACGGCGTGTCAGCGATGCGGCCGCCCTCCTCGAGCGAACCCTTGTCCTCGAGCAGCGGCGTCTCAACCGGCAGGTAATGATGCTCCCTAAAGCAGCCCTTCACCGTCAGCGCAATCTCCTCGCGCGCCTGAGCCTCCTCGGGCAATATGTCCCGGAATCCCCACGGTGTGGCCGTCATCTGGTGAGCCTCCTCATGCTGTGCTTCGTATAGAACAGAAGACCGGCATAGCTCCGCCGGTCTTCTGGGTACTTTAGCATACTAGAGTGCTTGCGGGGAGAATCGTCTTCCACGGCTCACAGCGTATTCATTTGGAAACATATGGAGGCGCGTCTCGCCTGCCAGCTGAAAACTGGGATGCCGTTTCCGCTTGAGTCCTCAACCGGAAACGGCATCCCGGAATAGACGCTCGAAATGGGTCCCGACTTTCCGCTTGAAGCCCCAACCGGAAAGCCTGTCCCGGAATCTGCCTCCAGAGTGGGATGGACTTTCCGCATGAGACCCCATCCGGAAACCATGTCCCGTTCCAAGCCCAAATTCCGGGACGCACTTTCCGCTGAGGACCTCAACCGGAAACGGCGTCCCATTCTGGACTGCAATTCTGGGACACAGTTTCCGCCAGATGTCTCAACCGGAAAGCACGTCCCGCTTCCAGCCACGACTGAAACCCCGAACGACGTTCCGCTCCACCTAGGCGCCAATCGCGCGGCGATACACCGCCATCACCTGAGCATCGGCTGCCGCGGGATCGGCGAAATAGCGCCCGTCGTATGTCTCTGCCGAGACCACTCCACGATAGCCGCGCGCCACCAGCCTATCCAGGTCGGCACGCATATCGCGGTCGCCGTCGCCCCAGGCCAGATGCGTCGTGCCATCTGCCGCAACATCGACAAAATGCACGTGGGCAACGTCATCGCCGAGCGCATCGAAATAATCATCGATGGTATCCCCCGCCACCGCCATGGCGCCCATATCAAGACACGCCTTAAGCGCCGGATGCCCGACCATCTCGATCATGCGCTTGGTATCGGCAGCCGAGTTCACGATCATCGACTCAACCGGCTGCAGGGCTTCAAGCACCAAGCGCACACCGCGCTCGCCCGCATACTCGGCAATCGCACGCAGCATCGAGGCGCTGCGCCCCCATGCGTCTTCGATCGGCTCGTTCAAAAACGCCCAACCGCTCGACACCATGACCTGCTCGGCCCCAACCTCCGCCGCAATATCCACGACATTCTTAAAGTACGCAAGCGTCCGCGCACGCGCCTCTTCCCCGCGCGCCGCGATATTCCACGGCTTGGGGTTGTTCTGCTCGGGGCAAATGCCGACAATCCGGATTCCATACTGCTGCGAAAGCTCTCGCACCTGCTCGAGCGAATCGTAGCCATGGCAATCAACATACAGGTGCATCGCCCCCGTCCAAAGCTCGCAGCACGTATAGCCCGAAGCCGCTGCCGAAGAAAAGAATTCCTCAAGGTCAAAATAACGATGGCTGATATTCATGACGGCAAGCTGCGGGTAGCTCATAATTACTCTCCAACCCAAACGAGGCCCCGTTCCATGTAGGAGCGGGGCCAAATTGCACAAACGTTATTTGCTCTTAGTAGTCGAACTGGTGATAGTAGCGACGGTAGTTGAGGTTGTGCTTGGTGACCGTCTCGTAGTAAGCGGCAAGGCGATCGGTGATCAGCGAGGAGAGAATCCACGGAGACACGATGACGCGGAACTCGTCGTCAAGGCCCGGGATCGCGAACTCGGCGGTGTCGATGATGTTGATGTCGGTGTCGCCGGTCACGCCGCGGTTGAGGAACGCGCGGACGCGCTCGTCGAGCTTTCGGTTCTCGTCCTCGCCCATGAACAGGAACACGGGAACGCCCGGTTCCACGAGCTCCAGGGTGCCGTGGAAGAAGTCGGCGGACGTAATGTAACGGGTGCGCTTCCACTGCATCTCCTCGAGGATGCACATCGAGAAGAGGATCGTCTCGCCCCAAAGGGCACCGGAGCCGATGAACATGGTGTAGGGCGCGAGGGCATACTTCTTCGCGAGCTCCTCGGCACGCGGCTCGAAGCTCTTGCGAATGTCGACCAGGTGGGTCCAAACATCCTTGGTCTGCTCAATGAACTTGTCGAACTGCGGGAAGCAGCCGCGGCGGTTGAGCAGGCGCAGGCCGAAGCAGTCGGCGAGGTAGTAGCCCATCTCGCAGCCGCCGTTACCGTGATCGGAGGCCATCTTGACGCAGTTCTCGGCGCCGACAGCCTGGCCGATGGGGCCCTCGGGCTTGGTCATGGCGTAGACGCGGATGCCCTTTTCCTTCATCTTGTTGACGGCCTCGAGGACCTCGGGGGTGGTGCCGGACTCGGAGGCGGTGAGCACGACGGAATTCTCGGTCATGCGCTTGTGGCCCATAACGTTCCACTCGGCGGCGTGGATCAGGTAGACCTCCAGGTCGCGGTCGCCGAACTTGTTCATGAGGTACTCGAGCTGCATAAACTCGTCCCAGGTGCCGCCCACGCCCATCAGGAAGACGGCGTCGTAGCCCTCGTCGGCGACCTTGTCGGCGAGCGACGTCATCTTCTTGCCGGTCTCGTAGACGTTCTTGCCGTCCTCGACGTAGCCCTCCTGGCTAAAGTGCATGATCTCGATCTTCTCGGTTTCCTTCATGGTTTGTCCTTTCTGTCCTGCACGCGACTCTATACATCGCGTTTCTTTTCGATACCAATTATAGACATACACCCAACGTGTTTTTAATACCACTTTGCAATCTGCGCCGATCCTCGGTGAACGGTCGAAATTCTCGGGTGAGTGGTATTAAATTAGAATTAGATGTATATCTAGCACTCTCGGCGCTTCCCCTGCGTGACAAAGAACAGCGTTCCTACCAGCGCAATGATTGTCGAAGCTCCAAACAGCACCGTCTGAACGCCCAAGGCCTCCGCCAAAAACGGAGCGGCCAGCAACGGCAGCACGCCGGCACTCATCAGACCAAAACGTACAAAGCCCGTGATGCGGCCCAGGTATTTGATGTCCGCGCGCTCCTGAATCAGGATCATCTGGAGCGGCTCCAGGAAACCCCACGCCAAGCCGTTGATCGCCTGGCCGATAATCGCTACCCCCAGCATATCCGTGCCCACGTACACCATGGACCCAATGCCCACCGTCATGAGCGACCCGAGCAACAGGCGCAGGTTGACATGGCGAGCCGAAAGCTTGGTCAGGGCGAAGGCACCCACCGAAGAGGTAAGGCCCACGACCGAGGACAGCCATCCCAGCCAGACGATATCCACATTGAGCACATCGCGATAGAACAGCGACTCCAACGAATCGAACGCGCCAAACGCAAAGAAGCCCAAAAAGCCCGAGATAAAGATGAGACGCAGATCGTGGTTGCAAAACGTGAGCCGGGCACCCTCGACCATGCCGGTCAAGATGCCACCCTTTAGCTTCTCCCCTTTTGCGGGAGCAACGCACTCGTGACAACCCAAGGAGAGCACGGCCGCCACGCCCATCATTGCCGCCATAAGCAGATAGACAGATTGCGTGGCAAAGCAGCTCACGATGGCACCGCCAAGCAGCGGACCGGCGGTATAGGCGATGTTGCTGTAGAAGACCATCAGGCCGTTCACACGCGTGCGGCCCTCGGTGGTCGATTCAAGATAGCCCGGAAACGCATGCGTGCAGGTGTTGATAAAGCCGCCCGCAAGTCCCAAGACGCACGCGGCAAACACCAGCCCGGGAACGGACAACGGCGCCAGGCCAATACCGAGCGACAGCACCGCCGTGATCACGCATGTCACAAACGACGTGCGGCGCGGGCCAAAGCGGTCGATAACCGAGCCCGACACCATATTGCCCACCGAGGTCGTGAGGTTGCGCACGAGCGTGATGGCGGCGACCAAAAAGGCGGTGCCCGCCAAATCATACGTAGCAGCCCCGATAAGCCCCAAAAAGTACACCGCGTTGTTGGCGCACCACTGCAGGGACTCAATAAGAATCAGCCTGACTTCCGCCGGCGTCAGGCGCATTGCTTCGCGATCCTTCGCGAACATACGAACTCCTTTATACAAAAAGGGATGGAGGGCGCAGGCCTGCTCCATCCCTTTGCAAGGTCGATAAAACGTTGCTGCAGGCTTTACGCCAGCACGCCGAAGAACGCGCCGACGATGCCCACGACCATGGTGGCCACGATCAGCACCATGGGGTTGATCTTCTT
>CAKUFW010000075.1 GCA_934650975.1 uncultured Collinsella sp. | reverse complement strand
GTGGCGAGTAAATAAGCTCTTGTAGCTGGTAATGAGCAGGCTGTGGGTTTTACTCACAGCCTGCTTTTTCATGGCTCCCCGTTAAGCCTTTGATATTATGTTGTGAGTCTAATTAAAGGAGGATCGCTTTGTCCGACATCCGATATAAACGCGTGCTTCTGAAGCTCTCCGGCGAAGCGCTGATGGGCGATGGCAACTACGGCATCGACCCCAAGGTTACCGATCATCTTGCCAAGCAGGTCAAGGAGCTGCTCGCTGTTGGCCATGAGGTTGGCGTCGTTGTCGGCGGCGGCAACATTTTCCGCGGCATGGCCGGCGCCGCCGGTGGTATGGAGCGCGCCCAGGCCGATTACATGGGCATGCTCGCTACCGTTATGAACGCGCTTGCCCTGCAGGATGCCTTTGAGCACAATGATGTTCCCTGCCGCGTGATGAGCGCTATCCAGATGAACGAGATCTGCGAGCCCTATATTCGCCGTCGCGCCATCAACCACCTGTCCAAGGGCAACGTCGTAATCTTTGCCGCCGGATCGGGCAATCCGTACTTTACGACTGACACCGCCGCGGCCCTTCGCGCCTGCGAGATCGGTGCCGAGATTCTGATTAAAGCCACCAAGGTTGATGGCATCTACGACAAAGATCCCGTCAAGTGCGCCGACGCTGTCCGCTTTGACAAGATCACCTATCACGAGGTGCTCGTTCGCGGCCTACAGGTTATGGATTCCACGGCTACGGCTCTTTGCCAGGACAACCGTATGCCCATTTTGGTCCTCAACATCGATGGCGAGGACACCGTCAAGCGCGCGCTCGCGGGTGAGCCCGTCGGCACGCTCGTCTATCAGGAGGATTAAGCATGGCAGAGAACATCACCGCCCATATGGACAAGTCGCTCGAGTCCCTCAAGCACAACTTCTCCAAGGTCCGCACCGGCCGCGCTAACGCCAATATTCTGTCCGACATCACCGTCGACTACTACGGTGTTCCCACGCCGGTCACGCAGGTTGCCGCCGTAAAGACCCCCGAGGCTCACATGCTGCTTATCGAGCCGTGGGACAAGGCGCTCATCAATGCCATCGTCAAGGCCATTAGCGCCTCCGACCTGGGCATTACCCCCAACTCCGATGGTACCGTCGTGCGTCTGCCGTTCCCGGCTCCCACCGAGGAGCGTCGTCGCGAGCTCGTTAAGGAGTGCCGCGAGTACGCCGAGCAGGCCAAGGTCTCCATTCGTAACATCCGTCGCGACTTTAACAACAAGCTCGAGCGTGACGAGGAGCTCACCGAGGACGATGTTCGTCGCGAGCAGACCAAGGTTCAGAAGTATACCGATGAGTATGTTGCCAAGATCGAGGAGCTTCTGAAGGAAAAAGAAGCCGAGGTCATGGAGATCTAAGGTGCAATACGACGAGCATAAACTGGTCGAGTACTTTGCCGACGCCCCTGCGGGCGTCGGTTTTTCCGACCTTGACCTCAATAATATTCCGCACCATATCTCGTGCATCATGGACGGCAACGGCCGTTGGGCCACGGCGCGCGGCCTTGCCCGCACCGAGGGCCACAAGGCTGGTATTGTCTCCCTGCGCGAGATTATTACCGCCTGCGTGCGCCTGGGCGTCGACGTGCTTTCGGCCTACGCGTTTTCGACCGAGAACTGGAATCGTCCGCAGCACGAGGTCAACGTTTTGATGCACCTGTTTGCCAAGACGTTTATCGATGAGCTTCCGCTGCTCAAGCGCGAGAACGTTCGCGTTGTCTTTTTGGGCGATATTTCCGCGCTGCCTAAGAAGACCCGCGACGTCTTTGAACGCGGTCTTGCCGAGTGCGCCGACCATACCGGTATGACGCTGGCATTGGCTGTCAACTACGGTGCCCGTGCCGAGATTGCCCGCGCCGTCCGCCAGATAGCACTTGATGCCGCCTCCGGCAAGATCGACCCCGCTGCAATCGACGACGAAATGGTGTCCTCTCACCTCTACACCGCCGGTCTTCCCGATCCGGAGCTTGTGATTCGCACCTCTGGCGAGCTGCGCCTTTCCAACTATCTGCTGTGGCAGGTGGCTTATTCCGAGTTCTATGTCACCGATACCTATTGGCCCGACTTTGATCGCTGGGGCCTTGTCGACGCCATTTTGGCCTTCCAGGGTCGCGACCGCAGGTTTGGTGGACTGAGCAAGACCGAGGAGGCTTAATCGTGTCCGAACGTCCCAAGGCATCTGCTCCCAAGGCGCCTGCTTCTGCGACGCCCGCGCGCGGGGCTGCCGCGCCTGCGGCGCCTGCCGCGAAGGGCGGCACCGGCTCCTGGCTGGCGGGCTTTATCACCCGTGCTGCCGCCGGTATCGTCTACGCCGTCGTCTTTATCCTGTGTCTGGTTTTGGGCATTGTGCCCACGGCTATCTTCGTGTCCGTCATGAGCGGCCTATGCTGTTACGAGTTTTTCCGCATGACGAGGCTCGATGGCAAGATGGCAAATGAGCGCATGGGTATCGCGGCCGCGGTGCTCTTTCCGCTGTCGGCTCTAGGCGATTCGATGTTGCTAAATGCCCTGCTTTTTGCCCTGATGCTCGCGGTGGGTATCTGGTATGTCTGGTCGCCGCGCACCCGCATCTCTGACGTTGCCGTGACGCTTATGGGCCCTATCTACACCGGCTTTATGCTGTCGGCTATCGTGCTGCTGCGCGACGCCGTGCCCGGCTTTGCCGGCGCCCTGCTTTCGGTGGGCGTTTGCGCGTCGCTGTGGGTTTCCGACTCGTTTGCCTATATTGTGGGCAGCCGTATCGGCAAGCATAAGATGGTCCCCAAGATCTCTCCCAAAAAGAGCTGGGAGGGTTTTGTCGGCGGCATTTTGGGCTCTGTCTTGATCTGGCTCATCCTGTGGGCGACGCACTTCTATAAATTGAGCCTGCCCTATGCGCTGCTGTGCGGCGTGGTCGTATCCATCCTGGGCGTTATCGGCGACCTTATCGAGTCGCGCATCAAGCGTGGCGTGGGCGTCAAGGATTCCGGCAATCTCATCCCGGGTCACGGCGGCATGCTCGATCGCAGCGATTCGCTCATCTTTGGCTGCATCACCGCGCAGTTGTTGCTGATGATCGGAGGCGTGCTGTAATGGCTCATCAGACGACCTATGGCCCCGACGGGCGCCTTCGTGTTGCCATTCTGGGTTGTACGGGCTCGATCGGCACCCAGGCGCTCGATGTGTGCCGTCAGCATCCCGATCGCCTGCAGGTGACGGCGCTTTCCGTTAACTCCAGCACCTCCGAGCTCGTTGCCGCTGCCCGTGAGTTCTCGGTTCCGGCGGTCGCCGTGGCGGACGCCTCCCATGGCGCCGACGCGGTGCTCCAGGAACTGCCCGAGGGCACGGAGCTCGGCGTTGGCGCGCAGGCCGTGTGCGAGCTCGCATGCCGCGATGATGTCGACTGCGTGCTCGTGGCCATCGTGGGCGCTGCCGGTCTCGAGGCGAGCCATGCTGCCCTGACCTCGAACAAGCGTCTTGCCCTGGCCAACAAGGAGTCGCTCGTCGTCGGTGGCGATCTGCTGATGCCGTTGGCACAGCCGGGTCAGCTTATCCCGGTCGACTCCGAGCATTCCGCCATCTATCAGTGCTATCTGGGCGAAAATCCGCGCGAGGCTCACTGCATTTGGCTTACCTGCTCGGGCGGCCCGTTCTTTGGCCGCACGCGTGATGAGCTCGATCGCGTGACGCGCGCCGATGCCCTGGCGCATCCCACGTGGGCTATGGGTGCCAAGATCACGATTGACTCCGCCACCCTCATGAACAAAGGTCTGGAGCGTATCGAGGCCATGCATCTGTTTGGCTGCGATCTTGATTTCATTAACGTGGTCGTGCAGCGCCAGTCTAAGATTCACTCCATGGTCGAGTTTGCCGACGGATCTGTGATGGCGCATCTCGGTGCCTCCGACATGCGCATTCCCATCCAGTTTGCCTTCTCGTATCCCGAGCGTTGGGATACGCCGGCTCCGCGTATCGATTTCCGCGAGCTAGGGCAGCTTACCTTTGACGCGGCCGATATGGATACCTTCCGCTGCCTTGCGCTGGCCGAGCGTGCCGGCAAGACGGGCGGCACCATGCCGTGCGTGCTCAATGCCGCCAACGAGGTCGCCGTCGATGCCTTTCTGCATGATGGCTGCAGCTTTACCGAAATCGACCGCATTGTGGAATCCTGCATGGATGCTCACGATGCGCAGGCGGTCGATTCGTTTGAACAGCTCCGCGACATCGATGCGTGGGCGCGTGAAAAGGCCGCGCAGGTGCTCGCCGCAACCCGTTCTTAACTCATAAGGATTTCTTTTTCGTTTTATGGATACTGTTCTGAGCGTTTTCTCATCGGTCTTTTGGGGCCTGCTGATGCTTTCCGTCCTCGTGTTTTTGCACGAGGGCGGCCACTTTTTGGCGGCGCGTGCCTGCGGTGTCCGGGTGACTGAGTTCTTTTTGGGCCTGCCGTGTCGCTTTGATATCCACCACACGTCGCGTCGTATCGGCACCAAGTTTGGCGTGACGCCGCTGCTGCTGGGTGGCTATGCAGCCATTTGTGGCATGGATCCGACCGACGTCTCGTGTGCCGACCGCGTGCTTGCTGCCATCTATCGTCACGGTCGTGTGACGGTGGCCGATCTTGCCGTCGAGCTCGAGCTGTCCGAGGAGGATGTGCTCGAGGCCTGTGCTTTGCTGTTGGGCTGGGGCTCCATCGCTCCTTGGTATGAAGAAGGGGAAAAGCCTTCGCCCAGTTACTATCCCACCAAGTACCAGACCCTGCCGCGTGACGCGGCGGGTTATACCACCTTTGACGGCCGTCGGTTCGATCGCGAGCACGCGACTGCCGAGGGCGATGTATGGGAGCTGCCGTGCGGCGAGTCCGAATTCCTTGCACGCGAGCGATCGCACACCTATTTGGGCCAGGGCTTTGTCAAGCGTGCCTTTATGCTGCTTGCGGGCATTATCGTCAACATCCTGACGGGCTTTTTGCTCCTTATGAGCATCTATTCCATCGCAGGTGTCACGGTGCCGGTGGATACCAATGTGATCGGCCAGGTTGACGAAGGCTCGATTGCCGCCGAGGCGGGAATTGAGGGCGGCGACGCGATCCTTTCGGTCGACGGCGTATCGTGCTCTACCTGGATGGACGTTTACGATGCCATCGGCAAGGCTGCCGGTAAGGACGATATCGCCATTGAGTACGAGCGTGACGGCAAGCAGCATTCGACCACGGTTGCGCTCAAAGAGGACGAGCGCCTAGGCGTGTATGCCTCTACGCAGGTGGTCCGTTTAGACCCCATCACGTCGGCTCGCCTGTCGTTCTCCTATGTTTTGCAGACAGCGGAGGGCGTGATGCGCCTGCTCCAGCCGCAGCATACGATGGAGATTCTCGATCAGTCCTCTTCGATCGTCGGTATTAGCGTTATGTCCTCACAGGCCGCTGCCGCCGGCCCTGCCACGTTCCTTTCGTTTGCCGCCCTCATTTCGTTCTCGCTTGGCTTTATGAACCTGCTGCCCATCCCACCACTCGATGGCGGTAAGCTGGTCATCGAGATCATTCAAAAGATTGCGGGCCGCGAGCTTCCGCTCAAGGTCCAGACGATTGTGAGCTATGTGGGCATCGCGCTCTTCGCGCTGCTGTTTGTCTATATGCTTCGTTCCGACATCCTTCGATTTATTCTGTAGGGGAGTGTTTGGATTGTCTTTATCCCATTCTTTGCCTCGCGAGCTGACGCGCCCCGTGCATGTGGGCGGCGTGCAGATTGGTGGCGGCGCGCCGGTGGTGGTCCAATCCATGACCTGCACCGATACCGCTGATGCTCAGGCAACGCTTGCGCAGGTGTGTGCGTTGGTACAGGCTGGCTGCGATATCGTGCGCGTGAGTGTGCCCACCGAGGCCGCGCTTGATGGTTTCCGCACCATCTGTGCCGAGTCTCCGGTGCCGATTGTCGCCGATATCCACTTTAACCATAAGCTCGCCATTGGCGCCGTGGAGGCCGGTGCCGCCAAGCTGCGCATCAATCCCGGCAATATCGGCGATTGGGCCAAGGTTGACGCGGTGATCGATGCTGCGGGTGCCGCGGGCTGTGCGATTCGTATCGGCGTCAATGCCGGTTCGCTTGAGCAGGATATTGCCGAGCGCGATGATCTCACGCAGCCCGAAAAGCTCGTGATGTCGAGCGAGCGTTTCGTCAAGCATTTTGAAGATCGCGGCTTTACGAACATTGTGCTTTCGGCCAAGGCCCATAGCGTGCAAACGACGCTCGATACCTATCGAGCCCTGTCGCGTGAGATTCCCCACGTTCCGCTTCACCTGGGCGTAACCGAGGCGGGTACCAAGCTGCAGGGCACCATCAAGAGCTCGGTGGGCCTTGGTATTCTGCTGTCTGAGGGTATCGGTGACACCATGCGCGTCTCTCTCACGGCCGATCCGGTTGAGGAGCCGCCGGTTGCCTGGGGAATTCTGCAGTCGTTGGGCCTGCGTCGCCGCGGTCCCGAGATTGTCTCGTGCCCCACGTGCGCCCGCTGTCAGGTTAACCTGATTCCTATCGCCGAGGAAGTAACCGAGCGGCTTAAGAACTATGCCGCGCCGCTTTCGATTGCCGTCATGGGATGTGCCGTTAATGGTCCCGGTGAGGCTTCCGACGCCGACCTGGGCGTTGCTTGCGGACGTGGTCAGGCCCTGCTCTTTTCGCATGGCCAGATCATTGGTAAAGTAGCTGAGGATCAAATTGTCGACGCGCTTATGGCCGAGGTCGACAAGCTTATTGAGGAGAAATAAATGACTCGAGCAATGTATATGTCTAAGCTCTATGCGCCGACGCTCAAAGAGGATCCGGCCGACGCCGAGCTTGCAAGCCATCGCCTGCTGCTTCGTGCCGGTATGATCCGCAAGGAGGCCGCCGGCCTGTATTCCTATCTGCCGCTCGCTTGGCGTTCGATTCGTAAGATCGAGAACATCGTGCGCGACGAGATGGACGCTGCGGGCGCCCAGGAGCTCATGATGCCCATTATGGTCGATGCCGAGCTG
Organism: uncultured Collinsella sp.; assembly: GCA_934650975.1. Classification (GTDB taxonomy): domain Bacteria; phylum Actinomycetota; class Coriobacteriia; order Coriobacteriales; family Coriobacteriaceae; genus Collinsella. Next base: position 2,744 of record CAKUFW010000075.1, on the reverse strand, counting down.
TGGCGTGAGTCCGGCCGCATCGATGCCTATGGCAAGGAGCTCGTGCGCTTTGACGACCGTCATGGTCGCGAGTTTGTGCTGGGCCCCACGCACGAGGAGACCGTCACGGCCCTGGTGCGCAATGAGCTGCGCTCCTATAAGCAGCTGCCCGTCAACCTGTACCACATTCAGGATAAGTTCCGCGACGAGTTCCGTCCCCGCTTTGGCCTGATGCGCGGTCGTGAGTTCATCATGAAGGACGCCTACAGCTTCTCTGCCACGCAGGAGAGTCTGCAGGAGGAGTACGACAAGATGAAGCAGGCCTACGCCAACATCTGCGAGCGCTGCTACATCAAGGCTCTGCCCGTTGTCGCCGACTCCGGTGAGATCGGTGGCGACACCTCCGTTGAGTACATGGCTCTGGCCGACGCCGGCGAGGCATCGCTCGTCTACTGCGATGACTGCGGCTTTGCTGCCGACGACGAGGCTGCAAACACCAAGGTGGTCGTGACCGAGGGCCCTGGCGACGGTGCGCTCACCAAGGTCGAGACTCCGGGCTTGGGCACCATCGAGGCCGTCGCCAAGTTCTTCGGCTTCCCCGAGAACGGTACGCGCAAGTCGCTGGCGTTGATCGATGCCGAGGGCAAGCCGGTCGTGGCCATTGTCCCGGGCGACCACGAGCTCAATGACTGCAAGGCCGAGCATGTCTTTGGCAAGGGCTATCGTATGATGACCGACGAGGAGCTCCAGGCCTACGGTCTGCACAAGGGCTTTATCGGACCGGTCAACCTGCCCGAGGGCATCCGTCTGGTCTGCGACGAGAGCCTGCGCGAGTCCAAGCAGTGGGCTTGCGGCGCCAACGAGGTCGACTACCACTTTACCGGTGCCTGCCCCGAGCGCGACTTTACCGTCGATGAGTGGGCCGACCTGGTTACTGTCGTTGCCGGCGATCCCTGTCCGCACTGCGGCAAGCCGCTCTCTGCTGCCCGCGGCATCGAGGTTTCCCAGGTCTTCCAGCTGGGCACCAAGTACTCTGAGGCTATGGGTGCCACCTTTATGGACGAGGACGGCAAGGAAAAGCCGCTCATCATGGGTTGCTACGGCGTGGGCGTGTCCCGTTCGCTCGCTGCCGTCGTGGAGCAGCACAACGACGAGCATGGCATCGTCTGGCCGGTTTCCGTCGCTCCCTACGAGGTCGCGGTGATTCCGCTCGACCCCAAGAAGGATGAGTGCGCTACCTTCTGCGACCAGATCGTCGAGGGCCTGTGCGCCGAGGGTATTGAGGTCGTCGTCGACGATCGCGACGAGCGTCCCGGCTTTAAGTTTGCCGATAACGACCTCATGGGCTTCCCGTATCAGGTCGTTCTGGGCAAGCGCGGTCTTAAGAACGGTACCGTCGAGCTCAAGGACCGTGCCACGGGCGAGCGCGAGGATGTGGCGATCGACGAGGTCGTCGCCAAGGTCGCCGAGCTCGTAAAGGCGGCCCGTCGTTAATCGGCGGCATTGCCAATAACTGCATTACGGGACGTCCCCGCATTTCTCCGAACAGGGGAGGTGCGGGGACGTCCTTTTGTTTGTCGATATGTTTAAAAGCTAAAAGGAAAACCCCACAGCCCAAATGAGCTGCGGGGTTTTCCTTTGTGCCTCCGATGCGAATAAATCGCTCAGATATTACTGATAATCGACGACGTCGATCCAGTTCTTAAGGAACTCATCGTTCACGTTGCGCTTACGAGCGAGCTCGGAAGCGGCGACGATGCTCGTCCACTGACGCACGACCTGCATGGGCATGTCAGCGCGGTCGCAGTAGAGCTCCAGGTAGGCCTCGGCCTGGTCCTTGCTGTTTAGGGCAAAGAGCAGGTAGGTGGTTGCAACGTCGGCGGCAGGGGAGCCCTGGGTGGCGTGTGCCCAGTCGCACACGTAGAGCTGGCCGTCGTCGCCAACGATGACGTTGGAGGGGTTGAAGTCGCCGTGGCAGACCTTGAACTCCTTGGTCATGCCGTCCAGGCGCTCCTGAAGGTTGTAGCGCGTGGTGGCATTGAGCTGATCGAGGCTGTCGATCATGCGGGCGAACTTGTCACGCTGACGGTTGAGCAGCGGGGAGGTGTAGCCGTGAATCTCAATCTGGAGGTCGACGAACATCTCGAGGTACTCACCGAAGCGCTGGGGCTCGGCAGTCATCTTCTCGGCAAGGGTGGTGCCCGGGACCTTCTCGGTCACAAGCGCCCAGCCGTTGGCGTTCTCGAGCTGGGAAACCTCGAGAGCCTTGGGGCTGCGGATGCCGCACTCATTGATGCGGGCAAGATTCAAAGCCTCGTTGAACACGTCGGAGACAGGCTTGGTCTCGTTGAAGACCTTGACGATCTTGTCGCCCAGGTCGTAAACGACCTTGTTGCCACGGCGGACGAGCTCGGTCTTGGAATCGGGTAGCAGCATGGTTGCATCCTTTCAACGATGCGATAGAAGCGACGGCGGGGGTGTGTGAAACACCCGTGCACCCCCGCCGTTAAAAACCGTGCTAGAACTAGCAGACGGCGTAGTCCTGGGGCTCGCGGCCGTAGTAGGCGTCCAGGTAGAGCTCCTTGATCTCGCTCATGAGCGGGTAGCGCGGGTTAGCGCCGGTGCACTGGTCGTTGAATGCCTGCTCGGTCATCTCGTCGAGCGTGTCGAGGAAGTACTGCTCGTCGACACCGTAGTCGGCGATGGTCTTCTTGACGCCGATGAAGTCCTTGAGCTCCTCGAGCTTCGTGATGAAGTTCTCGAAG
>CAKUFW010000074.1 GCA_934650975.1 uncultured Collinsella sp. | reverse complement strand
TGCTGCACCTTCACCTCGCTGGTCCAGAGCGCCATGGGCTGCATGACCGCTGTCCAGGCCTACGGCTTCTTCGGCACCATCCCGGCTACCGCCACCACGGCCGCCGTCTCCGTTGCCGCCACCAAGGGCCTGCAGCTCGTCTTTGCCGTCCTGCTGATGGTCCTGGGCCTCATCGTTGCCGTCAACTGCCTCAAGGAGCTCTTCGGCAAGGAGGCCGGCTCCATGCCCGATGAGGAGCCCGAGTGGTCCGAGATGGGCAAGGCCGAGTATGGTCGCGCTGCTGCCGCCGAGGCTCCTGCCGACGCCGAGGCCGCCAAGGCCTAGCCGATCGGACGGATTGAATCCTCCATCTATATGACTCGGAAAGGCCGGGTCCGCGCTACGCGGGCCCGGCCTTTTTTGTAAAGACGGGTGATGCCGGGGCGTTCTCGCAGATGTTTTGCGTGGATGGCGGCGCGCGTTGTACCATATGGACGTATATGTGTGCATATGAAAGGGGCCCCGTGGCCAAGACGGTATATTCCGATAACCAACAAAATGTCGATGCTCTGGCTGAGCGTCTGAGCGGACAAACGTCGCTTTCTGCCGAGCGGGCCAAGCTGGTTGCCTACGACCTGCTCTGCCGCAAGGCGCTCAAGATTAAGTCGAGCGCGCTGGCGCAGATTTTCCGCTCCGTGGATAAGGAGTGCGATACCAAGGCGATGCGCGACGAGCTTATCGCGGCAAAGATTGTGACCAAGATCGAGGGCAGCGGCATTAACGGCCGCCCGGCGTTCTATACCATCAATGCCGAGATTCATGATGCCCAGGAGCAGCTTGTCGAGGTTGCCGAAGAGGTTTCCGTCGATGATTCCGTTGAGGTGTCTGCTACGGAAGAAGTTGCCCCGCGTGAGCATATCGATACAGACGAGCTGCTCGATGAGCATGTTGTGCGTGCCTTTACCGCCAAGGCGGGCCGAGGCGGCTTTGGCGGAGGCGGCAAGCGTGATGCGCAGCGCCGCGCCCAGCAGGAGCGCTTCCGTCGTGCTGTGGCTCAAAAGGACGGGGCCGATATCGAGACTGTCGAGAGCGAGCCCGTTGCCGAGCCGCAGGAGCCTGTGAAAGAGCAGAAGCCCGCTGAGCCTCAGAAGCCCAAGCGTCGTCGCGGTGCGCACTTTAAGGCCGAGCAGCAGGATGTTGTGCACGAGGCCGAAGAGTCTGCCGAGGTCGCGGGCGATTCCGAGAAGCCGGCCAAGAAGGCATCGGGCTCGTGTCGTCCCGGTCGCGGCTTTGTGGATCGCGCGTATCCCGTAAGGCGTCAGGAGAAGGTCGATCAGGTTCCTGCGGCGCAAGCGGAAGTGCCTGAGAAGCCTGCCGAGCCGGAAGTTCGTGAACAGAAGCCTGTTGAGCAGCAGGCTGCGTCCGATGCGGAGACTCAGGGCCAGCAGCCTACGGGCGAGCAGGCGGGGGAGAGCACCTCGAGTAAGCCTCGCCGTCGTCGTCATCGCGGTGGCCGTGGCTCAAATGCTCAGACTGCTGCTGAACAAGTGACATCGCGCGACGAAGATGCAAAGGCGGACGCTCCGGTGGAGCAGCCCAAGCGCCAGTCGGCGAAGGAGGGCAAGTCCGAGCGCCCGCAGAAGCAGGCGTCTACGCCGAAACGCGAGCGCAATGTTCAAGGCGATTCTAGGCGCAAGTCTCAGAAGAAGCCCGAGCCTGCCGCAGCAGATACGGCTGCCCAGCAGTCTGAGTCGACCGGCCATAGCGAGGTCTCAGCGTTTGCCCTGGCCCGTGTCCTAGGCAGGCAGCTGCTCAAGGTCGTCCCCACGCCTACGGCGCTCTCCAAGATTAAGGAACAGCAGACCCAAATCGTTAAGGTCGAGGGCAAGGACGGCAAAAAGGCTCCGCAGCGCACTCAGCACAACGAGATGTCCAACCGCAAGATTGCCGAGGAGATCGCAATCATCCAGGCTTGGATTGAGCAGAACCGCGGCGTCGACACGCCGGTTGCCTCGCGTCGTCAGCGTGCCTACCAGATTTTCAATGACGAGAAGGCTTTTGACGGCAAGCACGGTGAGCGCTTGATCAGGCGTATGACCGAAAAGGGCATCAGCATGCAGGCGATTAAGGTCGCCCCCAACCGCCCCGTGCACTTTACGGGCTTCTTTACGCTGGGTGCCGACAAGCCGTTCATTATGGTCGAGAATCTGGACACCTACGACGAGATCGTCAAACTCCTGCGCGGCCGCAAGCATGCCAAGCTCTTTGGCACCAAGGTCGGCGGCGTCATCTTTGGTGGCGGCTGCAAGGCGAGCGTCTCACACGCACTGGATGATTATCTGGCCGAGATCGGCTATCGCTTTAACTACGTCTATTACGTGGGCGACATCGATCGAGAGGGCGCGCGCATCGTCGAGCAGGCCCGCAACGCCAACGTCGTTGAGATTCGCCTGCATGCCGGCATGTATCGTGCCATGCTTGCCGAGCACAAGCGTCGCGTGAAGGCCGGTGGCGAGTGCGAGCCCGCGGCTGCCAACCAGGGCGTACCGCAGAACCTGGCGGCGACGATCAAAGATCTGCCCATGGTTACGCGCGTGCAGTTCCGCAACGTGTTGCGCGAGGGCGGGCGTATTCCGCAGGAGATCCTGATGACGGCCGACTATCGGGATGGCGACTCGGGAAGCTTCGACCGTATGCTTAATAATTAGTTCCGTCGGCCCCGGGAGAGCGGGGACACCGGCTTAGGTTTCCTGCTCTACAGTCCTGCTCACGACGGAGGCCACATTAAGTGGCCTCCTGTTCGTGCGGAACTCGCGATAAACCTAAGCCGGTGCCCCCGCTCTCCCGGGGCCTGTGGCTACATGGTTGTCGCATGCGGCTCGCTTTTCGGAACTGGGCTGATAATTTTTAGATGTAAGGCGCTCTTGGTCCCAATGGGCTTGGGGCGCCTGTCTTTTGGAGGTAGTTTTTTGGGACATGCCTGAAAATCTACCTTCAACTTCTCGTCCTGCACGAGAAGTTGCGTTATCTGGCAGGTTCGAAGCCCCCAGCTTGCCCACGGAGGCCTAGATTGTTGAAATGAAGCATGGCGTTATTTGAGGTCATTCCCGTATGGAAATGGTTGCTTTGAATCTAATATCGCACGGAGAATGCAAATATGGGGCATAGGGCGGTCGCACTTTCCGCCCACCTGCAAAAATCGAGTTGTGCGGTTTTCCGGGGATCATTTGCAGCGCCAAGATGCCGTCTTGGGATGTTATGCGTACTTTGCTGTGTTTGATTCTGGGAATATCCGCTTGAAAAGGCTTGAATACGCTCAGATTAGGACAAGAGCGCTCAAGAAATTTTGGCGGCGTTACGTGGTGAGTCAGCAGGGGGACCGCATAACTCGAAAAATGCTGGTGGCGGTTCGGCAGGGAGGCCGAATGTGACAAAGGGACAGTCCCTTTGTCACGCGAAGCTGGGCCGATAGGTAGATTTCTAGGCATGTCCCAAAAATCTACCTTTTACAACCCTTCGTTCTTCACAAGAAGTTGCGTTCCTTTGCGGGTTCGAATCCCTCCGCCTGCACACAAAAAAGCGCTCCGGGTCCGTAAGGGCCTGGAGCGCTATGTTCTTAGGGGCTGGGACGGAGGGATTCGAACCCCCAACAGCCGGCACCAAAAACCGGAGTTCTACCGTTGAACTACGTCCCAGTATGGGTGTTGCCCAAAAGCAACTCGTTTAGTTTACCTAATCTGCAAGGGCATCGCAAACGCCATCGAGTAGGCGGACGGCGAGCGTCTGGGCGTCGCTTGCCGTGAAGGTGCCGTTGTAGCGCGTCATACCGGTGAGCTCAATGCGGATGCGTGCGGGCTTTTGCTGTGCGGCGGCATTGGCGGTACGGATACGCTGGGCCAGGTTGTGGCACTCGGCGAGGGCGATCGTGGCGCGCGGCGCGGCGTCGGCGGGCAGCTCGTCGCTTGCAATCTCGAGCACCAGGTCGACATCGGTCGGAATCTCGGAATCGCAAAGCATCATGCCGCTGCTGTCGGTCGTCGCCGTGGCGATATTCCACATGCGCGATGCTACACTGCGCGCAATGGGGTCCTCGCCGATGACGGCAATCAGGAAACGCTCGAGCACGTTGGCCGCGCGGGCAAAACCGATGCGCGACTCTGCCTCGGTCACCGAAGGCTTGCCCTCCCACACGTGGTGCAGGCGGTTGATATAGGCATACGTATCCTGGAAGGCCATGCCGTCGGCAAACAAGCCAACGTTTTCCTGGAACTGCTGCAGGGCCGCCTCGGTGTGCGGGCCAAAGTAACCGTCGTCCTCGCCGCAGGCAAAGCCCAAAACGTTGAGCGCCTTCTGCAGGGCTTGTACGTCGGCGCCATGGAAATTGGGCATGCGCAGATAGAGGGTGCGGTCGCCCAGCTTATACGAGGCGTCGACCAGGGCGCTCCAGCAGGGGATGTCAACGGCGTGACCGGCGGCAAGACCGCTGTCGAGCCTAAAGGTGCTAACGGCCTGCTCGGTGGTAGCACCAAAGTGCTTGTCGGCGACCTCGGCGGCATCGATAGTGTAGCCGAGCTGCAGGAGACGGGATTGCACGTCCTCGACGGCTGCTCCCTGCATGCCCGTTGTAATAGGTTCCATGAACGAACCCCTTTCGGCGTACCATTCGTACTATTTAAGCGTCTGTCGGATAGACAGCGCAAAGGGATGCATAAACATACACTCAACAGTGTAGCAAGTTGTACCCAGATGCGCTGCCGACAGGTTTTATAGCCCCCGCTAGTTGAGTCGCTCCACAAAGAAATCTGCCATGGAGAGGAACAGTTCGCGTGCATGCGGGTCGAGCGAGACATCCTCGATGGCGGCCTTGGCCTTGGCAGTCAGGTCCAGCGCGTAGGCGTGCGCGTAATCGATGGAGCCAGTCTCCTGGAAGATCTCCACGGCGCGTGCGAGCTGTGCGGGGTCCTCGGTGCCCGAGGAGAGGATTGCCTCAACCTCGTCGTGATAGCGCTCGTCGGATAGGGCGTGCACGGCGACGAGCGTGCGCTTGCCCTCGGTGATGTCGGTGCGGAAATCCTTGTTGGCGGCCTCCTTGGTGCCAACGAGGTTGAGCAGGTCGTCCTGAATCTGGAAGGCAAGGCCGGTGTGCAGGCCAAAGGTGCGCAGCGCCTCGACTTGCTGCTCGCTGCCTCCGCCAATGATGGCGCCGGCGGCAAGTGGCGTGGCTCCGCTGTAGAACGCGGTCTTGTGCGTTGCCATGTCCAGGTAATCATCGACGGAGATGTCGAAGCGCCCGTCACGGACCCAGCCCAGGTCGAGCGCTTGGCCTTCGATGGTGCGGACGATCATCTCGGTGAGCTCGTGGAGTACGCGCAGCTTTACGTTGGGCTCGAGCGTGGGGTCGTCGAGGACCGTCTTGGTGACCATGGTGAGCGCCAGGTCGCCGCAGTTGATGGCAAGCCCCGTGCCCTCGGTGAGGTGCATGCAGGGCTTGCCGCGGCGAAGCTGGCCGTTGTCGGCGATGTCGTCGTGGATGAGCGCACCCGACTGGAAATGCTCGATGGCCGCCGCGGCGCTGCGGGCGCTCTCAAAGCTGCCGCCCACTGCGGTGGCGGCGAGCATGCAGATGAGTGGGCGGTGGCGCTTGCCGGCATTGGCGGTAAACGCCGAGAGCGGGGCGTACAGATAGCGCTCGATATCGGCGGAGCTCGCCTGTCCGTCAAAGAACGTTGCCAGATAGTCGTTGATCTGGTCAAAGTGCTGGGCTAAAAAGCTGGTAAACGGGCTGGACACAGGCTCTCGCATTCTTTCTGAAGGTCGCATTGATGCAATATGCAGACAACATATTGCCACATTGGGGCGCTTGACGCGGCGGGCGAAGACAATTGGGCCCAGACGTAAAGCGCGGCGGAAGACGACGACTAGATAAGTCCGAAGTGCTCGAGTGCCGTGACGACGCCGTCGTGATCGATGGAGTCGGTCACATAGTCCGCCTTGTCCTTAAGGAATTCCGGTGCGTTGCCCATGGCGATGCCAACATCGACCGTTTCCATAAGGGCGACGTCGTTGCTTGCGTCGCCGATGCCGTACACGGTGCCGTGGTTGGGCCCCAGGGCGCCAAGCACGGCCTGGATGCCGGTTCGCTTGGTGCACTCGCGGGGCGAGATTTCGGTCACCTCGAGCTCGAGCTCGTTGAAGCAGAGCAGCGGCTCGATCCCCTTATCCTGGGCGATGCGATTGGCGAGTGCCGTCGACATGAGAATCTTGTAGGCGCTGTAATGCTTGAGCTTTGTGACGGCATCGCCCACGGTGCGGGCGTATCCGTCGCTATCGGGGGCGTCCGCACTCATGCGCACGACGCGATCGAGGCCCTCAAAGCGAATCACCTCTCCCGATTGCTCAAGATACGGGGCGAGGCGTTGCAACAAGCCGGGGCTCATGGCCGCATTTCGCACGATGTGCCCGTCGAGTTCGGCGTAGCCTCCTGCCAGGCAAACGACGCCGGACCATGGCAGCTCGAGCAGCCTGGGATGAATGCAGCTGAGGGTGCGTCCCGTGCAGATGAAGGCCATATTGCCGTTGGCGACAAACGTGCGGATGGCCCGCGAGACCGCCTCGTTGGGATAGGGGGACAGATCGCGCTCGTCTTCGGGGAGCTCCTGGGCCACGCGGGGGTCTTGCCAGGCGAGCGTGCCGTCGATGTCAAAGAAGCAGATATTGCCGCGTGATTGGGCGTTGCTGGTGGTAGGGGAGGACGAGACAGCAGGCCCGGAGCCCGGCTCGAGTCCCATAATCTGGTCAAAGTGTGCTTTGATGCGGGAGACAGAGACGCCTATGATCACCTGGGCGGTCTTGCCCGTGACGATGAGACCCTTGGCACCGGCTGCAACAAAGGCCGCGTTGTCCGCGACGATGGAGGGGTCCACGACCTCGACGCGTAGCCGTGTGGCGCAGTTGGTTGCGCCCACAATATTGGAAACGCCGCCCAAGAGCGCGACGACCTGCTCGGCGAGCAGGTGATCCTGGTTCGATTGGCTGCTGGCTGCGTCATCTTTGCCGGTGTGTTCTATGGCAGCATCGCGTCCCGTCAGGCGAGTGGCCGCCGCGCGATTGGCGACATGGTCCTCTCGGCCCGGGGTCTTAAGGTCAAAAGCCAGGATGAGGCCTCGATAGATCAGAAAATAAATGACGCTAAAGGCCAAGCCGATGCCGAGCGCCAAAAGATAGGTGCCGGCATGTGTGCGCATGAGCGGGATAAAGTTGAAGGCCGCCATTTCCATAAGGCCGCCCGAGAAGATGCCGACGATACCAAAGAAGTTCATGGTCATGGCGAGGCATGACGAAAGCACGGCGTAGAGCAAAAAGAGCCCAGGGTGGGTGAACATAAAGAGGAACTCGAGCGGCTCGGTGACGCCGCAGACCACCGAGGCAACAATGGCGGGCAAAAGGATGACCTTAAGGCCGGCCCGGCGCTCGGGTTTGGCGGTGGAGTAGAACGCCGCCGCGATGGCGGGCAGGCCAAAGAGCTTGACCCAGCCGGTGGCGGTAAAGCCGGACCAGGGCGCAAGTTCGTTGAGGGGGCGCGTGCTATGGGAGAGGATGGGGAGCAGATTGGTCCACGTGGCATAGATGCCTTCGTTTACGACCAAGTTGTCGTAGTAGATAGGCATGTAGAGCAGATGATGCAGGCCAATGGGCTCGAGCGCGCGTTCCAAAAAGACAAAGACTCCCACGCCGAGCGTGCCGACGCCCGTAAGCGCATTGCGCAGGGTTTCGGTCACGTCATATGCAAGGGGAACGACGGCAGCCGAGACGATGGCAAGGCCGAGCACGGCAAAAAAGCTGATGAGGTAGACCAGCGAGGAGCCGGAGAACGTGCCAAGCCAATCGGGCACCTTGGCATCGTAGAAGCGATCGTGGATGGCGACAACGATTGCCGAGACCGCCAGCGGTCCGACGATGCCGGTGTCGAGCGTCTTGATGCCGTCGATGACAGTGATCCCGGTGGCGGGCGCTAGAAATGAGGGGTACATGAGCCCCAGGTTGTTGCTGCTCAGCTTGATGATCTCGCTCAAAAAGAAGCAGTAGGCAAAATATGCAACCATGGCCTCGAGACAGCAACGCGCCGGCTGCTTTTGGGCAAGGCCGATGGGCAGCGCTATGGCAAACAGGAGCGGAAGGCGCTTAAAGACCGTCCACGACCCGCGTTGGACGATACTCCAAAAAATGTACCAGGGGGTTCCATAGGTGGCCATATCGCCGACAATGTCTACGGTCGTGGCGAGGGCTGAGATGCCGACCATAAGGCCCGATATGGAAAAGAGCATGGCGGGCGCGAACATGGCTCCGCCAAAGCGTTGAATTTTCTGCAGCATAATCTGCCTTTCGGACGCAACATGCTGTGCGAGCAAAAACGTTTAAACAATGAACCCATTGTAGAGGACTGGCTGCTTGCCGCATCGACCGTTTTGATTCGCTCCGATTTGGGTACGCGTGAACCGCCAACGGTTAAATATTGTTGCTTTACCGATAAACGGTTTGAACAACTTTGAGAAATGCTATCGTGCCTAGCCGTACATATTCATTAGAGGTGAAACAATGCCAAAAGCGATTTACGAAGGAATCTACCGCGAGATTCGTTCGCGCATCATCAACGGAACGTATGCGTTTCAGGAGATGCTGCCGACCGAGGCCGAGCTGACCGCGGAGTTCGGGTGCACCCGCAATACCGTTCGCCGTGCACTTGCCATGCTTGCCGACGAGATGTACGTGCAGCCCATTCACGGCAAGGGCGTGCGCGTCATCTGGCTCAAAGGCGAGACCGATATGCTGGGCGCGCTCGAGGAAGTCGAGTCGTTTGGCGAGTTCGCAAAGCGGAACAATGCTGTCGCGTCGACGGATGTGAAGTCTTTTGAACATCTGATTTGCACCGAGCAGCTCTCCCGCCGTCTGGGCTTTAAGGTGGGCGAGGAGCTGATTCGCGTGGTACGCGTTCGAAGCCTCAATGGCAGCGCGCGCCAGGTAGACCATGGCTACTTTTTGGAGTCGATCGCCAAGGGTCTTACACCCGAGATTGCCGCAAAGTCCATCTACGATTACTTGGAGCACAAGTGCGGCGTCAAGGTAATGGCGAGCCGTCGTACGGTGAGTGTCGAGCTTGCCAACGATGAGGACTGCAGCTATCTTGACCTTGGCAAATACAACTGCGTCGCCGTCATGGAAAGTCAGTCGTACACCTCGGATGGCATCCTGTTTGAGGTTACGCACGCCCGGACCCATCCCGAGATCTTCCACTACCGCGTCAATTCCAAGCGATAGGCGGCAAGCTCGCCGTCTGGCGAGACGTATGCCCTCAAAGCGAAAACGCCCGGTCAAGCCGATGTCATATCGGTTTGACCGGGCGTTTTGTCTGCATCCAACAACATATAATTGTTTATACAAAACTTGTCAAGCATTAAATTGAAATTACCGTTCACCGAGGTTTTTCTACCGCTCTGGTAATAGTTGTTCAAACAACTAGCGAAAAAGCGTATTGTACGAATTAGCAAAAGGGGCTAAGTCCCCAAGCCAATCTCCGAAGGCGGCGGCAAAGGGTGTCGCCACGGTGTGAAAGGGTGGATTGTAATGAAGAACGAAATGAGCAGAAGGCAGTTCCTGGGCTTCGCTGGTTCCGCGGCTGCGGTTCTCGGTCTGGGTCTCGTGGGCTGCGGCGGCTCCGCCGGCTCCGGCTCCTCTGCTTCTGGTGACGCTGCCGAGGTCTACTTCCTCCAATTCAAGCCCGAGGTCGACAAGGAGTGGAAGGAGATCGCCAAGGCGTACAAGGAGGAGAAGGGCGTCGAGGT
>CAKUFW010000073.1 GCA_934650975.1 uncultured Collinsella sp. | reverse complement strand
CGCCTTTAGACGCGAGCCCGGGGCCCGTGGGTTATACCCTAAGAGCAAACCACCCTTTTTAAGGGTGGTTCTGATTGACCTGGGAGAACGGCCGCCCTGAGCCTATTCCTCAAAACTGAAAAATTTTCGATTTTGAGGAATAGGATTAAGCCGGCTCGACCCTTTGCGAGGTATATTCGATGCAGAGCCTATTCCTCAAAACTGAAAAATTTTCGATTTTGAGGAATAGCAACGAAAAACCGCAGGGAGGCAGCCAATGAAACTCATCAACAGAACGTCGTATATGGATACGTTGACGAGTCTTATCGGCGTGCCGGATATCAAGGTCATCACGGGCATTCGCCGTAGTGGAAAATCGAAATTGCTCGAAGCCCTTCGCGACTACGTAGAGGCCAACCTGCCCGATTCAAATGTCATTCATATCAATTACAACCTCGATGAGTTCGAGGAGCTGCTCGAATATCACGCGTTACTCGCCTATGTAAAAGAGCATCGGGTACCCGGCAAGCAAAACTTCCTGCTTATCGACGAGGTCCAGATGTGCGACGGCTTCGAGCGCGCAATCAACAGCCTTCACGCATCCGAGCAGTACGACATCTTCATTACTGGATCGAACGCCTTTTTGCTATCGAGCGATCTGTCGACGCTCTTTACGGGACGTACGTTCGAGATTGAGGTGTTCCCATTCTCGTTTGAGGAGTATCGCTCCTATGGCGACGAGGGCGAGGTCGACCGCGACTTCGATGAGTATGCAAGGACCGGCGGCATGTCCGGCTCCTACCCTTATCCGTTGCAGGAGCAGCGCTATCAATATCTCTCTAATGTCTTTAAGACCCTCATTGTGAGAGATATCGTTCAGCGGCATAGCGTGAGAAACGAATCGGCGCTGCTGCGCATTGCCGATTACATGATGGACAATGTCTCCAACATTACGTCGGCCCGCAATATAACGGACGTTCTAAATGCGGACGGCCTCAAGATTACGAATAAGACGGTCGGCACGTACATGGGATATCTGTGCGATGCGTTCGCCTTCTATAAGGTGCGCCGATACGACATTCGCGGCAAGAAATACCTTAAGAGCGGCGAGAAATATTACCTGGCGGACCATGCGTTTAAATACGCTTTGCTCGGCACGCGCGACATGGACTGGGGTCGTGTGTACGAGAATATGGTGGCCATTGAGCTGCTGCGTCGCGGATACGAGGTGTACGTCGGCGTGCTCTACAAAAAGGAAATTGATTTTGTAGCAATCAAGCGAAGCGAGAAGCTCTATATCCAGGTGAGTGACGATATCAGCTCGGATAAGACGTTTGAACGAGAGATTTCGCCGCTGCTAAGCATTGGTGATGCTTACCCCAAGATGATTCTGGCCCGCACGCATCATGAGATAACGGATCGCGACGGGGTGCAGATTGTGGATCTGGCGAGATGGCTTGCCGGCGAGGCGTAGTGTGCTTTTGGCCTATTCCTCAAAATAGAAAATAATTCAGTTTTGAGGAATAGGGTTGGCGGATGGTTGCTAGGGCCGCGGTTTCGTTCGTTCTACCCCTGCTCCTGCATGCGGCGGTAGATTTCGCAGATGCCTTTGATGGTGAGTTGGCCGTCGACCACGTCGAAGGCGTCGGTCGAACCGGCGACGATGCTGGCGAGACCGCCTGTGGCGATAACGGTGGCGTCCTCGCGACCCAGCTCGCGCTTCATGCGCGCGACCAAGCCTTCGGCCATGGCGGCGGCGCCCGTCACGGCGCCGACCTTGATGCACTCCTCGGTATCGCGGCCGATGGCATGCTCGGGTGCCTCGAGCGGAACGCTGGCGAGCTTGGCGGCGCGGGCGGCGAGCGCGTCCATCGATATGCGGATACCCGGCGCAATCGCTCCGCCAATGTAGTAGCCGTCCTCGTCGATGACATCGATATTGGTCGCGGTGCCAAAGTCCACCACGATCGCCGGGGCGCCGTAGAAGGTCTCGGCGGCGACGGCGTTGGCGATGCGGTCGGCACCCACGGCCTGGGGACGTGCCGCGCGCAGCTTGGTCACGGCGGCCGTCTGCGGGCCGATGACGATAGCGTCTGCTGCGATGCGATCGGCAACGGCGTGCCACTCGCGCGAGAGTTGCGGCACCACGCCGGCAAAGGCGATTGCGTCGACCGCGTCGAGCGAGAGGTCGTACATCTTAAAGAAGCCCATCAGGCGCACGTGGATCTCATCGGCGGTAAAAGAGCGGTCGGTGGGCATGCGCCACGACTGCACCAGCTCGTCTCCGTCAAACAGGCCCATGGCCGTCTGCGTGTTTCCCATATCGATAGCGAGCAGCATGTCTACTCCAGGTGTCGGCGTAAAAGGACGCGCACCATTGTATACGCGCTGCCGGCGCTACGCCACGATTTGCCAGCGCGGGACAACCACGTAGCTCAGGTCGTTGCCGGGGATAAAGATGTGCTCGCCAGGGTGCAGGTCGGCCTGTTCGCTGCAAGCAACGTGGCGGTTCTCGATCCAGACGCCGGCGGGGTTGTGGACGGTTGCGCGTAGCGAGCCGTCCTCGCGTATGCGCAGGTCGAGCGCCTGTCTGCCGATATCGGCGCTGCTGAGGATAATGGCTTTGATGCCTGCGCCATCCCCGGGCGCATCGAGTGCGCGTGGGTCGCGGCCCAGGCGGCACACGCAGTAGCCGTCGAGGGGCACCGTCTTCCAAAGTGCCTCGCTGCCGGTCGCCGGCCGGTCGCTGCCGGGTGCGATGGAAATCTCGAGCGCGAGCGTGCGGTTGAGCTCGGCGGGCATGGTGGTGTCGTTCGTCGGTGGCTCAATCTGCATGCTGCCAAATCCCTGCTCGGCGGCAGCGGCGCCCAGGCCGGCGCGGTCGAGTTCCATGTCGTGGGCGATGCCGTACAGCACGGCGGCGAGCTGCGGCCCCAGGTAGTGGTTCACGATATAGTTCGCCTGCTCGAGCACGAAGACGCCGCGGTCGGCACGGCCGCCCTTCTTTTGCAGCCAGTTGAACATCCAGCAGGCCTTGCCTAGGTTGCGGCGGAGCGTCTGTCGTAGCAGGCGAAACTCGACGAGGCCGCTTTCGTTGCCGGCGGCAGCGGTGGCCAGGGCGAGCGTGGCGTCGTCGACGGCACGGATGGTCCCGCCAGGCGTAGTCGCCGTGCTGCACTCCCAAATCCAGCGCGCGAGGAGCTGGCCGGCCTGTTGCCAGGCGGCCGAGTCGCCCGAAGCGATCGGCGCACGCCGCGCGGATGCATCTTCGGCGCGACCTCGGGTGAACTTCCACAGCCAGCCGGTGCGTGCGAGCTCAACGCGATGCGCGGGAATTGCGCCCGCCTGTCCTGCCAGCACCTCGACATTGCCTTCGATAGCGGTGAGAAAGCTGCGTTTAGCCAGGTATTTGACCCAGTCGGCGCCTGCCTTGCGATTGGCCGGCTTGGGCGTTGAGGGAATGCTGCCGGGCTGCGGCTCGGCAAGCGGAAGCTCGGCATCCGAAGATTCCGAATAACCGGGCGCGTCCAGCAGCGTGCCGATGCGGCGCTGCGTCTTGGCGAAATTGCGGTTACGGACGATGGGTTGAAAAGCATCCCAGTCTCCGCGGTCGATAAAGGCGAGCGTGGCAGGGTCGATGCCGCCGCGCTGGTCGTATGAGCCCATCTTGATGCAGGTGCTGCGCAGCAGGGCGCTTTCGTTTTCGAGCACGGCGTATTGCAGGCAGAGCATGCCAATCTGGCGGCGCAGCAGCCGGGGGTCGGGTTCGCGGGTGTTGGGGTCGGCGGCCTCGCTCGTCGCCGGTTCGTCCGTCATGCTCCAGGGGTCGCGGCCTCCGTGCTCCAAAAACAGCAGGCAGGCCGCGGCGCTGCCGGTTAGCGCGCGGGGGCGAAACTCGGCATCGCCCGCCATGCTGCCGCAAAGTACCTGCTCGGGCGAGGCCGAGCGGCGACGCACCGTAAAGTAGTCGCCCAAAAAGCTCTCGAGCTCGTCGCGGATGCGTTCTGTGGCAGCTCCTGTACCGGCCTCTGCGAGCACCTCGCTCACCTGCGCGCCCGCGCGATACCAATCGACGTCAATGGCGTAGGCGACCTCGTCGCCGAGTGCCTGGGCGCACCACGCGCCAAAACCGCAGCGGGTCAGGGTATCGAGCTGGTCAAACAACTCGGCATAGGCATTGTAGGGCGCGGCGCTGGCCATGGGGTGTCCTTTCGCGATTACTTAGCTTCGCAGGGTATCAGATGCCGTCCATGATGACGCGCGCGACCGTGAGCGGCGGGCGGCGGCGTTCAGCTGAAACGCGCGGCGCGGGTGCGCGGCCGCCTCCGGGTAGGCTCGCCGACAAGTTGGGCGAGCGGACGGAGGATGCCATGGATGCCCAAGGTGTATTGAACAATGTGTGGGAGCCGTTGTGCCGCGCGGCGCGTGGATGGCTGGGTGCCGAGGCCGAGCTGGATCGATTCGCCGCGCGTGTGGAGCGCGTGCTTGCCCGGCGGCCTGGCGCGGCTCGCGAGGCGGGGGATCAGGCCGTCGGCGACGAGACGATTGCCACGCCGCTGGCGCCGACGTCCTCGCAGCAGACGATGCTGGCGGACGCCGCCGCGGCCGCGATGGCCGCGCTGCCGGAAGTCCCCGCGCAAACGCAGCTGCCGTTTGCCGAGCTCATCTACCCCAAGCCGGGCACGCGGCATGCAAGCACGCTGGTGTATCGCGCCGGCGGGTGCGTGTTCAAGATTGCGCTGGATGCGGGTGCGGCCGCCCGGCTGGCGCGCGAGGCTCGGTTTTTATCCGGGCCGCTGTCGGGCTATGCATGTTTTGCCGACGTGTATCGGCTGGGCTCGGTTTGCGATGCACGTCTTTCGGCCGAGCCGCTCGCGTGCCTGTCCGAGCAATACATCGATGGTCTTCCGGCGGATACATGGGTTGAGCGGCATGCGCGCGGGCTCGAGCCGGGGTCGGCGGCACGCGAGCGGATCGTGGGTGCACTCTATGACCGGCTGCTCGAGGCGCTCGCCATTGTTCATCGCGCCGGGATTATCCATCGCGATATCCACCCGGGAAACATCCTGGTCGACGAGGCCGGCGCCGTGCATCTGATCGATTTTGGTTGCGCGATCACACTTGCCGAGGCCGATGTCGCCGCGCGCGAGCCGGCGCTGCGCGAATGCGTGCTCAGCCGCGGCTTTGAGGCGCCCGAGGCCCACGTGGGCGGACCGTATGCGCCCAAAACGGATCTCTATGCCGCGGGCGCCGTGGCAGCTCGGCTTGCCTTTGGCACCCGCGATGTTACCGAACTGCCACTGACGCCGCTGGGGCGCCGCTTGGCCCGCGTGCTGGGGTAGGGCCTGATGGGGCGCCCGCCCGCCGCGAGCTAGGCCGGACCCCGCATCGCCGCCCATCCTCGTTTTCAGCTGAATCGCGCGGCGGCCCGGCGCCTCGGCCTCCTGCCACACTGTCGCCAACAAGGCGGGCATCCAGAGCCCGCCACACCAACCGAAAGGATCACTCATGAATCGCTTCGAAAACGTCCCGACCACTATCCTCGGCACCGGCTACCTCAACGAGCCGCACATGAGTGTGGTGTCGGTCAACGACTGCTCGTCTTCTGTCGCCGGCGTCATGGCCCAGATGAACCGTGGGCGCGCGCACTTTAAGCAGAAGGTCTGCGAAAACGCCAAGGCCCGCGAGCTGGTGGACATTGCGATGGTCAACGTGGCGAGCGATGTCCAGGTCATGCGCCTGCGCGACATCGTGTCCGGCGAGGGCGACGAGGACGGTGCCGGGCCCGCCGACGTTGCTGCCGACGTCCCGTCCGCATCCGACTTGGACGAGGCCGCCGCTGCCTTTGTTCCCGTCAGGGACCTGCCCGACATTACGCTCAAGGCCCACGGCCTCACGCGCCTCAACGACGGCATCGTGCGCGCCCTCAACCTGGTGCACGACCATGCCCAGCGTCAGCTGCGTGCCGGCATCAATGTTAAGCGCTCGCTTGTGCTCATCTACACCGATGGCCGCGACGAGCCTGCCGGCAACGTGGACGAGGCTGCCGAGCTTATCGCCAAGATGGTCGCAAAGGACCAGGTGAAGGTGGTGTTCTTGGGCTTTGGAGACTTTGATCGTGCCACGGCCGAGCAGCTTACCAAGAGCTGCGGCGGCTATTTTGAGGCCAACTTTGACGCGAGCGACGGCGTGCCGTTCGACCGCTTCTTCCACTTTATGAGCGAGATCGCGTGCGGCATGAGCCAGCTGGCGCCCGGCACGGCGATTGTCACGTCCGAGACCTTCGATGGCGATGACGACGACATTCGTTTTGTGTGCACCGACGGCGTGACCACGTTCGAAGAGTTCTGCAAGTAGGGCGTCTGCCAGCGCATGAATCCCAGTAAACCCCGGACGCGGCGCCGGACGGACCAGAGCCCGCCGCGCCCGGCTGGTACGGATAGAAAGGACAACCATGTTGATTCATTACGAGGCCAGCGTGACCGGCCCCAGCCATAAGCTGCAAGGACGCAGCAACCAGGATTGCCACTGTGTGCGGGTGGTTGAGATGCCTCGCATGGAAGAGACGCTGGATGCGGCCGAGTCGCGCGAGGCCCCCGCCGCTCCCGCGCCGCGCCAGGTGATTATCGCCGCCGTTGCGGACGGCGTCTCGTCCATGATTTTGAGCGGCGAGGGCGCCCATCTGGCAAGTGAGGCTGCGGTCGACGCGGCTGCCGAGGCGTTCGTGCGCGGCGATCTGGTGCCGGGTGATGCCTCGGCGTTGAAGGGCGTGTACGAGCGCGCCCTTCGCGCCGTTGCCGATGCCGCCGCCAATGAGCCGGCCGCCGACATTGCCTCGTTTGCCTGCGCCCTGTGTGTGGTGGTGTGGGATGGCGCGCACGCGTGGTATGGCAACGCCGGCGACTCCGGCGCGATTGCGGTGGATGCCGCGGGCGCGCCATTTGCGCTGACGCATCTGCACCGCGGACCGCTTTCGTGCCAGGTGTTTCCTCTGCACGATACCTATCACTGGGAGTTTGGCTTTGCCGCGGGCGCCGCGGGCGTGCTCATGGCGACCGACGGCATGCTCGAGAAGTTTGCCACTTGGGAGCCGGGTTCCTATGGTGCGCCGACTGACTTTAACCGCGAGGCCATCGACCTGTTTATGGCATGCGATATCGACGCGGACGACGTGCCGGCGCTCTGCGGCGGTGCGGCCGACTACCTGCGCGCGTTGCCCGCGACCTGCGTGGACGACGACAAGACGGTGGTGGCGCTTATCAATTGCGAGGGCGATTCGCTGGCTGGTGATGCCGAGGACGAAGTTGAGGACGTGACGGCCGAGCGCCTGGCGACGACGGGCGCGTCCTTTGCGGACGCGGACGGCGACCTGATCGTGCTGCCGTGGCGCGACGAGCTCCGCCTGCGTGCCGACGATGTTGCCCGCGCCGTGGGCGGCAGCTTTAGCGTGGAGCTCGAGTACCAGCTCATGTGCGGCGCGGCGCTCGATCGCGCGCTGGAGCTGGCGACCGCTGCCGCCGCCGAGCGCGCCGAGACGTATCGCGTGTTTGAGGACTGCGTGATCGGCGAGCCCGATGATTTTGAGGCCGTCGTCGCGACCGGCGACGATACCGCGTTTGACGAGATGGAATAGGAGGGGCGCATGTACGTGTACGACAGCAACGGCACCGTCGTCGAGCTGGGCGATGTGATCAACGCGGGCGGCGAGGGCGAGGTGCGCACCGTTGTGGGCGACGGCGCCACGGTGGCCAAGCTCTACCGCGACCCCACGCCCGAGCGCCGCGCCAAGATTCAGAACATGATCGCGCTGCACGACAAGATTATGGCCGTGCAGGCCGGCGTGCTGCGCGCCGTGTGCTGGCCGCGCCAGGCGCTGTATGCCGATTCCGAGGCGGCGGAGTTCATCGGCTTTTTGATGCGCCGCGCGCCTGTGGGCAGCGTGGCGGCAAGCGAGCTCTACCGCTATCCCAGGGTGGCCGCTGGCTTATCGGCGCTGACCTGCGTCGATGCGCTGATCGCCCTGACGCGTGTGCTCGATGCTCTGCACCATACGGTGGTGAATGGACACGCGCTGGTGGTGGGGGATCTTTCGGGCGACAACGTGCTGGTGGCGCCCGACGGCAGCGTGCACCTGATCGACGCCGACACTTTCTATGTGCAGCGCGGTGGTACCCATCCGTGTATGGCGTGCGCGCCGGGCGTGGCCGCGCCCGAGCTGATCGCCGCGGCCCACGGTCGCACGTATGCCCAGATGGAGGCGGCGGGCGAGCCTACGTTTACCGTGGCCACCGATCTGTTTGCCCTGGCAGTGCTGGCGTTTCGCATGCTGGGTAACGGCGTTCATCCCTTTGAGGGCGCTGTTGAACCCGATGCGGAGGGCGAGTATCCACTGCCGCCCGCGGTCGACTGTCAGGTGCGCGACGGGCGTTCGCCCTTTACGGGCACGGCGCCTGGGGTGGGGCTGTTTGCCTGGGCGCTGCCGCTCGGCCACGTGCCGCCCTTGCTGCGCGAGGCCTACGAGCGCTCGCTGTTTAGCGGAGCCGGTGGTGCCGACCGCCGCGTGACCGATGCCCAGTGGTGTCGCCTGTTGCGTGACTACCGCGCTCACCTGGTCGAATGTGGACACGGGCACGTGTTCCATCGCGGATTTGTAACGGCTGCGGGGGCGCCCGCCTGCCCGTATTGCGCCGCCGACCGCCGTGTGGCGCGCATGGCGCAGGCGTCGGCTGCGTAGGGGTGTGCGATGTTTGCTGTGTGTGCCGACGGGCTTCTTGGGGCCGGCGGAGTCGCTGCCGAGGGGTTGCGCCGCGGGTGGGTTGCCGCGCGGGCGGTGCACGATGCGTGCGCACCGGCGGTCGCTTCCTGCGCGTATTTGGCCCATCGTCAGACGCTCGGCCAGCGCGAACGTGGGCCGTACGATTTGATTGACAATGCGGTTGCCCGTCGCGAGCCCTCGGTGGTGCTGCCGGGCGTGGGTAGCTTTGCTCGCGCGGCGGAGCTCTACCACCTGGTGTGCCACGACCGGCCGGGCTACATCTACGCCAGCCGCACCATTTGCGGGAGCGACCCAGGTCCGGTGTCGGGTGATGTACGGCTCGATTTTGTCTACCGTATGGAGCCCGAGGCCGCGGCCCGTGCGCTGCGCAAGATGGAGCGTCGCGCTACCCGCCTGCTGCGGAACGTGGACCGCACGGCTCCTGCGGGTGCCATTGCGCTGCAGGTTCACGACCTACTGCTGCGAGACTTTACCTACACCTACCAGGGGATGGCGTCCCATGAGATGCCGGACGAGGTGGATGGCGCCGACGATTGCCATTTTGCCCACGCCGCGCTGATCGGGCGTAATGCCGTGTGCGACGGTTGGTCGCTTGCGTACAAGTACCTGCTCGATCGTGTGGGCGTGGCGAGCGCGGTGGTGTGGGGCCAAGCGGGCGATGCCGAGAATCCCGCGGGCAATCACGCGTGGAATGTGGTGGATATTGCCGATGGGCTGGGCGGTCGTCATCGCTGGTCGCATGTCGATGTGACGTGGGACGGCACGTGCTCGGCGGCCGACGTTATCTCGCATGGCAACTTTGGACTGGATGGGCGTCAGGCTGCGATGACCCATACGGTTGAGTTGCCGGGCTTTGATCCGGTTTGCGTGGCGGCGGATTATTACCGCACGCATGGTCTGCGGGTGGGGTGCGCGTCGCAAGCGGTTGAGCTGGCGCGCCGCTCGGGGTTTCCGCGCGCGGGGTTTGAGCTGCAGCTTCCTCCTTGCGGGGATGCCGATGCGCAGGCGCAGTGTCAGGCGGTTGCTAAGCGTCTGAGCAGGGAGTTTTGCGTGCCGGTGCGCACGAGACTGATCCCGGAGCGTCGGGTAGTCCTGGTCTTTCCGTCGTCACGGGTGTTCAAGATATGAAGGAATTATGCTCTACGAGATTTTCCTTGCCGTTTACCGAACTCCCGCGTAATATTCTTTCTTGCGCACATGAGGCGCCCAGACATTGCGGGGTGGAGCAGTCTGGTAGCTCGCCGGGCTCATAACCCGGAGGTCGTAGGTTCAAATCCTGCCCCCGCGACCAAGAATTTGCAGCTCGTCGGCCTAGCCGGCGAGCTTTTTTGTTCAAGACTTTAGTCTGCTGGGCGCGCAGCGGCCAGCTTCAACCCACCCGCTATGCGGGTGGAGACAAACGGCTTT
>CAKUFW010000072.1 GCA_934650975.1 uncultured Collinsella sp. | reverse complement strand
CCGCCGCCCATGGCCAGGCCCACGTCGGCCAGACCCAGCGCCGGCGAGTCGTTGACGCCGTCGCCCACCATGGCAACACGGCGCCCCTCACGCTTGATCTGCTCCACGTAGGTGTACTTATCCTCGGGCAGCAGCTCGGCCTTAAACTCGTCGACGCCCGCCTCGCGCGCAATGCGCTCCGCCGTGCGCTCGGAGTCGCCCGTGAGCATGACGACGTGCTTGACGCCCAGCGCGTGCAGGTCGGCAATGGCCTCGCGCACCCCGGGCTTGAGTGGGTCCTCGATGCCGAGCACGCCCACGACCGTGCCATCGACTGCCAGGTAGAGCGGCGACAGGCCCTGCATCTGGGACTCGATGCGCTCCTTGATGTCAGACTCGAGCTGCGCGCCCTCGTCTTCAAACACAAAGTGCGCCGAACCGATGATCGCTCGACGTCCCTCGATGGACGAGGCAATGCCGTGCGCCACGATGTACTCGACGGCGGCATGGCGCTCACGATGTTCGAGCCCGCGTTCACACGCGGCGTTAACGACGGCGCGGGCCACCGGATGCGGAAAATGCTCCTCCAGGCAGGCGGAAAGGCGCAGGACCTCGTCCTCGCTCCAGCCATCGGTCGTGAGCACGCAAGCCAGGCGCGGCTGGGCCTCGGTTAGCGTGCCCGTCTTATCAAAGACAATGGTGTCGGCCTTGGCAAACGACTCAAAGTACTTGGCGCCCTTGACCATGACGCCCATCTTGGCGGCGTCGCTCATGGCGGTCATAACGGCGACGGAACCCGTGAGCTTGAGCGCGCACGAATAGTCGACCATCAGCGCCGCAGAGGTCTTAATGAGACTGCGCGTGGTGAGCGCGACCAGGCCCGCGAGCAGGAAGTTCCACGGGACGATCTTGTTGGCGAGGTCCTCCATGTGCGACTGGCCCTCGGATTTGAGCGAGTCGGCCGTCTGCACGAGCGAGACGATCGAGCGCAGCTTGGTCTGGGCCGTGTTGGCGCGCACGCGCACCAGGATGCTGCCGTCCTCGACGACGGTACCGGCAAACACGTCGTCGCCTGCGCTACGCTCGACGGCAAGCGGCTCGCCGGTCAGGGTCGCCTGGTTGACCATAGCGCTCCCCTGCTCGACCACGCCGTCAATGCAGATGGACATACCGGTGCGCACGGCGACCAGATCGCCGGGCTCAAGCTCGGTGGCAGCAACGCTTACCTCGGTGTCGCCGACCACCTTTTGCGCCTTGTCGGGTACATCGAGCAGCGAGTTGATGAGCTCGTTTTCGCTCATGGCGCGCGTGTAGTCCTCGAGCAGCTCGCCCACGTTGAGCAGGAACATCGTCTGGCCCGCGGTGTCGACGTCGCGTTTGACGAACGAGATGCCGATGGCCGACGCGTCGAGCACGGGAACGGTCAGGCGCGGTTGCGCGAGCTCGCGGAGAGCGGCGCGCAAAAAGGCCATGTAACCGGCCACGACAAAGACGGCACGCAGCGGCGTGGGCAAAAACCAACGGCGCGCGTAATGGGCGCCGACGAGCGTCGCCAGATCCATGACAAGCTTGTGCTTGCGCGGCTCGAGCTGCATCACGTAGCCCGACTTGGCGTCGGCTATGGCCTGAGCATCGAGCGCGCCGACGGCAGCCAGCACGACGTCGCGGCGCGGCTCGTCGAATTCGAGCGCCATCTGGCCGATGCGACCGTAGACGCGCACCTTGCGCACGCCGTCGATTTCGCCGCTGAGCTTTAGAAGCGCATCGAGATCGCTCTCTGGCACAGGACCCGCCAACTGGAGGCGGGTCCTGCCGGGGATCTCGCTGATAATCGAGAATCTCATAGTTTGTGCCTGGGAGCGCTACTCGACTGCGTTGCTCGCAGCGTCAGCCTCGCTCTGGGTGATGTAGGCAGCCTCGGCAACCATGTCGTCGACATTGGCCTTTGCCTGCTCGACCATGTCCTGGTAGCCGTTCTTGATACGCATGCCGCACGCCATGCCCTGCACGCAGGCGTTTTTAACCGGCGCGCTGGTGAGCAGCTTGATGCCGGCCGTGCCAAGCAGAAAACCGCCACCGACAAGCAGGGTGTTGAACGTGGACTTCTTCATGATGTCTCTCCCTTTTCCGCAACAACTGCGGCACGGTGCCTTAGCACCCGAGTTACCAAACTTGCTCGAGCACACTATCGAAAAATAGTTTATCCAACAATTTTGGTCAGCCATAACTAACTTTTGGAAATCTTAACGAACGGCTCGCCAGATTTTTAACATTCCGCTCGCCGCGACACAGATTTAGGCTTCGAAGAGACCCCCGCCCTTACGGATTGAGGCCCGATACTTTTCTGCATCCCCGAACGCATGATAAAGGGACGGTCTCTTCACCTCTTTTCTACAGCTGCCAGGCAGCCGCTTCCTTTTGCAGCGCGACCATACGGGCAAATTCTCCGCCTGCTGCCTTGAGCTGTGCCGGAGTGCCCTGCTCGGCGACCACGCCATCCTTAAGCACGACGATCTTGTCGGCATTTTCCACCGTGCGCATGCGATGGGCGATCACGATGACCGTTTTGCCGGCGAGCAAACGGGAGAGCGCCTGCTGCACCACGGTCTCGTTCTCTACATCCAAGCTCGCCGTCGCCTCGTCCAGCAGTACGATCGGCGCGTCTTTAAGCAGCGCGCGGGCGATGGAAATGCGCTGGCGTTCGCCGCCGGAAAGCTTGGAGCCGTTCTCGCCAATCATGGTGTCGTAGCCCTGCGGCATGCGACTCACGAACTCGTCGCAGTTGGCGGCTCGCGCAGCGGCCAGGACCTCCTCGTCGGTGGCATCGCGGCGGCCGAGGCGGATATTTCCCATCACCGTGTCGTCAAAGAGCAGCACGTCTTGGAACACGATGGCGTAGTCACGCAGCAGCACCTCGGGGTCCACGCCTGCAACATCCACGCCGCCCACGGTAACCTTGCCCGCGGTGGCATCCCAAAAGCGCGCGGCCAGGCGGCTCACCGTGGACTTGCCGGAGCCCGAAGGACCAACCAACGCCGTGACCTCGCCTTCTTTGGCGGTAAAGCTCACATTGGTAAGAACTTTCTCGCCGGCGCGGCCGTCCTCGCCCGCAGCATAGCCAAACGCCACGTGGTCGAACACCACGTCGTGGCCCGCAGGCTCAAACTTCTCGCTGCCCGGCGCCACGGGCTCCTCCATGATGGAGCGCATGCGCTTGGCCGACGACTCGGCGGCAAACAGCTCGGTCATCAACATCAACGCCTGGTCAAAGGGCGCATAGATGCGGCTCACCATAAGCAGGAAGGCAAACATCACCAAAAAGTCGACCTGTCCGGCAGCGACCATCGCGGCGCCCGTGACCAGCGTGGTAGCGATACCCAGACGAAGGATGGCAAAGGCGGAGTTGACCAACAGGCCACTGGCGAGCTCTCCCTTGGTAGTCTCGCGCTCCTCGGCATCAATCACGGCGTTAAGACCCTCAAGATAATGGGCTTCTTGATTGGTGGCGCGAATCTCGCGCACGCAGTCAAGCGTCTCTTGGATTGCTTCGGTAACCTTAACCTTCTCGGCACGGACGTGATCGAAAACCGGAGCCATGGGGCCGCGCGTCATAAACAACACGGCAAAGGCCACGGGCACGCTCCAAAACGCCGCGATCGCCAGCTGCCAGCAAAAGAACAGCGATGCCACGAACACAACGGCGCTCGCGATGATGGCGCCCCAGAGCTCTCCCAGCACGTGGCTGTAGGCGTGCTCCATGGTCTGGACATCGCCCATGATGGTCTCGGTTAAATCGGCCAGGTCGCGACGGCCAAAGAACGACAGCGGCAGTTTGCGCAAGCGCTCGGCAATCTCCATACGCTGCTTGCCGCACTCCTCGTAAAAGATACAGTAGGTGTAGTAATACTGCTGCCAGTTAGAGGCAAAGAGCAGCACGAAAAAGACCAGGAGGCCGCCCACGATCGGCAGGGCATCCGGCAGGTCAGTCCCGCTGGCGAGATGCTCGACAAAGCCGGCCATGACCAGGAACAAAAAGCCCATGCCGGCCATGGTGATGAGATTGGTGAGTGTGGTCCAGAATATGCCGCGCTTTACGCCGGCGATACCTTTGTCGGACAGGAAATACTTCTTTTGGAATGAGGCGAACATTTAGGCCTCGCCTCCCTTCGCCGCAGCGACATCTGAGGTCGCTGTAGTGATTTTCCAGCTCGCGGCCTGCTCATACTCGGCCCACATCTTGGTGTACAGGCCATGCCGGCTCAGCAGCTCGGCATGGGTGCCCGACTCCTGAACGCCGCCCTGGTTGAGCACCACAATTTGGTCGGCGCCCACCACGGTCGAAAGTCGATGCGCGATCATAATGACGGTGCGGCCCGCCGCCAGCTTGCTAAAGGCGCGCTGGATGAGCGCCTCGTTCTCGGGATCGGCAAAAGCCGTTGCCTCGTCGAGCACCACGATGGGCGCGTCCTTGAGGATGGCACGGGCAAGCGCCACGCGCTGCACCTCGCCACCCGAAAGATATGCCCCGCCAGCACCGAGCATGGTGTTGATACCCTGCGGGAGCTTGGCCACGATGTCGTCGCACTGGGCCGCGGAGAGGGCCGCACGCACTTCGTCATCAGTGGCCGTAGGCTTGGAGGCACGCACGTTGTCGGCAAGCGTCTGGCGGAACAGCTGGTTGGTCTGGAACACAAAGGCAACCTGGTCCATGAGCTCGTGAGGATCCATGTCGCGGACATCCACGCCGCCCACGAGCACGCGGCCCGAGGAGACATCCCAAAAACGCGGGATCAGGCTCGCGCACGTCGACTTTCCGCCGCCCGAGGGACCCACCAGCGCAAGGGTGCTACCGGCAGAAACGTTAAAGCTCACATGGTTGACAGCGGGCGCCTCGGCACCCTCGTACGTAAAGCTCACGTCATCAAAGCGTACATCACTGCCAACAGGATGCTTGGGCTGAGCGGGCACGGGAAGCTGCTGGGACTCCATAATGCTGCGGATGCGGGCCAGCGAATCGGCGCTCATCTGAGATGCCTCGCCCACAAACATGAGCTTGGTCATGGCCGTTGGTACCACGGCCGAAAAGATCGCGTAAAAGGTGAAGTTGGTCAAAAAATGCGGGAAGTCTGTCTCGCCCGGCGCCAGCAGCAGTGCCACAGGCAAAAAGAACGCCACGAGGCCGTTTAACGCCGTAAGGTTGAGCACCTGCGGGCCGCGGCAGAACGTACCCGCATAGTCTTGCGCCAGGCGCGCGTACTCGGCAATCGCATCGTGGAAAGCCTTAAAAGAGTAGACCGTCTGCTGAAACACCTTGACCACGGGAATGCCGCGCACGTATTCGGTGCCGGTCTTGTTCATCTTGACCAGCGCACCCATGTAGGCCTTCATGAACTCGGCGCCCTTGCCGCTCATCATGGTGGCCATGGCGCCAAACGAAATGACGACCGAGATGAGGCACGCAGCACCCAAACGCCAATCGAGAGCGAAAAGCAACACGAGCAGGCCCACGACCATGGCGGCGGCGCCCGCGGTATCGGGCAGCATGTGCGCGAGCAGTGTCTCGGTAGAGGCGGCACACCCGTCTACGATACGACGCAACTCGCCGGTGGCGTGCGTGTCAAAGTAGCCAAGCGGCAGCTTAAGCAGGTGCTCGCTCGTAGTCTTGCGGATATTGGACGCGCAGCGAAACGCAGACAGGTGCGTGCACATGAGCCCCACGAAATAAGCTACGATGCTTGCCAGGGCAAAACCAACCGCCCACCAGCCATACATCGCGATGTTGCTGGCTTCGCTCCAGTTAGGTGCCACGGCGATCAAATCGCGCGCGACAAGCCAGATGCACACGTACGGGCCAAAGCTCAGCAGCTGCGAGAGCGCCGAAAGCGCCATGCCCAAATACGTTAGGAATTTACGGTCGCCGGCATATGCAAGCAGCTCGCCGATACCGCCACCTTCCTTTTTTGATTCCTTTGCCATGAGATTCCTTTCTAACGGCTTGAGAGTTAACCGTCATGAACTTATCATTGATTGTTAGCCATGGCTCACAATCAAGCCAGGCATGGACGTTTTCGCAAAGGAAGGGGACGCTTTCGCAAATGCGGCGGGCAGCGACCGACATAACCGAGCTCTACGCACCGCAGTTTGAGCAGTTTGCCTTGGAGCTTACCGGCAAGGGCGCCGTCTTTACCGGCGAGGTGGCAAACGACCGGGCGCACGGCCGCGCATGGATTATGCCTCTCTCCCCTGCCTGCATTGTCCTGGAGCATTTCATTACCCCGACGCACGATATGTACCTGGCCGAATACACACCCGAGCCGTACGCCTGCGTGAGCGAGGTCAGCGCGCCCACACTTACATGCATGCCCGAGGCTGGCATAACGCCTGCGAACCTTAAACCCTTGCATGGACCGTGGCCAAACAACGCCGTTTGCAGCTTTATCCAGGATAACTGCGGCAAGGAGCTAAGCCCGCTGTTTGCAGGGCAGCTCTATCACTCGCGCTCGGTGCTCTTTTTGCCCGGGTATTTTGACGAGTTGGAACACCGCTATCCCACCGAGTTCGCAGGAATCTTTGAGGCATTTGCCGAGCCATGGCACGAAGAGGCGACATCTGCCATCTGCCACACGCTACGCCGGATTAACGAGGACCGCGCCCGCACCGTAGGCGGACACGTCTATATGCAAGGCATCGTGCAGACCATGGTCGCGGAGCTCGCCTGTTCGCGCGCGGCCCACAAGCAGGCCCGGCAGGCGGCAGACACGCGCGCCAGCGTGACCATTGCCGAGGAAGCGTCCGCCTTTGTTGAGCGCGCGCTCGACAAAGGCGGACGTGTGGGTGTCAACGAGGTGGCCGAGAGGCTCTACACAAGCCGCTCCAAACTATGCGCCACCTTTAAGGCACAAACTGGCGAGTCCCTGGGTGCCTACATTCGCAGACGCCGCATGGAGCGGGCGCAGGACCTTTTGGCAGATAGCGCGCTCACGATAGCGCAGGTGGCAGAGCGTCTAGGCTACCCCCAACAAGCCGCCTTCGCCCAAGCCTTCAAGCAACACACCGGCACCACCCCCACCACCTGGCGCTCCCAACATATATAAAGAACAATGTGACAAAGGGACAGTCCCTTTGTCACACCTCAAAAAATGGACGCGCCAAAGGCGCGCCCATTCACTCTATTCCTATCAGCCCACCTGACCCGAACGGCCGAGTCGTCTGGCCGGGGAAGCCCCGAGCCGCCGGGGTGTTTGCTCCAAATGAGTTCCGCATGCAAAGAAGGCCACTAAATGTGGCCTTCGTCTTGCATAGGACTGTTTGAAATTTGGAGGAAACACCCCGGCGGCTCGGGGTTTCCCCGGCCTCGCGGCTACGAGAGCGACGTTCTCAGCAACTCGTTGAAGAGCTTCGGGTTGCCCTTGCCGCGGCTCGCCTTCATGCACTGGCCTACCAAAAAGCCGATGACCTTCTGGTTGCCGTCGCGGTACTGTTGCGCCTGCTCGGCGCAGTTTGCCAGCACCTCGTCCACGATCGGCTGCAGCGCGCCGGCATCGCTCACCTGACGCATACCGCGCTCGTCGACAATCTTGTTGGGGTCGTCGCCGGTCTGGGCCATGGCTTCAAAGACCTCGTGCGCCTGGTTGGAGCTGATGGCATCGGTCGCCAGCAACTTGGCAAGTGCGGCCACCTGAGCCGGTGCAATGCCGGACTCGGCAAGCGACACGCCCGCACCCTTAAGGTAGGCGATCATCTCGTTGACCAGCAGGTTCGCGACCGTCTGGGCCTCCTTGCCGGCCATACCGGCAGCAGCTGCCTCAAAGAACTCGGCGAACTCGGGGTCGCCGGCGATTTGCTCGGCGTCGGCGGCCTTAATGCCAAAGTCGGCCTCAAAACGGGCGCGCTTGGCATCGGGCAGCTCGGGGATCTCGCCACGGCAGCGGTCGATGAACTCGTCGTCCAGGTCGAACGGCGCCAGGTCGGGATCGGGGAACAGGCGATAGTCGTCGGCCGTCTCCTTCACGCGCATGACCACGGTGCGCTTGCGGCTGGGCTCCCAGTGGCGGGTCTCCTGATAGATGATGCCGCCCTCCTCGAGCACCTCGGCCTGGCGGCAGATCTCGTAGGCAAGGCCGTCGTGCAGGCTCTTGAACGAGTTGAGATTCTTGAGCTCGGTCTTGGTGCCCAGCTTGGTCTCGCCGCGGCGACGCAGCGAGACGTTACCGTCGCAGCGCATGGAGCCCTTCTCCATGGAGCAATCGGAAATGCCCAGCGTCACAAAGATACGACGGAGCTTCTCCATAAACAGGCGTGCCTCCTCGGGCGTGCGCAGGTCGGGCTCGGTGACAAGCTCGATCAGCGGCGTGCCACAGCGGTTGTAGTCGACGAGCGACTCGGCAGCGGCGGTGATGCGGCCCTCGGCGCCGCCCACGTGCACCATCTTGGCGGCGTCCTCCTCCATATGGATGCGCAGGATGCGGATGGGCACCGTGTAGGAGCCGTCCTCGCGGCGCTCGGGCATCTGCAAGTTGGACGCGTCGTAGCTAGCCAGGTGACCGGCGCGCTGGTTGCCCTCGCGCATGGTCGACGACATGGATGTGGACAGGCCCTCGGCGTTGGCCGAAGCGCTCGCCAGGCTCTGAGCCTCGGCCTCGCCAAATGCGCAGTCGGGGCGCTCGGCGGCACCGCGGCCGGTCACGTCCAGATCCAGATGGCCGTACATGGCAAAGGCGACCGGACCCTGCGTGGTCTGGAAGTTCTTGGCCATGTCGGGATAGAAGTAGTGCTTGCGGTAGAACATCGAGTGGCGCTGGATCTCGCAGTTGGTGGCGAGACCGGCCTTGACGATGCTCTCGATGGCGCGCTTGTTGGGCACCGGCAGGGCGCCGGGCAGGCCCAGGCACACCGGGCACACGTTGGCGTTGGGCTCGTCATCGTGGCTGAGCTTGCAGTTGCAGAACATCTTGGTGTCGAGTGCGGTGAGCTCGGTGTGGATCTCCAGGCCGATCACGGCCTCCCAATCCTGCAGGACCTCGGAAAGCTCCTTCATTACAGCTCGCCTCCCTTCCCGGCAAAATCGGGCGCGACGGAAAGCGCGGGCGCACCCGTGGCGGCATCGGCAAAGCCGCGCTCCAGGGCGCGGGCAAACGTGAGCAGCTGACGGTCCTTAAAGGCGGGTCCCACCAGCTGGGCAGAAACGGGCAGCTTGCTGTCCTCGCCCAGGCCCAGCGGCACCGAGATGCCGCCGTTGCCGCAGATGTTGAGCGAAATGGTGTACAGGTCGGACAGGTACATCTGCGTGGGGTCGCTGATCTCGCCAAACTTAAAGGCCGTGCGCGGCGAGGCGGGCATCAGGATCGTGTCCACCTTGGCATAGGCGGCGTCGTAGTCCTGCGTGATGAGCGTGCGGGCCTTCTGCGCGGCGTAGTAATACTTGTCGTACACGCCCGAGCTCAGCAGGTAGGCGCCGAGCATCTGACGGCGCTTGGCCTCGGCACCAAAGCCGTGGGCGCGCGAAAGCGAACTCTGGTCGGACAGGTTAGCGCAGCCCTCCTCCTGGTAGCCATAGCGAATGCCGTCGAAGCGGGCCAGGTTGGAGAACGCCTCGGCCGGGCCGATGACGTAGTAGGCGGCGATGGCGGCATCCAGGTGCGGCAGGTCAACCTCGACCAGCTCGGCACCCTGGTTCTGCAGCTCCTGAGCGGCGCGCTGAACAGCCGCCTTGACCTCGGGCGTCAGGCCCTCGGCCTCCATAAACGCGGGGATAATGCCCACGCGCTTGCCCTCGATGCTGTCGTTGAGGTGTTCGGTAAAGTCGACGGCACAGTCCTGACTGGTGCAGTCGTACGGATCGTGGCCCGCGCCGGTGAGTGCGTTCATGGCCAGCGCGACGTCCTCGACGGTGCGGCCAAAGGGACCGACCTGGTCGAGCGACGAGCCAAAGGCCACCACGCCGTAACGGCTCACGGCGCCGTACGTGGGCTTAAGGCCCACTACGCCGCAAAGTGCCGCCGGCTGGCGGATGGAGCCACCGGTATCCGAGCCCAGCGAGAGCGCGACCTCGCCCGCAGCAACGGCGGCAGCGGAGCCGCCCGAGGAGCCGCCGGGCACGCGCTCGGTATCCCAGGGGTTGTTGGTGCGGTGGAAGGCCGAGCTCTCGGTAGAGCTACCAAAGGCGAACTCGTCCATGTTGGCTTTGCCCATGGGCAGGCAGCCGGCGTCGAGCATGCGCTGGACGCAGGTGGCGGTGTAGACGCTCTGGTAGTTCTCGAG
>CAKUFW010000071.1 GCA_934650975.1 uncultured Collinsella sp. | reverse complement strand
CGTCGGCTTTTCAATACCAAGCACGCGCCCGCCACGCTGTTGCACAACGACGCCCAAGCGCCAAAGAGACGCCGCCCCTTGCACAACAAAGGACAGCGTCTCCCTGGAAAACTCCGTGCTTACTTGAGATTCTACACGGTTTATTACAGAGTGTTACTTACTCCGCAAACGGTAGCTATATGCGATAAACGGTAGCCACCAAATAAGTATCCCGCGCGCTCAACCCATCAGGAGAGTTCCGCCTAAAGGGTGACTACACAGGAGCCCCGCCGGGGCTGTTTGGGCTACCTCCCAAAACATTCCGCAGGACGCAAGAAGCCCTCGCCGCACGAAGTGCGCAGCGAGGGCTTCTTGCATGTCCGAGGACGTTTTGGGAGGTAGCCCAAACAGCCCCGGCGATCCTGCGGGAGTTAAATCCCTTTAGAACTTGTTGTGGAAGGTACGCGAAATGACCTCGTCCTGCTGCTCCTTGGTGAGCGTGTGGAAGTTCACGGCATAGCCGGAAACGCGAATGGTCAGCTGCGGGTACTTCTCGGGGTGAGCCTGAGCGTCGAGCAGCGTCTCACGGTTGAAGACGTTGATGTTCAGGTGGTGGCCACCCTTCTCGGCGTAAGCGTCGAGCATGTGGACCAGGTTGTCGGCCTGAGTCTCGGGAACTTCAGAAACCTTCATGATGTGTCTCCTTCGATTGATAGGCGCCGGCCGGAACCGGCGCTCTAATCAGTAATCGTTATTGTTAGTATAGCACTAACAATAGTTACTCGCCCAGCTGATCAAGGTCGATATCACCAAAGAACACCTGGTCCTCCTTGCCGAGCGCGCCCGGGATGATGGAGAAGGTGTTGGAGATGCCGTCCTGAGCATCGCGGAACGGGAGCTTGGAAACCGAAGACAGCGAAGCGATGGCGCCGTGGCTATCGCGCTTGTGCATGGGGTTAGCACCCGGGGCGAACGGCTGGCCAGCCTTGCGGCCGTCAGGCGTGGAGCCGGTCTTCTTGCCGTACACGACGTTGGAGGTAATGGTCAGGACCGAGGTCGTGGGGACGGAGTTGCGGTAGGTGTCGTTCATGCGGATGTACTCCATGAACTGGTGCACAACGTCGTGAGCGATCTGGTCGACGCGGTCGTCGTCGTTGCCGTACTTGGGGAACTCGCCCTCGGTCTCGAAGTCGACGATGATGCCGTTCTCGTCACGGACGGGGTGGACCTTGGCGTACTTGATGGCGGACAGGGAGTCAGCCACGACGGAAAGGCCAGCGATGCCCGTAGCGAACCAACGATGCACGTGCTTGTCGTGCAGAGCCATCTGGATGCGCTCGTAGCAGTACTTGTCGTGCATGTAGTGAATGATGTTGAGGGAGTTGACGTACACGCCAGCGAGCCACTTCATCATGTCGTTGTACTTGGCCACAACGTCGTCGTAATCGAGCGTATCGCCCTCGACGGCGCGGTACTTGGGGCCGACCTGCTTCTTGGAGACCTCGTCAACGCCGCCGTTGAGTGCGTACAGCAGGCACTTGGCCAGGTTGGCACGGGCGCCGAAGAACTGCATCTCCTTGCCGATGCGCATGGAGGACACGCAGCAGGCAATGCCGTAATCGTCGCCGTGGTAGACGCGCATGAGGTCGTCGTTCTCATACTGGATCGAGGAGCTGGCGACGGACGTCTTGGCGCAGAACTTCTTGAAGTTCTCGGGCAGGCGGGTCGACCACAGAACGGTCATGTTGGGCTCGGGGCTGGTGCCCATGTTCTCGAGCGTGTGCAGGTAGCGGTAGCTCATCTTGGTGACGAGCGTACGACCGTCGACACCCATACCGCCGATGGACTCAGTGACCCACTGCGGGTCGCCGGTGAACAGTGCCTGGTACTCGGGGGTACGGGCGAACTTGACCATGCGGAGCTTCATGATGAAGTGATCCACGAACTCCTGGATCTGCTCCTCGGTGAAGGTGCCGTTGGCAAGGTCGCGCTCAGCGTAGATGTCGATGAACGTGGAGGTACGGCCGATGGACATAGCGGCGCCGTTCTGCTCCTTGACGGAAGCAAGGTAGGCGAAGTACATCCACTGGATGGCCTCCTGCGTGTTGGTAGCAGGGTTGGAGATGTCGAAACCATAGGTCTCGGCCATCATCTTGAGCTCGCCGAGGGCACGGATCTGCTCCTGCAGCTCCTCGCGATCGCGGATGTTGTCGGCGGTCATGACCGTCGGGGTGGAAGCCTTCTGGGCCTCCTTGTCCTTGATCAGGTAGTCGACACCGTACAGGGCGACACGACGATAGTCGCCGATGATGCGGCCGCGGCCATAGCCATCGGGCAGACCGGTGATGATGTGGGCCGAGCGGCAAGCACGCATCTCGGGGGTGTAGACATCGAAGACGCCGGCGTTGTGGGTCTTGCGCTCGAAGGTGTAGCGCTCGACAACGTTCTCGTCGATCTTGTAGCCGTGCTGGCTGGCAGCCTGGCAAGCGATGCGGATACCGCCGTTGACGTGCAGAGCGCGCTTGAGCGGCTTGTCGGTCTGGAGGCCGACGATGGTCTCCTTCTCGCGGTGGGCGTTATCGATGTAGCCAGCGGGGTGGCTTACGATACCCGTGACGGTCTTGGTGTCCATATCGAGGACGCCGCCCTGCTCGCGCTCCTTGAGCAGCAGGTCGAGAACCTCGCCCCACAGCTCCTTGGTACGCTCGGTCGGGCCGGCGAGGAACGAATCGTCGCCCTCGTAGGGGGTGTAGTTCTTCTGGATGAAGTCTCGGACGTCAACCTCTCCCGTCCAGATGCCTTCCTTGAAGCCTTCCCATGCCTCCTGCATTGTGTAACCACGCTCCTAGTTACGTGTAATGCGGCGCTCTCTCACACCGCTGCTTATTGAATTCTTGAATGTTCGGCTTGCACGACCGGCTTCTTCCGTTTTCCGCCACGTTTTGACGCAGGGAAAAACGTTTGTCCACCTTGGCGCTGCAACCCTAAACCCAAGATTTCACCCGTTTGAGAAGGATAACATAGCGACCCTCTCCATCTGGGCTGTTATATGTTTCTTTTTTTATAACATAAGAGCGTTTTTGACAAATCCGCAGGAAACGCGAGCGCGGGCAGATACCGTTCACCGAATTGTTTGCGAATTTCCCTTGCCTTTGTACGACGCTCACTCTAGCTGTTATGCCAGCTTTAGCTGGGTAAAGTGACTCAGAGACTCTGGCGACGGCAGGGCGGCCACGAAGGAATATCCCCCGTGGCCGCCCTGAAGCGTTGGCTTGTTGCGAGCATTGATTTGCCGCGCGTGGCGTTACGCGGCAGCGGCAGCCTTGTCGGTTGTGGCGTTCTTGCTTTCGCCGTGACTCTGGCCCTCAAAGTGCTTGTAGCACCAGCTGGTAACCAGCGGGGTGAGAATGGCCGTCACGATAGCGCAGGCTGCGACCTGAGCCGTAGCCGTCGCGAGCACCGCGCCGCCGTACATGGCTTCGTTGACGCTTGCCATAGCGGCAGGCGTTGCCACGTTGGCACCGGCGCAGCTGGAGATTGCCGCGCCCGCGACACCCGTACCACCGGTGAGCTTATCGACCGCGATAACGGGGATGGCGAAGACCACCGAGCAGATCACGCCGAGCAGAATGCCGGGGAGACCGCCGTTGATGAGCTGACCGAAGGTCATGGTCGAACCCATGGCGAAGAAGACGAGCACGATGATGGCGGACAGCGCCGGGGCCATCATCTTCTTAAAGCTGGGGAACAGGTTGCCCAAGATAATGCCGACGACGATCGGCAGGATGGCGCCCACAAGCGACCAGCCGATGGGAGCCTGACCGGCGGCGCCGAGCACGATCATCGTGACCGGAGGACCGACGACCAGCGTGGTAATGGCAACGGCGCCGCGCTCGGCCTCGTTACCCATGGTGCCCATCAGGCCAGCGTACATGGCGTTGTTGGCGCCGGTGCAGGCAGCCAGCATCACCATGGCCGAGATGCCAAACAGGTTATCGTTGAACACATAGAGAATGAGCAACGAAACGGCGATAACCACGATCTGCTTAATGGCGATGATGATGGCGCCGCGGGCAGCAGCGGCAGGGGCGCTCTTAAACGAAATCGTCGTGCCAACGATGAGCAGGAAGGCACCCACGAGCGGACTTGCACCCTGCTGCGTCATTCCGAGCGTAAAGCTACCGAGCGTCTTGAACAGGTCGGGGAACAGCGTGTTGAGCAGGCAGCCCAGCAAAAGCGGCACCAGAATATTGGCACCCGGGATGGAGGACATCTTAAAGAACGGCTCTTTTGCCGCCGGTGCCTCCACTGCGGTTGATTCACTCATATATAACTCCTTTGGATGCGTGCGAGTTGTCGTCGCACGCGGCTACATCAGAAAGAAGGCGACGGTCCCGAGTCGCAGGGGCCGTCGCCGAACTATCACCGCGGGGGATTACCCGTCCAGAACGATGCCGCCATCGCAGTCGCCGATCTCGCCGTTCACGAAGCTGGCAAGGTCGGAAGCAAAGAAGAGCACCATCTGCGCCGGCTCGCTTGCCTGGGCAGCGCGGCCCAGAGGGATACCGTTGATGATGCGCTGGGAGTTCTCGTCCGAGAGAATCGAGGTCATATCGGTAAGCGTGAGCGACGGGCAGACGGCATTGCAGCGGATGCCAAACTTGCCGCCCTCCTTGGCGACCGCCTTGGTCAGGCCGTTAACACCGGCCTTGGAGCTGGCGTAGGCCGCGGTGCCGAGCAGGCCGCCGCCGATCTTGCCGGCCACGGAGCTTACGTTGACGATGGTGCCGGCATGTGCCGCCTTAAAGTGCGGGTACACGGCGTTCATCATGGTAAAGGTGCCGTTGAGGTTGATGTCGATGGTGCGGCGCCACTCGGTGTCGTCGATCTCGTCGAACTTCTTGGTGCTGATGACGCCAGCGCAGTTGATCAGGATGTTCGTCTGAGGCAGATCCGTGAAGATCTGCTCGACGGTCTCGCGCGCCTTGGGCGCATCGGCAACGTCGAGCTGGTAGAACTTGTTGCCCTCGCCGAGCTCGGCCACCGCGGCCTCGCCCTTGGCAGCATTCCTTGCGATGAGCGCGACGTGTCCGCCGCCCTCCACGATGCCCTTGGCGATCTCGAGGCCAATGCCCTGAGTGCCGCCGGTAACGATCGCGGTTTTACCCGTGAAGTCAAATGCCATGACTCCAACCCCCTTGATTCAGGTGTCTCCTTGCGGGAAGTTGGAGCATCGCACGTGGCGAAAAATGAGTCCCAGTCGTCATGGTGGTGACAACCCCTCGCCTAACCGCGTGCATGATAGTTCTTTGGAACGTTTCAGTAATTGAAATATTTGAATTGTTTATACGACCTTTATATCGCACAGCCTCCGGTAGATTTTTGGGACATGCCTAGAAATCTATCGATTATGGCGCACGTGTAGGGGTATCATCTTTCACCGAAAATAGTTTCTAGTGTTAGGGGTTTTCGGTGGAAGGTACTGATTTCCACGAGCTTGGGCGCCAGCTCCTTCTCGAGTTTGGCAGCCTACACCAGCGTGTTTCGCGCTTTACGGACCAAGCTTTGAGCGGCGAGATGGCCGTTATGCGCGCCCTTTTGCTCGCCGGCGGTTCGCTCACGCCGAGCGAACTTGCCGACAAGGCATGGGTCTCGAGCGCCCGCATCGCCAATATCCTGCGCGCCCTCGAGGCCAAGGGTTGGGTCGAACGCGAGCACTCAAAGACCGACCGCCGTCGCGTACATGTGACCGTGACCGAAAAGGGTCGTCAGGATCTTGAAATCAAGCGTCGAGAGTTCGAGGACCGCGCTGCGGCATTCCTTGAGCAGCTCGGCGAAGCAGATACCAACGAGCTGGTGCGTCTGCTTCGACGCACCAACCAGATCATTGACCACAACCAAGAAAGGAGAGATGCCGAGTGAGGATTCTCAAGCTCTTTAAGAAGCATGTGCTGGCACTGCTTGCGGCTATCGTGCTCATCGTGATCAGCTGTAACGCCGACCTGGCGCTGCCCACGTATATGAGCGACATCGTCGACGTGGGTGTGCAGCAGGGAGGCATCGCTTCGCCTGTTCCCGACACCATCCGCGCCGACGCGCTCGACGATCTTGAGCTCTTTATGAGCGCCAATGACGCCAAGACGGTGGAGGCCGCGTTTGGCAAGGCCGACCAGAATGGCATCCGCATGTATCAGGGCACCGAGGACGAGCGCGCCGACGGCAGCAAGCTCGCCGACATCATGAGCCTGCCCGAGACCGTCGTGCTCGCCCTCAACCAGGGTATCGACGCCGATTCTATGGGCGACATGACCGGCACGAGCGACACCGGCGACGGCACCCAGCAGTCCATGCCCACCCCCGAGCAGATGGCTGCTATGACGCCCGAGCAGCTCGCCGAGATGCAGCAGAAGGCCGTGGCAGCCCAGAACATGCAAAAGCAGATCGACGCCGACGGCGGCAAGATCACCATGGCGAGCCTGCGCCTGGGCATCGAGGGCGGCCTGATCGATCAGAGCAAGCTTGTCGACGGCGCCAACGAGATGGCCGACAAGATGGGCTCCATGTCGGGCTCCATCGTGACCCAACGCGCCGTGAGCTATGTGCAGGACGAGTACAAGGCACAGGGCATCGACCCCGCCGACGTGCAGAACGCCTACCTGGGCCACATGGCGACCACGATGTTCGGCCTGTGCCTGGTGTCGCTCGTCGCCACCATCCTGACCGGCGCCGTGGCATCGCGCACCGCCTGCTCCATCGCCCGTGACCTGCGCCGCGAGACCTTCAACAAGGTCATGCACTTCTCGCCTGCCGAGGTGGGCAAGTTTAGTCAGGCCTCGCTCATCACCCGCTGCACCAACGATATTCAGCAGATCCAGATGGCCGCGACCCTGTTTATTCGCATGTGCCTTATGGCGCCCGTCATGGGCATCGTCGCCGTCATGCGCGTCCTGGCCAACCACACCGGCCTGGAGTGGACCATCGCCGTGGCCATCATCGCGGTCTCGGCCGTCGTCGGCGTGCTCATGGGCCTTACCATGCCCAAGTTCAAAAAGATGCAGAGCTTTGTGGACCGCGTGAACCTTACCGCCCGCGAGCTGCTCGACGGCCTTATGCCCATCCGCTCGTTCAACCGCGAGGAGCATGAGCTCGAGCGATTTGACGCGGCATCGCTCGACCTGATGACCACGCAGCTCTACACCAACCGCGCCATGAGCTTTATGATGCCGCTCATGATGCTCGTCATGAACTGCGTCACCGTGCTCATTGTCTGGTTTGGCGCACAGGGCGTGTCCGACGGTGTGATGCAGGTCGGCAACATGATGGCGTTTATCTCCTACACCATGCAGATCGTCATGGCGTTTATGATCCTCACCATGGTTTCGGTCATTCTGCCCCGCGCCGAGGTCGCAGCCGAGCGCGTGGAAGAGGTCGTCACTTGCCCCACGAGCATCAACGACCCCGTCTCGCCCAAACTGCCCGCGGCCAACGCACCGCGCGGTGAGCTCACCTTCCGCGACGTAAGCTTCCAGTACCCCGACGCCCGCGCCGACGTGATCAGCGGTGTGAACTTCACCACGCATGCCGGCCAGATGCTCGGCATCATTGGCTCCACGGGCTCGGGCAAGTCCACGCTTGTGCAGTTGATTCCGCGTCTGTACGACGTCACGGGCGGCAGTATTTCGCTCGACGGCATCGACGTGCGCGACATGACCCTTTCCGAGCTTCGCCGCCGCATTGGTTACATCCCGCAGCAGGGACGCCTGTTCTCGGGCACCGTCGAGAGCAACCTTAAGTTTGCCGGTGACATGGTGAGCGACGAGGACATGCACCGGGCGGCACGCATCGCCCAGGCCGAGGACTTTATCGCCGAGCGCGAGGGCGGCTACGACTCCCCCATCAGCCAGGGCGGCTCCAATGTTTCGGGCGGTCAGCGCCAGCGTGTGGCCATCGCCCGCGCCCTGGCCAAAAAGCCCGAGGTCGTGGTGTTCGACGATTCGTTTAGCGCGCTCGACTACAAGACCGACGCTCGCCTGCGCGAGGAGCTCGCCAAAAACGTCACCGACGCCGCGCTCGTGGTCGTGGCTCAACGCATCGCGACCATCATGCACGCCGACCAGATCATCGTGCTCGACGACGGTCACGTGGTAGGCACGGGCACGCACGAGGAACTGCTGCATGGCTGCCCGGCGTACCTAGAGATCGCGCAGTCGCAGCTTTCCGCCGAGGAGCTGGGGCTTACCCAAGAAGAAATTGCAGCCGTTATGGAAGGAGGCGAGTGCTAATGGCAGACGAGACCAAGACTCAGATTCCCAAGCCCACCCGCCAG
Source organism: uncultured Collinsella sp. (assembly GCA_934650975.1). GTDB lineage: Bacteria > Actinomycetota > Coriobacteriia > Coriobacteriales > Coriobacteriaceae > Collinsella. The sequence goes on along the minus strand of CAKUFW010000071.1, from coordinate 1,997 downwards.
CGTGGACCCATGGGCCGCATGGGCGGCATGGGCCGCGGCGAGAAGGCCAAGGACTTTAAGGGCACCATGAGGCAGTTGCTCGGATACATCGGCCAGCACAAGATTGCCGTGTTCGCCGCCGTCGCCTTTGCCGTGTGCTCGGTCGTCTTTAACATTGTGGGGCCTAAGGTGCTCGGCCAGGTTACGACCAAGCTGTTCGAGGGCCTGGTCGCCAAGGTCAACGGTACCGGCGATGTCGACTTTGACTGGATCGCCAAGACGCTCGGCTTTTTGCTCTGCCTGTATCTGGCGAGCTCTGCCTGCAGCCTAATCCAGGGCTGGCTCATGACCGGCGTCACGCAAAAGATCTGCTACCGCATGCGCAAGGAGATCGCCGCCAAGATCGCCGTCGTGCCGATGAGCTACTTCAACGATCACAGCAAGGGCGATGTGCTCAGCCGCATCACCAACGATGTCGATACGCTCGGTCAGTCCCTCAACCAGAGCGTGACGCAGCTTATTACGTCCGTCACGCAGATTATCGGCGTGCTTGTCATGATGCTGTCGATCAGCCTGCCGCTCACCGGCGTCACCGTGCTCACGCTGCCGGCCGCCGCGATTATCCTGGCCGTGATGATTCACTTCTCGCAGCCGTACTTCCGCGAGCAGCAGCAGGTCCTGGGCACCGTCAACGGCATTATCGAGGAGGACTTTGCCGGCCAGAACGTCATCCAGGTGTTCGACCGCGCCGAGGCCTCGATCGAGGAGTTCGACCGCCAAAACGACCGCCTGTTTATTAGCGGTTGGCGCTCGCAGTTCCTGTCGGGTCTGATGATGCCGCTCATGAGCCTGGTGGGCAACATGGGCTATGTGGGCGTTGTCGTGGTGGGCGCGCAGCTCGCGCTGACCGGAAACGCCACGCCCGGCGACATCCAGAGCTTTATCCAGTACGTGCGCAACTTTACGCAGCCGGTGCAGCAGCTGGGCAACGTGAGCAATACGATGCAGTCGATGGCAGCCGCCACCGAGCGTGTGTTCGAGTTCCTGGCCGCGCCCGAGGAGGAGCAGAAGGCCGACGCGCAGATCCCCGAGGCGCGCCCTGGTCACGTGGAGTTCGACCACGTCAAGTTTGGCTACACGCCCGACAAGACCATCATCCACGACTTTAGCTGCGAGGCCAAGCCCGGCCAGACCATCGCCATCGTCGGTCCCACCGGTGCCGGCAAGACCACGCTCATCAAGCTGCTGCAGCGCTTCTACGATGTGGACGGCGGCTCACTGCGCGTCGAGGGCATCGATGTGCGCGACTGGGACCGCGCGGCGCTGCGCGGCGAGTTTGCCATGGTGCTGCAGGATACCTGGCTGTTTAACGGCACGATCCGCGAGAACATCCGCTACGGACGCCCCGATGCGACCGACGCCGAAGTCGAGGCCGCTGCACGCGCCGCCCGCTGCGACCACTTTATCCATACGCTCGCCGGCGGCTACGACTTTATGATCAACGAAGAGGGCACCAACCTGTCGCAGGGCCAGCGCCAACTTGTGACCATCGCCCGCGCCATTTTGGCCGACCGCCCGGCGCTGATTCTGGACGAGGCGACCTCCAACGTTGATACCCGCACCGAGGAGCTTATTCAGCGCGCCATGGATGCGCTGATGCAAGGCCGCACGAGCTTTGTCATCGCGCACCGCCTGTCCACGATCCGCAACGCCGACGTGATCTTGGTGATTCGCGACGGCGACATCGTCGAGAAGGGCACGCATGACGAGCTGCTCGCCCAGGGCGGCTTCTACGCCGACCTGTACAACTCACAGTTCGACGAGGCGGCGTAGATTCTCCGGAAACCGACGACTCACGGTTGAGAACGGGGGCGCAGGATAACCTGCGCCCCCGTTTTTTCATACGCGGCACTCGAACTACCTCCCTTGGGGCCCGATTGAGGTCGCGCGCGCAGACGTGGTGTAAGAGCGTCCTGAGGTCCGTCGCTGCAAGTCCCGATGTTACTCCTTCTTGAGGC
>CAKUFW010000070.1 GCA_934650975.1 uncultured Collinsella sp. | reverse complement strand
GCCTCGATGGCGCTCACGTACGTGTTGGCCGCGGACATCGCGGTCACGCAGGTCACGCCGCGGCGCACGGCCTCGGTACGCAGCAGGTAGCCGTCGCCGCGCGAACCCGGGCCGTACGGCGTGTTGACAATCACCGCGATCTTGCCGTCGGCGATCAGGTCACCGATGTTGGGACGCTCGCCGTCGTGCGGGCCGCTGATCTTCTCCACGACCTCGCAGGTCACGTTGCCGCCACGCAGCACGCGTGCCGTACCCTCGGTAGAGCAGATGTCAAAGCCCAGGTAGCGCAGGATACGCGCGACCGAAAGAATATGGCGCTTGTCGCGGTCGCACACGCTGATGAACACCTTGCCGCTGCTGGGATCGGGCAGCTTGTAATCGATCGCCAACTGCGTCTTGGCGTATGCCTCGGGATAGCTCTTGGCGATACCCATGACCTCGCCCGTCGACTTCATCTCGGGCCCCAGGATAACGTCGGCACCCGGGAAACGGCCCCAGGGCATAACGGCCTCCTTCATGCAGAACCAATCGAGCTGACGCTCGTCGCTCGGCAGGCCCAGGCTCGCAATGGAGTCACCGGCCATGATACGCGCCGCGCACTTGGCCAGCGGCACGCCGGTGGCCTTGGAGATAAACGGCACGGTACGGCTCGCGCGCGGGTTGGCCTCGATCACGTAGACAGTCTCGCCCTTGATGGCGTACTGTACGTTGACGAGACCGCGCACGCCCAGCGCCATCGCGATACGGCGCGTGGTCTCGCGAAGCTTGGCCTGCAGGCTCTCGCTAAAGCTGAACGGCGGGATGCAGGTCGCGGAGTCGCCGGAGTGAATGCCGGCCTCCTCGATGTGCTCCAGGATGCCGCCGATGTAGACCTCTTCGCCGTCGCACAGGGCGTCGACGTCGGACTCGATCGCACCCTCCAGGAAGCGGTCCAGATACACCGGGTAATCGGGGCTGATGCGCGCAGCCTCGGCCATGTAATCGCGCAGATGCTCGGCATCGTAGGCGATCATCATGCCGCGGCCACCCAGCACGTAGCTCGGACGCACCAGCAGCGGGTAGCCGATGTGCGCGGCCACGGCCTCGGCCTCCTCAAACGAGGTGGCCTGGCCCGCCGGCGGGTACATGATGCCCAACTTGTCGAGCAGGGCGGCGAAGCGCTCGCGGTCCTCGGCAAAGTCGATGGCATCGGGCTTGGTGCCCATGATGTTCACGCCGCTCTCCTCGAGCATACGCGCCAGCTTAAGTGGGGTCTGGCCGCCAAGCGTCACCACGACGCCGTCGGGGCGCTCAACGTCGATGACGTCCATGACGTCCTCGTAGGTGAGCGGCTCAAAGTACAGGCGGTCCGAGGTGTCGTAGTCGGTCGAGACGGTCTCGGGGTTGCAGTTGACCATGATGGTCTCAAAGCCGCGGGCCGCCAGCGCGTAGCTCGCGTGCACGCAGCAGTAGTCGAACTCGATACCCTGGCCAATGCGGTTGGGACCGGCGCCCAAGATCATTGCCTTGGGCTTGTCCGCCGGCGTGGTCTCGTCGGGGGCCACGCACTTCTTGGCATCCGGGCTCGTGCGGTAGATGTTCTCGTACGTCTTGTAGTGGTACTCCGTGGCGCTCGAGAACTCGGCGGCGCAGGTATCGACCGTCTTCATGCTGGGAACCACACCTAAGCCCTTGCGGTAGGCGCGCACAAAGCGCTCGTCCGAGCCGGTCAGCGCGGCAATCTCAGCGTCGCTCGTGCCGTACTGCTTGAGCAGGCGCATCGCGTCGGCGTCGATATCCTCCACACGCAGGCCGCGGATGCTCTCCTGGACCTGCACCATGTCGTTGATACGGTTGAGATACCACGGGTCGATGCCGCAGATGGCGTGGATACGCGCGACATCCCAGCCGCGGCGCAGGGCTTCGACCACAAAGAAGATGCGATGCTCGGTCGGGGTGGCCACGGCCTGGGCGAGCTCATCGTCGCTCAGCTTGTCGGCGCTTTCCTTGCCGCCGGCGCAAATGCCCTGGTGGCCGTCCTCCAGCGAGCGCATGGCCTTGCCGAAGGCCTCCTCAAAGGTGCGGCCGATCGCCATGATCTCGCCCACGGCCTTCATGCGCGTGGTGAGCGTGGGGTCGGTGCCCTTGAACTTCTCGAAGGCAAAGCGCGGCACCTTGACCACGCAGTAGTCGATCGTGGGCTCAAAGCAGGCGGGCGTGGCCTTGGTGATGTCGTTGACGATCTCGTCGAGCGTGTAGCCCACGGCCAGGCGCGCGGCGGCCTTGGCGATGGGGAAGCCCGTGGCCTTGGAGGCAAGCGCGGACGAACGGCTCACGCGCGGGTTCATCTCGATGACGATCAGGCGACCGGTGTTGGGGTTCACGGCAAACTGCACGTTGGAGCCGCCGGTCTCGACGCCGATCTTCTCCAGAATGGCGAGCGAGGCCACACGCATGCGCTGATACTCAAGGTCGGAGAGCGTCTGCGCCGGCGCCACGGTGATGGAGTCGCCGGTGTGCACGCCCATGGGGTCGAGGTTCTCGATGGAGCACACGATGATGCCGTTGCCGGCGTGGTCACGCATGACCTCCATCTCGTACTCTTTCCAACCCTCGATGGACTCCTCGACCAGCACCTCGTGGGCAGGTGAGAGCTCCAGACCCTGGCTCACGATGGAGACGAGCTCCTCGTGGGTATGCGCGATGCCGCCGCCGGCGCCGCCGAGGGTAAAGCTCGGGCGCAGCACGCAGGGGTAGCCCACGCGCTCGGCGATGGCCTCGGCGTCTGCCACGCTGTAGGCGTAGCCCGAGCGCGCGACCTCCAGGCCGATCTCGGCCATGGCCTCGTTAAAGAGTTTGCGGTCCTCGCCGCGCTCGATGGCGGCCAGGTCGCAGCCGATCATCTCGACGCCGTACTTGTCCAGCGTACCGTCCTTCGCCAGCTCGACGGCGGCGTTGAGGCCGGTCTGGCCGCCCAGCGTGGGCAGCAACGCGTCCGGATGCTCCTTCTTGATCACGCGCTCGATAAACTCGGCGGTGATGGGCTCGACATAGGTGCGGTCGGCAAGACCCGGGTCGGTCATGATGGTCGCCGGGTTGGAGTTGACCAGGATGACCTCAAAGCCATCCTCCTTGAGCACCTTGCAGGCCTGAGCGCCGGAGTAGTCGAACTCGCAGGCCTGACCAATAACGATGGGACCCGAACCAATAACGAGGATACGCTTGATGTCAGTACGTTTAGGCATATTTAAAACCTCCTAGAGAGGCTGACTCAATGTTTTGGAAAAGTCAGCGAGGGTGCAGCTGGTGCATCAGGTTGCCGTGATGCGAGGGCGCGCTGGGCTTATGCCCGCGCGTCCGAAGCAGAACGGCAAGATGATGTGCCAGATGCAGCCGCAGCGTCGACCGGTCCGCCGTTCGGTAGAATGGCGGAACCATCGTCGGTCTCAGCGAAATTCCAGCCGGCAAGGCGGTCCTTCGCGGTGTCGATGTCCAGGTAGTTCTCCTCGCCGTCCATGAGTCGCGTAAAGGCGGTAAAGAGGTAGTGGGCATCGGTGGGGCCGGGCGAGGCCTCGGGGTGGTACTGGACCGAGAAGCACGGAGCGTCGAGCAGCTGGATGCCCTCGGCGGTGCCGTCGTTGAGGTTCACGTGCGTCAGGCGAATGCGGCCGAAGCGCTCGTTCATCACGACCGGCGCGACGCCGCGGCGCACCCAGGCGCGCAGATCGCCATCGGCCGCATGCTCGGTCTCGCCGCCGGAGAGTTCGGGGATGAGCTTGCCCAAGCTGGGGAACAGCAGGCCAAAGCCATGGTTTTGCGCCGTGATCTCCACGCGACGGCTCACCAGGTTCATAACCGGCTGGTTACCGCCGCGGTGGCCAAACTTAAGCTTTTCCATCTGAGCGCCGCAGGCCAGGCTGATCATCTGGTGACCCAGGCAAATGCCAAAGACCGGTACCTTGCCGATCAGCTGCTGCACCTGCTCGTAGGTCTCCACCACGGCATCCGGGTCGCCGGGGCCGTTGGACAAAAAGACGCCGTCGGGATTCATGTCGAGCACCTTACTCGCAGGTGTGTCCCACGGCACGACGGTGAGGTCGCAGCCAGCGCGGACGAGCCCCTCCAGAATGCCACGCTTCACGCCGCAGTCATAGGCGACCACCTTGTGACGGGCAGGCGCGGCGGCCGCGAGCGCAAAGTCATGCGTAGCGGGCAGATCGGCGGCTGCGAACTCGTGAGGCTCAGGGCAGCTCACGGTCTTGACCAGGTTCTCGCCCACCAGCGCGGGCGCTGCGGCCAGACGCTCGGCGAGCTCATCGACATCGAAAATCTCGGTCGAGATAATGCCCATCTTGGAACCGTTGTCGCGCAGATGGCGCACCAGGGCGCGGGTATCGACGCCCTCGATGGCGACGATACCGTGGGCGCGCAGATACTCCGGCACGCTGACGGCCGAGCGCCAGTTGGAAGGCGTGGCGCACATGTCGCGAACGATCATGCCGCGCATGGCCGGAGCGCTTGCGGGGCGAGCGGCGTCGCCGGGGAAGGCCGATTGGACGTCGGTCTCGTCGATGCCGTAGTTGCCGATCTGCGGATAGGTCATGGTTACGATTTGGCCGGCATAGCTCGGGTCGGTCATAACCTCAAAGTAGCCCTCGAGCGAGGTGTTGAAGCAGACTTCGCCGGTCGCGGTGCCATCGGCGCCGCATGCACGTCCATAAAAAATGGTCCCATCCTCAAGGTACAGGATGCAGGGACCGCAGGTGCCCTTGCTGGTTTTGGCCAGCATACGCTGGCAAAGCTCGCTGGGCGCGAAGGTGCGGGCAGCAGTGCCCGCAGTATGGTTGTTCGCCATAATGCTCCTTCCCGGTCTCTCCGGACCGGCTTAAAGGTTGGTAGTTAGGCCTCGCGGTATTGTAACCGTAAGTATGCGCTATGGCGTTAATTTCATCGAAATGTTTACGAAATGATAATTATGACTTTCTATGCATAATGATTTTTCTGGGACGGGGATGAAAAAATCATCCCGCGCGGGCGCTCGGCTCACGCGGGATGATGGCGTCTTATTTGTCCTGCTCCAGCAGATCGGACGGCCTGCGGTCGGGCTTTCCGCCGCGGAAGATCTCGCGGCCGTGCAGGCGATGCTCCAGGTCACGCTCGGCCTTCTCTTCCGTGATCTTGGTCTGGCTCACCGCCGGGTCCTCGATCAGCGACGACACTGAGTTCACCTGCTTTTGAATGCGCTCGGCAATCGTATCGTCCATGCTCACGATACGCATCTTCCAGTCGATACTCGTGGCATTTGACGAGCTCTTGGTCCACACAAACGTCAAAATGGCACTCTGATGACCCCTCGCGGGGAACATGCCAAAGAAGGAATCATGCTGGATATTGCTGTCCTCATCGATATAGGCGTGCACGTTGTACACCACGCGGTCGATCTTATCGTTGAGCAGCGCATTGGTCGCGAGCGCCGCGGCTTGAATCTGCCCGTTAGACAGCAGCTCGAGCTCGTTGGCAGACGACGTGTCCAGCACCGTTACCTCGACCGTGCCCGTACGCTCGTCCGCCTCGTCAACGGTAAACTCGAGCGGGAACTGCGTAAAGCCGTTGCCCCACTCAAGACCGCCCTTCAGCGCCGTGGAAACGGTATCCACCGAAACGCTCTCGGACAGGTTTGCGGTGTTCAAACGGCGCATCACGCCGTAGCCAATCTGCATGCCCACGATCAGCACCAGGATGGTAATGACCACAGCCATGGCGGTCTTCGTAATGGTATGGCTCACCTGCGAACCCGAAGGGTCATCCTCGGACAACGGGTCGATATGCTTGGCCTGACTCGCGCGGTCCTCGCTGCGCAGCTGTGCCAGCGCCGCCTTGTCACCGCGCTTGACCGCGGCTTCCTTCTCGCGCATGCGCTCGGTACGCTTTTTGGCGAGCGTAGGATCCAAGACGCCGGATGCGTCGATTTCGGAGAATAACTCCGTCACTTCTTCCGGAGTCAAAGGGTTCTTGTCAGCCATAAACTTCCTGTCATATCAATCAGTCGAGCTCGTGCGCACGCGCGCCTTCGAACTGCATTCGATAGTAACGGGCATAGATGCCGCCGCGGGCGAGAAGCTGCTCGTGCGTACCACGTTCCACAACGCGACCATGCTCGACGGTCGCAATCTCGTCGGCATGTTTAATGGTCGAGAGACGGTGGGCGATGATGATCGTGGTGCGACCGCGCGCCAGGCGCTCGAGCGACTCCTGCACCGCCTCCTCGCTCTCGTTATCCAAAGCGCTCGTTGCCTCGTCCAAGATAAGGATCTTGGGGTTCTTGAGGAACACGCGCGCAATGGCGACACGCTGTTTCTGGCCGCCCGAAAGACGACTGCCGCGCTCGCCCACCACGGTGTCGTAACCCTGTGGCAGCGACTCGATAAAGGCGTCGATGTTGGCGCGGCGGGCGGCCTCGGCGATCTCTTCTGCCGTGGCACCCGGCTTGCCATAGGCGATGTTCTCGCCGATCGTGCCATCGAATAGGTAGACGTCCTGCTGCACCAGGCCGATGGCACGGCGCAGGCTCTGCTGCGTCACATCGCGCACGTCCTGACCGTCGATACTGATGGATCCGGCAGCCACGTCATAAAAGCGCGGCAGCAGCGAGCAGGTCGTGGACTTACCGCCGCCCGAGGGACCGACCAGCGCGATGGTCTGACCGGGCTTGATGGACAGATCCATGTGGTCGATAACAGGACGCTCGTCGGCGTCGCCGCCACCCAGCTCAACGTCCTCGTAGCTAAAGCACACGTCGCGGTAGTCCACGGCACCGGCCGTGACCTGCAGGTCCGCGGCGCCCAGCTTATCCTGAATATCCGGCGCGGTCGAAAGTACCTCGTCCATGCGTTTAAACCCGGCAATGGCCTTCTGGTACATCTCCGCCGAATTGACGAGCGTCTCGAGCGGGGTGCAGAACAGCGAGATATAGAGTGCGAAGGTCGCCATATCGACCGCCTGCAACTGACCCTGGGCAACCAGCCAACCGCCCAGCAGGACCACGATCACGTACAGCACGCCCGAGAGCAGGCCATACGTTGCGGTGTAAACGCCCATGGCGTGATACATGTTCTCCTTGGACGAAAGATAGCGATTGTTGGAGGCGCGGAACTTGGAACGCTCGGTCTCCTCATTCGCGAAGCTCTTGACCACGCGCATGCCCGCCAGCGAGTCCTGCAGCTGCGCATTGATGCCGCTGATCTTTTTGCGGTTGTCGCTAAAGACCTCGCGCATGCGCATGTTCTGCCAAAACATAATGACCGCAAATGCCGCCGTCACCACGGCCATGGCGAGTGCCAGCACCGGGGCAATGGTAAAGAGGATCACAAACGAGCCGATAATCTCGATGCCGCAGATGATGATCCACTCGGGCACGTGATGTGCCGCCTCGCAGATGTCGAACAGGTCGTTGACCACGCGGCTCATCATGTCACCCGAGCTGTTGCGATCGAAGTACGCAAAGCTAAAACGCTCGTACTGATCGAACAGGTCCTCGCGCATCTTGGACTCCATGCGCGCACCCATCACATGGCCCCAATAGCTCACAAAGTAGCGGCAGGCGCAGCGGATGGCATACATCAGCACCATGCCCACCGCGATCATACCGAGCGCCTGCATAATGGCAGCCTGACCCTGGGTAAACAGCCCACCGGTCAAATTGCGCAGAATGATAGGAAACGCCAGGTCAATGGCGGCAAGCACCAGAGCGCAAACAGTATCAGCAACAAAAAGCCCCATCTGGGGCTTGTAATACGAAAGAAACCTCTTAAACATAATCACCTTACGCGGTTTTACCAAACCGCGTTTCGTCTCGACGCTGCAAGTGCCCCATTTGGACAATCTGGCCTTCAATCGTCGGTCGCGTATATCCATACGCTTCCCTCCTCTTTCAGGCCACCTTGCCTCAAATGGAGCACTTTCGCTGACTTACACAAACCCGCGAGGTCACCCCGCTCGCTACAGTTCCGCGCCACCTAAACGGTGCGCAATACTGTCGCACGCCAAGGCGCCCACGACGGTCTTGGCATCCTCGATCTTGCCGTCGAGCACGGCGTCGATCAGCTCGTGCAGCGGCACCAGGTCAACGTTGACGAACTCATCGTCGTCGGGGTTGGGCGCGTCGAACTCGAGCTTCGTAGCCAAGTAGATGTGAATGATCTCGTCGCAGAAGCCGCAGGTCGTGACAATCGACGTCAAAAAGCGAATGCGGCCGGCCCTAAAGCCCGTCTCCTCGTGCAGCTCACGCTTGGCACAATCGAGCGGATCCTCGCCCGGATCGAGCTTACCGGCGGGAATCTCGACCGTCACGCGGTCGATGGCGGTGCGGTACTGACGCACCAGCACAATCTTGCCGCTCTCGGTCAGCGCCACAACAGCCGCCGCGCCAGGATGTCGAATCACATCGCGGGCGCTGCGGTGACCGTTGGGCAGCTCAACCTCAAGACGGTGGACGTCGAGGATCTTGCCCTTCCAGGCGCACTCCTCCGAAAGAATCTTCTCGTGCAGCTCGGCATCGTGCGGGTCGTCATCGCCCAGCACCAGCATCGGCTCGTCGACAACCTCGCCACCCGGCTCGCCCTCGGCGTGTCCGTACGCGCGGCTATCTTCCTCGACGATCTGCGCGTCCACGAGTTCTTCGTTCTTCTCGTCCATCCGTCTCATCCCTCTCGGACTTTAGGCATCCCAGGCGTCGCGGCCACGCAGCGCGCGCAGACCGATGTCATGACGCAGGGTCTTGCCCTCAAAATCAATCTTCTCGCAGGCCTCGTAGGCAAGGTTGCGAGCGTTCTCGAACGTGTCGCCCAGCGCGGTCACGGCAAGCACTCGGCCACCGTTGGTCACGAGCTGACCGTCCACCACGGCGGTGCCGGCATGGTACACGGTCACGTTCTCCATGGCCTCAGCGTCGGCGATGCCGGTAATGACTTTGCCCTTCTCATAGCTGCCGGGGTAGCCCGCACTCGTCAGGACAACAGCCACAGCCCACTCGTCACGCCAATCGAGCTCAATCTGATCAAGCTCGCAGTTGGCGCAGGCGAGCATAACCTCGACCAGGTCGTTCTTGAGGCGCGGCAGCACGACCTGCGTCTCGGGGTCGCCAAAGCGGGCGTTGAACTCCAGCACCTTGGGGCCGGCGGGGGTGAGCATAAAGCCGCCGTACAGGCAGCCGCGGTAGTCGATGCCCTCGGCAGCGAGCTCGGCCACGGTCTGCTCCATGACCGCCATCATGGTGGCGTGCTCCTCGTCAGTCACGATGGGCACCGGGCTGTAAACGCCCATGCCGCCGGTGTTGGGGCCAAGGTCGCCCTCGAGCGCACGCTTGTGGTCCTGCGAGGTAGCCATGGGGCGCACGGTCTTGCCGTCGGTAAAGGCCAGCAGCGAACACTCGGGGCCAACCAGCATCTCCTCAATGACCACGGTGTTGCCGGCGTCACCAAAGGTGCCGCCAAAGCACTCGCGCACGGCCTCCTCGGCCTGCTCAAGCTCGGTCGCCACGATAACGCCCTTGCCCGCGGCAAGACCGTCGGCCTTCACGACCAGCGGGGCGCCCTGCTCGCGCACATAGGCAAGCGCCGAAGCCTCATCGGTAAACGAGCCGTAGGCAGCCGTCGGGATGCCCGCACGCTCCATGAGCTGCTTGGAGAACAGCTTGGAGCCCTCCATCTGGGCGCCCTCGGCACCCGGGCCAAAGCAGGGAATGCCCGCCGCACGCACGGCGTCGGCCACGCCCGCCACGAGCGGAGCCTCGGGGCCAATCACCACGAGTCCGCATCCGTGGCTCTGGGCAAACGCCGCCACGGCCGCAGGGTCGCAATCGTCGAGAACAACGTTCTCGCCACAGCTCGCGGTGCCGCCGTTACCCGGCGCGATGTAGAGCTTGCCGGCGCGCGGTGATGCTGCGAGCTTTGCTGCCAAAGCATGCTCGCGGCCGCCGCTGCCCAACAACAGGATGTCGATGGTTTGAGTGTCCGCCTTCAAGGGTGCCTCCTCTATGGATGAACGGCCCGCCAACCTTGCGGGCCCATTACAAAGCAAATATACCCCTCGGCCGCCCGCCTGGGCTGCAAAGGGGTATATCGCAATAACCGTAAAGACCGATTACTTCCAGAATCGGTTGATGATCTGCTCGCGACCGGCGCCGACGCCAATAAACGTCACGCGGGTGTGTGCCAGATCCTCGATAAATGCTACGTAGTCCTGAGCCTCCTGCGGCAGCTCGTCAAAGCTACGGCAACCGGTGATGTCGCATTTCCAGCCCGGGAGCTCCTCGTAGATGGGCTTGGCATGCTCAAAGCGCACCTGATGCTCGGGCACGCTGGTGTAGCGCTCGCCGTCGACGTCGTAGGCAACGCACACCTTGATGGTGTCGAAGGCCGAAAGTACGTCGAGCTTGGTCAGGGCGATATCGGTGAGGCCGTTGACGCGCGAGGCGTAGTTGGCGATGGGGCCATCGAACCAACCGCAGCGGCGACGGCGACCGGTGGTCACGCCGTACTCATAGCCTTCCTCGGTCAGCGTGTGGCCGGCCTCGGACTCATAGGAAAGCTCGGTGGGCATGGGGCCCGAACCGACGCGGGTGATGTAGGCCTTCATGACGCCCAGCACGCGGTCGAC
>CAKUFW010000069.1 GCA_934650975.1 uncultured Collinsella sp. | reverse complement strand
TCGTCGATCAAAATGTCGAGCTTGGACAAGGTCTGCGTGGCCTCATTGATGTTGGCCCACTGCTCGGGGCTAATGCGACCCATGCGGAAGTCACTGATCGAGATCATGGCATAGGCGCAAATCAGGCGCTGGGCAATTTCCTTGCCCGACATCTCTAGCGAAAAGAAGCCGACGGTATAGCCCGCAGCGGCGGCATTCAGCGCCAGGTTCAGAGCGAATGACGTCTTACCCACGGCAGGGCGGGCGCCGATAATGATGAGCTGGCCCTCGCGGAAACCCATAAGCATGCGGTCGAGCGATGGGAAGCCGGTGGGCACGCCCGCGGCCTGGCCGCCGGCCTTACACACTTCCTCGGCCTCGTTATAGGCCTCGACCATAAACTCGGTCAGTGTCTTATAGCTCGACTTGACCTCGCGCGCCGTGACCTTGAGCAGCTTGCTCTCGGCCAGCTCCACGACCTCTTTGGTGTCGGTAGGGGCGTTATAGGCCAGCGCGTTGATCTCGTTGGTGGCACCGATCAGCTCTCGCAGCATCGAGTCGCGGCGAACGATGGCGGCATGGTGCTGCCAGTTCACGAGCGACAGGGTCTGACCCATCAGCTCCAAAATGTACGCCTCGCCGCCCACGGCATCGAGCTTGTTGATGCTTCGCAGGTAATCGATCAGCGAGATGGAGTCGATGGGGATGCGGCTGTTGTACATATCGACCATCGCGGTATAGATGGTCTTATGAATGGGCCGGTAGAAGTCATCGGGCTGCAGCTCGACCTGGGCCTCCTCGACCACCTCGGGCGATAGCAGCATAGCGGCCAGTACGTTGGCCTCTGCATCTTGGTTTTGGGGAAGACCCAACTTAGAGCCACGGTCCTCGACCGTCAGCCCCGTCTCCCTTTCGTCATATGCCATGAGCATCCTCATTCATATCGCTTGCGGGCATCCATAGTATCAGCCACGGTCCCAAAACGGACCGCGCGCCGGCAATCATCACCGAACCAAACGGATGAACGGTCCCGCAATTGGGGCTTCACCATAACGCCTGCCATGGCGCTCGCTGAGCGTAGAAAACAAAAGAGCGCCCTGGTCTCCCAGAGCGCCCTTCTTAGAACAAGATTGTTGCGTTGCAGCAAATGCTACTCGGCAGCAGCCTCAGTCTCGACCTCGGCGGTCTCGGCCTCGGCGACCTCAGCGGCCTCCTCGACCTCAGCCTCGGCAGCGAGCTCCTCGGCGGTAACGCCGACGAGAACGACAACCTCGGCCTTGATCTCGCGGTACAGCGAGATGGCAACGGTGTGGGCACCGGCAACCTTGATGGGCTTACCGAGCTCGACGCGCTTGCGGTCGATGTCCATACCGAGCTGAGCCTTGATGGCATCAGCGATCATAGCAGCGGTAACGGAGCCAAAGAGGATGCCCTCGTCGCCGACCTTGACGTCAACGGTGACCGTCTTGCCCTCGAAGGCAGCCTTGGTCTCGTTGGCGGTAGCCAGACGGACAGCCTCGCGCTTGGCGATGTTGTTGCGACGCTCGTCAAGCTGCTTGAGGTTGCCCTTGGTGGCGGCAACAGCGAGCTTCTTGGGGAACAGGAAGTTCTCAGCGTAACCCTGAGCGACCTCTACGACGTCACCCTCGCCGCCCTTGCCCTTGATCTCATCGAGAAGAATAACCTTCATGATGCGTCTCCCTTCTTAGCCGCGGTCGCGGTTGCCACGAGAGGAAACCACGGGGACGGTGTACGGCAGGAGAGCCATCTCGCGGGCGCGCTTGATGGCGTTGGCGATGTCATGCTGATGCTGCGTGCAAGCGCCAGTGACGCGACGGGGCTTGATCTTGCCACGGTCGGTCATGTACTTACGGAGAAGCTGAGTGTCCTTATAGTCGATGAACTCAGTGTTCTCCTTGCAGAACTGGCAGTACTTACGACGCGGCTGACGTGCAGAAAAATCATTAGCCATGTCAAAATACCTTTCATTTGGCAACTTCGGCGAACCGAAGCCGCCTCTCACTCAAAAATAGGTGAACAGCCCTTAAAACGGGATGTCCTCATCGTAGACGTCGACCGCGGGCGGCGTAGCCACCGGTGCGGCAGGACGTGCTGCGGGCGCGGGGGCTGCGGGGGCGTAACCGCCCTGATCGTAGCCACCCTGGCCACCACGGGAGCTCATAAACTCGATCTCATCGACGATGACCTCAAGCTTGCTCCGGCGCTGGCCGTCGCGCTCCCAAGAGCTGTAGCGCAGCTTGCCCTCGATCGCGACCTTGTTTCCCTTTGCCAGGAAACGGCTCACGGCCTCGGCGCGCGTGCCGAACATAGTGCAGTCGACAAAGTTGGGATAGTCCTCCCACTCGCCAGTCTGCGGGTTGCGGCGACGATCGTTCACGGCGATGCCAAAGGACAGAACCTGGGTTCCGCCGGCGGTGGCGCGCAGCTCGGGATCACGCGTGAGGTTACCGGTGATGTTCACTCGATTGATGCTCATAACTCACTACTTCCTCTTGGGGCACAAGCCCAGTCCAAAACGACAGTCTTACTCCTGGTCGTCGCGACGGACGATCATGTGGCGGACCACAGCGTCGGTGATGCGCAGGACGCGATCAAGCTCGGCGATCTGGGTAGGATCTGCGTGGAAGTTGATGAGGGTGTAGTCACCATCGGTGAGGTCGTTGATCTCGTAGGCGAGCTTGCGCTTGCCCCACTCGTCAACGGAGTCGACCTTGCCAGCGCCCTCAGCGATCGTGGTATCGATACGCTTCATAACAGCGAGACGAGTCTCGGGGTCGAGCGACGGGTCAACAAAGAACAGCAGTTCATAAGCCTTCATATTGTCACCTCCTCTGGGCAAATGTGGCTTCAGGTCGTGAAGGTGCGCCTGAAGCAGGAAAAGACTTGGTAATAATATCTTTCAACCTCCCAGGCTGCAAGAATATGCAGCTACAACCTCATGACCTCCACATATGCCCATACTCACACGGCACTTCATGCGTCTTCCAACCAAATGCTGACCAAATGCTTGACGGATCTGTGGACAAGATACGGCGCTGCGGGGACAAACCAAATCAAACCGCAGGTCAGCAATTGCAAGGCTGTGGTCGCAAAATGCATACCAGTGGCTCACAACACCGTTCAAAGATTTTTAAAATTGCTGCCACGTCGTTTATAAATACCCATTTTGAACAACTTGCTATATGCAACCATGCTGGTCAGAGCCTGTTTTTGGCTGCTTGGATCCCGTCGCGGAGCCAAGCGTTTTAAAAAAAGCCAACTTTTCTGTTTGCACTTTACGATTCCTCGTGTATACTGACTTTCGCATTTAACGGAGAGTTGTCCGAGTGGCCGAAGGAGCACGATTGGAAATCGTGTAGGCGTCAAAAGCGTCTCCAGGGTTCAAATCCCTGACTCTCCGCCAGTTAATTCCAAAGCAGGCCTTCGAGCCTGCTTTGTTTTTACCCCACGCGGAGGGGTGGCAGAGTGGTTGAATGCGGCGGTCTCGAAAACCGTTTGGCCTGTATAAGGTCACGAGGGTTCGAATCCCTCCTCCTCCGCCATTTTGGTTGAGAAAGCTCCCAGCAATGGGAGCTTTTTTGTTATCGAGTCATCTTCAAGCAAATACGGCGGAGGAGAGGGGATTCGAACCCGTTTCTCCCTCCAAAACGTGTACACCACCCTCCAAAACCGACATTTTTCAACATCTTTGGAGGCTGATGTACACGTTTGGATATTGAACCCCGCGTGATTCGGCCGATTTACTCACATCCAGTATATTTTCCCACCTCAGCGGACATAAGAGTTGAGTATCGGCTCAAAGCGAGAGGCCATAGATGGATACCCCTGTTCTCATTTCGCATAAAACCGCATGGCTCGTCCATCACGCGCCGCAAGATTTGGTTCAATCCGTCGCAAAGCACGACTACAAGATAGGTGCGCAGGGCCTCTCCACCCAACAACGTATCGCGCGTATTCGGCAGGCCCTCACCGACTGTGGGATTCCGCCCGACATGCTCAAGGCTATCGACATCTCCGTAGTTTTTGCTTTCGAGCGAATTCGCACTAACGGTGTCACTTGCCACGTTCTCGGCCAAAACCTTCCCTATGACCATATTGACGAGCTTACACCCGGTATCTTCATCACCGACGAAGCCTTTACGTTTGTTCTCGCCGCCGAGTGGATAGATAGGATCGAATACCTCGGGTATGGCTACGAAGTCTGCGGCGACTATCGCATGGGGCTGCAGCCCTCTGAGCCTTATACCGAGCAGCCAGCCACCACCTCCAAGAATCAAATTACCGTGCTGCTCGACCAGCACCCCGGCAAACCTGGTGCCACACGCGCACGGCTCGCACTCAGACATATCTACGACCATTCGGCCTCTCCCATGGAAAGTGCATCGGCGATTGCCCTTTCGTTGCCCACAAGCGAGGGCGGTCTTGGCATCCGAGGTATCGAACTCAACAAACCGCTCGTGATCCCTAAGCGGCTTTGGCATTGCACCAAAGCCCGAACACTCAAAATCGATGCCCTTATCACCTACCAGCGCAAAGAACTCGGTATCGAATACAAAGGCGGGTTTCACGACGAAGCCGAACGCAAGGGAGCGGACGCGGAACGGGAGGCCATACTCGCCCAAATGGGGTATCACATCATCACGCTCACTTCGGCTCAGTTCGCAAGCCAGCTCGCGTTCCACCGTGCCATGAACGGTATTCGAGAAGCACTTGGCATGCCACGCTGCACCGATGCCGAGTACCAGCGAAAGCAAAACGAGCTACGTAAAGCACTCATCCGCAACTGGAAGGGTACACAGGACGCAGAAGCACCTACCGAGTAGTGCCGCTTGCCGCTCGCCACGCCAAAACGTGTACGTCACCCTCCAAAAACGACAATTTTCGACATCTTTGGAGGCTGATGTACACGTTTTGGCCCTACGCCCGCACCCGCTGCCGACCGTTTGCCGAGGAATGGGGTCGCGATGCCCGACAACCATGTACTATGTACGGGCATTGTCTAAACCCACAACCCAAAGGACCCATCTTGCCCGTCGTCGCCGCTATGACCGTTACTGCACA
Organism: uncultured Collinsella sp.; assembly: GCA_934650975.1. GTDB lineage: Bacteria > Actinomycetota > Coriobacteriia > Coriobacteriales > Coriobacteriaceae > Collinsella. The sequence continues at coordinate 5,615 of CAKUFW010000069.1, read as the reverse complement.
CGCTTCGGATGCCATGGTCGCTATCCCATTTTGGCTCGAGATGTTCGCCGTTGTCGCGGCTTCGATCTCGGGCGTGCTGGTCGCGCGCGAGCACAAACTCGACCTGGTGGGTGCAGTCGCACTTGCCGTGGTCTGTGGCCTGGGCGGCGGTCTTTTGCGCGATATGACGCTCCAAGTCGGCAACGTCTACATTCTCAACCAGCCCATGGCGCTGCCGCTCTCTATCGCGACGGCCGCCATCATCTATATCTTCCCGGCAATCGTCGATAAACCCGAGAAACTCATCCCATTGCTCGACATCATCTCGGTCGGCATCTACGCCGCTACCGGCGCCGATAAGGCCCTGGTTTATGGCTTCGCGCCGGCGGTTTGCATCATGATGGGCTTTTTCACCGCGGTGGGCGGCGGCATGCTGCGCGACAGCTTTATGGGTGTGGTGCCGGGCATCTTCCAGCGCACCAACTTTTACGCCATTGCAGCAATCGCCGGATCGGCAAGCTATGTGTGTCTCGTTATGAGCGGGCTCGTCAGCAACATCACCGCCCTCATCGTGTGCGTCGCAGTGACCATGGGGCTACGCTGGCTGTCGCTACGCTTTGACATCAAAAGCCCCACCGAGGAAGATATCGCTCGCTTTTTGCGCCGAAAAAAGTAACCGGCGCAACCTTGCACCTCGAAATGCAACCGGGAGGTTCTTTTAGAGGGCCCGCGCGTTGGGTACCCTGTTAGGTACCTGTTGAGCACCTAACGAAGGACCATCTATGCCTTGCAGCCAATTCTCACCGAGCCAGCGTCGCAAAACGCACGGCCGTTTCATCATGCTTCTCGCGCTCATCGCGCTGGCGCTCACCGTTCTTCCCACGGTATCGTTTGCTGGCACGGACACCGCCGGCAACGTTCTTGCAACCGATAACGACTCCAATCCGTCCGGCGTCGAGGGCGACCTGTACTGGGCCGGCCAGAACTTTAACCTGGACGACGCCTCCATCGACCGCGATATCATCGCCGCGGGCGATTCGCTTTCGATTCGCGATTGCACCGTGGGCGGCGCCATTCGCCTGGCAGCGCGCACCATCGATATCGCCAAGACCACGGTTGACGGCAGCGTTACGGTTGCCGGCCAGCACGTCGTCCTCAACACCGATAGCACCGCCAGCTGCTTCTACGCGGTAGGCGAGACGGTCGCCCTGCGCGGCTCCGTCAAGTCGGCGGCACTCGCGGGCGACACGGTGACCATCGATGGCACCGTCGATGGCGATGTCGAGGTTTGGGCCGACAAGCTCATCCTGGGTAAAAACGCCCGCATCTCCGGCACCGTGAACGCACACGTTTCCGAGGATCCCGAGCGCGCAGCAGGGGCCAAGGTCGGCGCGCTCAAGATTGACCGCACCGAGAACGAAAGCGCGGCCACGACCGTTAACGACATCATCGGCGGTATCGCAGCTTCGGCTCTCTCGACCTGCTTTATCGCAATTCTTCTCGAGCTCGCCTTTCCGCGTGCGACCGCCAGCGCTGCCGGCATGCTCCATCAACGTCCCACGCCCCTGTGGGTGAGTGGTCTTGTCGGCACGGTTGCTATCGTCCCCGCCGTTCTGTTGCTGATCATCTCGATCGCCGGGCTATCGCTCGCCGGAGCCCTCCTGTGCGCTGTGATTGGCATCGCACTGGTCTCCACCGCTTTTGCGGGCTGCGCTATTGCGCGCATGGTCGGACACAACCAGAACCGCTACGCCATGGCCGCCGTGGGCGGCATCGCCGCAGGCGCCCTCACGGGACTTCCCCTCATCGGCGACTTTATCAGCGGCGTGGCCTTTGTCTTTATGCTCGGCTACGTTATCCAAATCATCTGGCGCAACGCCCACCTCAAACCGCAGCAGTCCGCCAATAATCCGGGACTCCCCGCCGCCTAGCCGCCAACCACCACAAAGGGGCCAGGCACCTTTGTGGTGGTGCAAAGCCACCTGACCCCATGGCACCAAAAAGGGCGCCGACCATTGCGGTCGACGCCCTTTCTTGTTGGCGGTTATAAGCCCCAGCGCTTATTTGTTGACCTGACCGGCGCGGACGGCAGCCTTCTTGCGGTCGGTGGCGTTGAGCAGGCGCTTGCGCAGGCGAATGTTCTTGGGAGTGATCTCCACCAGCTCGTCGTCGGCGATGTACTCCAGCGCCTCCTCCAGCGAGAAGGTGCGGGGCGGCACCAGCTGGACGGAAATGTCGGAGGTCGAGGAACGCTGGTTGCCCAGGTTCTTGGTACGGGCGATGTTGACGACCATATCGCCAGCCTTGCTGCGCTCGCCCACGATCATGCCCTCGTAGCACTCGGTGCCCGGCTCAACAAACAGCTGGCCGCGCTCCTGCAGCGTACCCAGAGCGTAGGCAACGGCCTTCTCGGTGGTCATGGAGATCATGGCGCCGTTCTGACGGTTGCCGATCTCGCCGGCGTAGGGACCGTACTCCAGGAAGGTGTGGTAGAACACGCCCTCGCCGTGGGTGACGTTCATGATACGGTTCTTAAGACCCATGATGCCACGGGTCGGAATCTTGAACTCAAGGTGGGTCACGATACCCGAGGTGTCCATGCTCGTCATGATGCCGCCGGAGGTACCGAAGACCTCGACGACCTTGCCCGAGTACTCGTCCGGGCACTCGACGACGGCCTGCTCGACGGGCTCCATCTTGTTACCGTTCTCGTCCTTCTTAAACAGAACGCGGGGACGGCCGACCTGGAACTCAAAGCCCTCGCGACGCATGGACTCCATCAGGACGGACAGGTGCAGAATGCCGCGGCCCGAGACCTCGACGCCGCTCTTGTCCTCGAGCTCCTCGATCTTCATGGTCACGTTGTTCTCGGCCTCGTTGAACAGGCGCTCCTTGAGCTGACGGGCGCCCACGATGTCGCCGTCGCGGCCGACGAGCGGGGAGGTCGAGGCCTCGAAGACGATGGACAGGGTCGGCGGGTCGATCTCGATGGGCTCGAGCTCGACGGGGTTCTCGGGGTCGGTGTAGACATCGCCGATATCGGTGCGGTCAATACCCACGACGGCGGCGATGTCGCCGGCGCCGACTTCCTGGCACTCGGTGCGACCCAGGTAGTCGAAGGTAAAGAGCTGCTTGACGGTAGCGGTGGCGCTGGAACCGTCGTTCTTCACAACCAGGATCTGGTCGCCCTGGTGGATGGTGCCGGAGTACACACGTCCGATGCCGATGCGGCCGACAAAGTTGGAGTGGTCGATGGTCACGCACTGCATGGCCAGCGGGGCGTTCTCGTCAACCTCGGGCGCGGGCATGTCGTCGATGATCATGTCGAGCAGCGGGTACATGTCCATGTTGCCGTCCTCGGGATCGAGGCGGGCAAAACCGTTCATGGCGCTGGCGTAGACAACGTGCTCCATAGCGAACTCGAGCTGGTCGTCGGTAGCGCCTAGGTCGGCCATGAGGTCGAGGCAGTCGTTGTAGGCCTTCTCGGGGTTGGCGCCCGGACGGTCGATCTTGTTGATGACGATCATGATCTTGAGGCCGGTGTCGATAGCGTGACGCAGCACGAAGCGGGTCTGGGGCATGGGGCCCTCAAAGGCGTCGACCAGCAGCAGGGCGCCGTCGGCCATACGCAGCACGCGCTCGACCTCGCCGCCAAAGTCGGCGTGGCCCGGGGTGTCGATGACGTTGATCTTGACGTCCTTGTACTCGATAGAGATGTTCTTGGCGAGAATCGTGATGCCGCGCTCGCGCTCCTGGTCGTTAGAGTCCAGGACGCGGTCCTCGACCTGCTGGTTGGCACGGAAGGCGTCCGTGGCACGCAGGAGCTTATCGACCATCGTCGTCTTGCCGTGGTCGACGTGGGCGATGATGGCGATGTTCCTCAGATTGTCTACGCGCATGTAGTTCCCCTATCTTCTATCCATATACAAACGGCACGCGTATGCGACCCGCCCAGCAATGCAACGCTCGGCGGGAATATTGAGCCTTTTACCGAAAACTCGTTTATTTTAGCGATTTTAGATAAGAGGGGTTTCCTCACCTGCAGGTTCAGGGTCGCTCCACATAAAACCATCGCCGGCGCCCATGCCCTCATACAGCACATATGCCGAAAAACCGCTCTCGAGCGTGGTTTCGAAGAAGCTCACGAGCAGGGCATCGTGATAGCCGCCGTCAATTTCGACGCAGCCGGTGTAGCCGATGGCATAACGGGCGATACGGCCCAGACCCTCGTCCTTAAGACCCATCTTGTGCTCGGAGATAAAGTTGGTGGCGGCCTCGAGGCATGCCTCTTCGCCGTCCTCGTCGAGCGCCGCCAGATAGCGGTTGGAAGCGGCGTCCTCGATCGCCACGACCACACCCGGATTCTCGCCGGCGGCAAGGTCGTCCAAGAACGCGCCAATCAGGTCACACACCATGGCGTCGAGCTCGGCGGAGACGTTGCCGGCGTCCTGCATATCCTGTGCCATCTCTAGACCTTCCCATCGAATCCGGCGTCGTTACAGTTCTTGTGCCTCGGCAGCGATCTTGGCGGCAGCGTCGCGGGCGCGCATCATATCCATCGCGCGCTTGTCGAGCACCTTGACCTGGTTGGTCAGCATTACTGCATCGACCACGCCCCAGATTACCAAGCCTGTTGAAATCGAAAACCCAAGCGCACCAACTGTACCACGAAGGCGCGAGCAGATTGCCGCGACAAGAGCGGAGATGACAACCATCTTGATATAGGAGCCACGGCGCTCGCGAAGCGTGCGGGCCTGCGTCACATAGGCGATGCGAGCCGCCTCGGATGCCTCCGAGCGCATCTGGGCTTCACGCGCGATGGCGGCCGCTTCAGCCGATACGCGGGTACCCATCAGCGACCTCTCAGCTCGCGTGCCAGACATTTAGAAATCATCGGGGGAGAGCGTATGGACGAACTCGTCGAACTTCTCGAACTCCCGCTCGTCGTCAACTTCCTCGGCATGGGCAGAAACGGTACCCAGGCGATTCATGATGTCGTCCTCCACAAACATGGGGGCATTGCTGCGCACGGCAAGGGCAATGGCGTCACTGGGGCGGGCGTCAACCTTGCGCTCGTCACCATCGACCAGCACGACAATCGTCGCATAGAACACCGGCGGCTCGGCGCGGACGATCTCGATGCGCTCGAGCTTGGCGCCCAGGGCATCGACGGTATCAAGCAGCAGGTCATGCGTTATCGGGCGCTCGGCGCGACCGCTATCGATGCCACGGCTAATGGCCGCGGCCTCAAACGAGCCGGTCTGAATGGAAAGCGAACGCAGGGGTGCCGTCGAATCCGACTTGCCGCAGCGCTCGCGAAGCACGATAAGCGATGGCACGGGACCGGCGGCCATGACTATGGTCTCTATGTCGACACGAACCATGGAACACCTCCGGTACGTAGCGGTTAACACGCGGCAGAGCTGCCGCATTGAATAGCTATACTACCCAATCTTTCGCCCAGCACACAAAATCAAAGTAGCTAATTTGGGACGGGACTCTTTTGACTACTTTTATTGGATAAGAAAAAAGCCCTGAGGCAATGCCCCAGGGCTCTTCACGTTTTTGATGGTGGACCTGACAAGATTCGAACTTGTGACCTCCCGGTTATCAGCCGGACGCTCTAACCAACTGAG
>CAKUFW010000068.1 GCA_934650975.1 uncultured Collinsella sp. | reverse complement strand
CAGGCTGCTCGGGATAGCGGGCCTTGAGCTCGTCGAGAACTTTCTGCGTGTAGCTCATGCTTCCTCCAATTGATGGATAAGAAAGGTGTCGTTCGCGGCGCCCTATGCGCCGTGAGCTTTATCGAGTATGGATAATATCGCACTGTTGCAGCAAAGTTACGCATAAGCCGACGAGCGGATGTTTCGTTTTGATTACGATGCAGGTAGATGCGTTTTTGAGTACCCGACGTGCAAAATCCGTGTTTCGAAGCTGTTTCGTCCACATGGACTAAAACCACCACAAAAGGTGCCTGTCCCCAATGTGGTGGTTTTGGTGGTTAGAGGACGAGCTGATGATAGTCGGCGGGGGTTATGCGGGCTTCGGTGGCGGCGCGGAAGGCCGCGAGGGCGTCGCCCGAGAATGGCATGGCCCAGCACAGGCCGCAGCCGGCGGTGATGGAACCGGGCAGCGGCATAATGCGCCCGGGCACGCCGGCGGCAAGGCACAGCTGCTCACACTCCATCACATCAAAGGTGCTGTCGAACGACACAATAATCTTGCGTTCGTGGTCGAGGACACCACCTGATGGGGCCTCGCGATGCGACTCGCGATACGCGGCCGCAGCGGCCTCTTCCTCGGCCGTATGCCCGCAACCGCCGCAGCCGCAGGTGCAGGGCTCGGACCCGTCGCAAGTACAAGGTTCCCCGGTGTCGGGGCAGATATCGTGAGACATGGCAACTCCCATCGTCTAGGCGAGCAGCTCGGCTGCCGCAAACTCCTCGGGCGTATTGACGTTTTCGAAGCAGAGGAGCGAGCCCGCTGCCGCGATGATTTGCGGCTCGTCTAGATAGCCGGCATGCACTCGGTCGATCAGGCAGCGGATGCGTTGGCGATCGCTGGCGAGGAGCTCGCGAGCCGCCGGCGCACAGGCATCGCGACGCCAGACAGCACAGAGCGGCTCAATCCCCCGCTCTTCGCGCGGCACGCACACGTCGAGCGGGCCCTCCTTGACCCGATCCGCAAGTACGCCGATCAGCTCCGGCGAAACGAACGGCATGTCGCAAGCGACGATCGCCACGAGCGGCAGCCGAGCGGCAGCCAGCGAGCTCGCGATGCCGCGCATGGCCCCGGCGGGGCCGTCCAGATCCATCACCACGCGCGGAACCAAATCATCAAACTCGAGCTCCTCAAGATAGGCAAGCTCCTCGGGGCGCGAAGTCGTCACAACAAGCTCGCTGCCGACCAGAGCGAGCCGCTCCAGCACGCGCTCGATCAGGGGCTTGCCGCAAAACGTCATGCGCGCCTTGTCGCAGCCCATGCGCGACGACATCCCGCCTGCCTGGACGACGCAAGAAAGATCCGCCCGTCTTACGGTAGTCATACGGCAAAACACCCCCATCGGCTTGCTCGAAACCCAAAGCACGAAGCTAAATACAGTCACCGAAATAGCGGCGTTATGACAAGCTCGTGCAAAAACAAAACAGCGCCTTTGCGGCACGCAGCAAGACCGCGAGCACAAAAGCGCTGGTAGCGTATGGCGGGAACGTATGTGAATCGAACACATCCAAGACGTTTTGCACGCCTCGCAACGGTTTTGAGGACCGCGGAGCCCACCGGAGCCCATCCGTTCCCAAGTGCGGCGATATTTTACCAAACCAGGCAAGGTAGTCTTTTTGGGACGGGGCTATTTTAGCTGCCCCGGCCGTCAACCAACCTAACCGTCGCATTACCAGCCGGGGTAGCTAAAATAGCCCCGTCCCAAAAAGACTACCCAGCGACAACAGCCCCATCCCAACAAGACTGGTTGGAAGTTGCGGTGGAATACGGACTAAATGGACTAGATATAGGGATAAACAGTCCGTATTTCACCGCAACTGATGAGGGGCCCTAGCGCAGGGAGCGCAGGCCGCCGGCTTCTTTGTCGAGCACCGTAAAGCGCACGGCATCCAGGTGCTCCAAGATGCTGATGGCACGTTTGCGCGACACGCCCAGGGCCTCGCGCAGCACGCTCGTGGTGGCAGCGCCGCCGGCGTCGGCAATGGCCGCGGCGACGAGCTCGCGCGCGTGGGCCTCGGCGGCAGCAGACAGGGCAACGTCGCGCTCAACCTTCACGATTGAGCGGTTGAGCGAAAGCTCGCGCAGGGCACGCGTCATGGTGTCGCGATCGAGCTGCAACCGCTCGCCCACCTCGGGTAACGCCGGCGCATCGAGCCCGGCCTCGTCCAGCAGGGCAACGATACGCTCGCAAGCCTCGCGCACCACGCGCGCCGCGGCGGCAGCGGAGTGCGGGTCGAACACCTCGGCTCCCTCGGAGGCACACACGCCACGCGAGCAGCCCTCGGCAATCAGAGCCGCGGCAACGGCATCGTCGGCGGCAGGCCAGGCGGCATGTGCGACGGCGCCGGGTGTAAAGCCCGTCTCCTTGGGAGCCGCCGCATGCATGGCCGAGAGGGTCGTCGCGAGCGTATCCATCGCACCATCAAGCACGGCAGCACTCGCGTACAGCGCCACGTCGCCCGCGGCAAGCTCGCGCACCGCACCCTGGTCCACCAGCGCACGCAGCGCAGCCTCAACATCGCCGGCAGCAGCATCCAGCGCCGCAACAACATCGGCAGCCGTAACCGGCAGCGCCTGCAGCGCCAGCCACGCGTCGACCGCACTAGCAACATCCCAGGCTTCGAGCGCCGCATACAGTGCACGCTCCCCGTCGGCAAGCTCGCGCGAGCGACGGCAACGTGACAGCAGCACGCGCCCGCCGCCAATGAGCATCACCGGCGAATACGACAGCACCACGGCATGGTCGCCGGAGCGCAGCGGCAGCGGGTCTTCCAAGCGCACCTGAACGGTACGCGTCTCGCCCACCGCCATGGGCGCCTCGCCCTCCATGAGCATGATGCGGCCGACGACCTCCGCCGTACCCGCCATCACGTGCACGCGCGCGCCCGACTCGAGCACACGCGGCTTGGCGCCCTCGCGGCCCAAATATGTAAACGTCATCATAAAACGCAGTGTCTGGCCAAAGCGGCCCTCCACACCGAGCATCTCGCCACGGTCGAGCGAAGCGACGCCATCGCCCACCAGGTTGAGCGCCACACGCTGACCGGGCAGCGCCCGCTGCGTGTCGCCATGCACCTGAATCCCGCGCACGCGACAGGCCGTACGCGACGGTAGCGCGACGAGCTCGTCGCCCACCGCGATCGGCGCATCGTGCAGCGTTCCCGTCACAACGGTACCAGCGCCCTTGATCGTAAAACAGCGATCGATCGGCAGGCGCGGCGTGGCGTCGGTGCACTCGGCGCGGTCGCGGCAAGCATCCCAGCAGGCATCTACGCACTCGTCGAGCGCGACCAGCAACGCATCAATCCCCTCGCCCGTCTTGGACGACACGGGAACGATCGGAGCACCCGCAAACACAGTGTCCGACAAAAAGTCATCAACATCGAGCTCCGCAAGCTCGGTCATCTCGGCGTCGGCTAGGTCGCACATCGTCAGCGCGACCACCATGTGCGTGACGCCCAACAGCTCCAGCACATGCACGTGCTCGCGGGTCTGCGGCATAACGCCCTCAACGGCCGAGACAACCAACACGGCCACATCGATGCCCGTCGCGCCCTGCACCATGGCGCGCAGGTAGTGCGCATGTCCCGGCACATCGACCAGGCCCACGATCTTGTCGCTCGGCAGGGCCAGCTCGCCAAAGCCGAGCTCCACGGTCATGCCGCGGCGACGCTCGACCTCCAAGCGGTCGGGATTTTTGCCCGTCAGCGCCTCGATAAGCGCCGACTTGCCATGGTCGACGTGGCCCGCCGTACCCACGATGACGGGGCATTCCACGAGCGTTTGGTCCTCATTCATCGGCGCGCCGCCTTGGCAACGCACGCGGCAAGCGTCGACGCCGCCGTCTCGATATCGCGGTCGCCCACGAGCGTGCGGACGTCAAACAGAATACGATCGTGCGAGGTGCGCGTGACGACCGGCGTGTCGAAGTCCTGGACGAGCGAGCGCTTGAGCGCGTCGACCGTCAGGCGCTCGTCGACAAGGCGCACGGCAACGCACATCGTCGGCAGCTCGACCGTAGGTAGCGAACCGCCGCCGGGGGTCGATGACTCCTCGACAATCTCCAGCTCAACGGCACAAGGACAGCCGGCCTTATCGAGCCCCGCCGCCATAAGGTCGCGCAGCTTGCGCGTACGACGCTCCAAATGAGCCTGCGGAAGCGTGAGCATGCTGAGCACCGGAATGTCGCGATGGGCAACATCGGCGCCGTCCATGTAAATGCGCAGCGTGGCCTCGAGCGCCGTCAGCGCGAGTTTGCCCGGACGCAGGGCGCGCATGAGCGGATGTGAGCCGCAGGCCTGGATCAGGTCGCGACGGCCCATGATGATGCCCGCCTGCGCGGCACCGAGCAGCTTATCGCCCGAACACGACACGATGTCGAGCCCGGCGGCAACCGAGGTCGGCGTGGTCTCCTCGCCGCCGCGAACCAAAATCTCGTCGGGCAGCAGCGCGCCCGAGCCCTGGTCCTCGTAGAACAGCAGGCCATGCTTATGGGCCAGCGCGGCAAGCTCCTTGGAGCTCACTTCCTCATGAAAGCCCTCAATGCGATAGTTGGAAGGGTGGACCTTCAGGATCATGGCCGTATCGGGCGTAATGGCACGCTCGTAATCGGCCAGGTGCGTGCGGTTGGTGGCGCCGACCTCGACGAGCCGAGCACCCGAGGCCTCCATGACATCGGGAATGCGGAAGCTACCGCCGATCTCGACGAGCTCGCCGCGGCTCACGATGACCTCTTTGCCCGCGGCATGGGTGGCCAGCACCAGCAGCACCGCGGCGGCATTGTTGTTGACGACGAGCGCATCCTCGGCACCGGTAAGCGAGCGGATCAGCTGCGCTGCGTGCTCTTTGCGTGACCCGCGCGAGCAGGTGTCGACGCTGTACTCGAGCGTACTGTACCCGCGCGCGACCTCGGCCACGGCCTTGGCAGCCGACTCCGCAAGCGGGGCGCGACCCAGGTTGGTATGGATAACCACGCCCGTAGCGTTAACGGCCGGACGAAGGCTCGGCAGCGCAGAGCGATGCGCGCGGAATTCGATGGCCGATGCCAGCTCGCGCTTGGAGCGCGGGGCGGCGCCGGCGCGGATGGCGGCGCGTTCCTCGTCGAGCTCGGCCGTGACGGCGGCATGGACCACCGCGTCGCACGTCTCCCCCGCTGCCTTCACCACCGGCCACTCGCCGAGCAGCTCGTTGACAGAAGGGATGGCGCGCAGGCGGGCGCGCACCTCATCGGACATGTTCTGGCTATCGCTCATGTGCGGCCTTTCAAAACAAACGTGGATCAGTCGAATACATCGGCTGAGTCAAATTACTCGTCATTATCCCCGCGCGCGGCAATCTTTTCCACGCGAACGGCGTTTTCCTGGGTGAGCGCGGCGCCCGTCAGCGGGTCCCAGCGCAGCGGCGTGTGGTCGAGCGGACCGACGCCGAGTGCTTGGACACCGTCCGCGCCAGCACCGAACGAACGCCCGCCCGGAGCCGCCGACGTAAAGATGCACACCGGATGCAGATAGGGTGTGGTCTCCACGTGCACGCGGTCGCGGCCCATGTCGCTCACGAGTTCCACGACCTCGCCATCGGCGATACCCATGTGTGCGGCAACATCGGCATTCATCTGCACGGCGTCCAAGTCCGATCCCGCCTCGGCGGCACCGGCCGCAGCGAGCCTGCGCGAGGTGTGCGACTCAAAGGGCCGGTTACCGCTAATGAGGCGAAACATCCCCGGACCGGGCTCCACCATGGGCGCGATCCAGTCGGGCACACGACCCAAGCCGGCACGCTCCCACACGCTGCTTGCCAGTGCAATCTTGCCACCGTCCAGCGGAATCACCGGCTCGTCCGTACGCGGCGGTAGCGACACACCCGTGTCGGCCCAACCGCGCTCCTTGAGCGCAGCAAGGTCGATCCCAAACGGGGCCACCCGGGCCGCCGCCAGGTCATCCGCCGTAAAGTCGAAGTACTCGCCCACGCCGCAGGCAGCAGCCAGGCCGGCAAAAATCTCCCGTCCGGGACGCGTATCGTCATGCAAAACCGGCAGTACGGCATTGCGGTAGAACACGCGCGCATCGTTGCGGCCCACGACCGTGCCCACACCACGGTCGGCCTCCAGATACGTCACATCGGGCAGCACAAAATCGGACGCACGCGCCGTCTCGGACCAGCGGATATCGATCGTCACAAGCAGGCCGAGCTGCTGCAAGATGCCAAGCCACGCATCGGCGTTGCCGTAGCCCGCGCCGGGATTGCTGGCATAGACAATGAGCCCACGCAGGTCGCCGGCAAGGATTGACTGCCCAATCGTCGTGCACAGGCCGCGCACGGGATCGACGAGCGGATAACGCTCGGAGCCCAGCTTGGGCTCGCGCGGCACCGGCGGCGTCGCAAAGCGCACAGAATCCAAGTCGCCCAGCGCAAGTGGCGTCGGCGGGTTGAGCGCACCGCCCGCGTGCCCCAGGCAGCCCAGCAGCACATCGACTAGGCAGATGGCGCGCGCGGTCTGGGTGCTGTTGGCATATGCGATGCCGATGCCGCCATGAAAGCCCGCGTCCACCACGGCGGCCGGCGCCGCGGCAGCCAAATCGCGCGCCGTCGCACGGATGTCGTCGGCCGGCACGTCGCACATCGACTCCGCCCACTCGGGCGTCCACGCACCAGCCGCCTGCGCCAACTCATCAAACCCTGTGGTATGGCGCGTCACAAAATCGTGGTCGTACAGATCCTCGGCAATGAGCACATGCGCAATACCCAACAGCAGAGCCAGGTCGCAGCCCGGGCGCACGCGCAGCCAGCGGTCGGCAAGCGCGGCCGAACCACTTCGGCGCGGGTCCACTACGATGATCTTTGCCCCACGGCGACGGGCATCGTTCAAAGCATCAACGGCACCCATCGTCGACGAATCGACAATGGAACGCCCCAAATACATGATGCAATCGGTATGGGCCAGATCGGACGCCGGGCTGTAGCCCAAGCTGTGCTCCCAGCCGGTAAGTCGGCTTACCTCGCAGGCCCCGTCGGCACCGTACATGTTAGGCGACCCCAGCGCGTGCATAAAGCGATAGGCCCAATAGCGGTCGAACGAGGGCACACCGAGCGTCATGCCCAGCGCGCGGGGACCATTTTCGTCAATAATCTCCGCAAGACGCGTCGCGATCTCCGAAAACGCCTCATCCCAGCTCACCGCATCGAAACCTGAGCCATCGCGGCGGCGACGCATGGGGTGCAAAATGCGGTCACGCTCGTCAAACGGCATAGCCAGGCGATGCCGCCCACGGGCGCATAGGGCCCGCGCCGCGCACGGATGCCCGGCAACCGGCAGCTCAGCCACCACGCGCCCATCCTCAACGCGTGCTGTAAAGGCGCAATCGGCAAAGCATCCCCCGCACGTGGTCACCACAGAGCGACCGTCGCAATCCACAGCAAATGCCATCTCGATTACCCCTTTCAAGCCCAAACACAACACACTCCAAGGCAAAAAGCCTCCCGCACGGCAACGCCCCGCGGGAGGCCCAACGTCAAACGGACGGCACCTTACGCCTCGGACTTCTTGGCGTAGATAAACCAGTAGCCGAGCGCGACCAGAACCGCGCCGCCCACGATGTTGCCCAGCGTGGCAGCGGACAGGTTAAACGCAATGCCCGCAGCGTTGAGCGCATCGGCGCCGGCGACCTTGGCACCGTAGCCGCATGCATGCATCACGGCGCCCATGGGCAAAAAGTACATGTTGGCAACGCAGTGCTCAAAACCGCAGGCCACAAAGGCGGCGATGGGCAGCAGAATGCCCACAACCTTATCGACCACGGTCTTGCCGGCGGTACCGATCCACACGGCCAGGCACACAAAGATGTTGCACAGGATGCCGCGGAAGAAGATCGTCACCCAGTCGATCGTCACCTTGCCGGCGGCGACGCTCACCATGGAGTTGGCGACCGCCTCGCCGTTAAGTTTATATATGCCGGCCATGTACACCAAAAAGACGATGAACAGGGCACCGACAAAATTGCCGACCCACACGACGACCCAGGCCTTGAGCATCTGGACCAGCGTGATCTTTTTGCTCTTGAGCGCGCAGACCATAAGCGAATTGCCGGTAAACAGCTCGGCGCCGCACACCAGCACCAGCACCAGGCCCAGACAAAAGCACAGGCCGCCCACGACGCGCTGGGCGCCCCAGCCCAGCGTGCTATCGCTCAAGAACACGGTAAAGAACAGGCCGCCGAAGGCAATGAACGCGCCGGCGAACATTGCCAACAGAAAGGCCTTTGCGACCGGCAGGTTGGCCTTGGTCACGCCGGCGGCCTCGGTCTTGGCCTCGATCGCGGCGGGCGCCAGGCAATAGGGAGCGGGGTACTCCACCTTGAAATCTGCCATGTCAATCACTTCTTTCCTAATCAGCAGGGACAAGCGCTCCTATTGCTCTTGCCCCAAGCGGACAAAGTGGGAAAAGTCGTTGGCGGCCACGGCGTCATACACGGCGTCGACGGCGTCAAAGACTTCCGGGGACATGGGGCTGTAGAACTCCGTGTCGCCCGGCTGAATCCCAACGAAGACGATATCATCACACGATTGCTCAATCTCTTCGATCAGAATCGACAAAGGAAGCGAATGCGTGGTGAACATCGACTTACGGGCCACATCGCGCTTGTCGAGCAAGCGGATGGACCCGACGGGCAGTGCCATGTCGGCGGCATCGACCAAGACCAGGCGAGGCGGACGCTCGCGCTTGACCTCGATGATGTCGTCCTCGGGCGTTTGGCCACCGTCGATGGTGTACCAACCGGCGATGGGTGCGTCCTCCATCTTTTTGGAGAGCACGGGGCCGGCGGCATCGTCGGCGCGCAGCACGCTTCCCGCCGTGAGCACGATACCCGCAAACGGGGCGCCGTTCACACGACCGTCTACAACGCGACCCATTACTGCAACCTTCCCGTCAGATACACGCCCGACACATCGCGCACGCGCTCAACCAGATCGCGAAACTTCATTAAGAACGCGACCTGCTGGGCATGCAGGCCAAAGTCGTCGTCGAACACCGAGATCCCGGCCTTGGCCGACCCGCGAAAACCGCGCTCGTCGAGCAGCGCATCGCAGGCCTCGAGCAGCGACGGCACCGCCGCCTTGTCGAGCTGGCACTCGCCAAAGGAGCGGATGGCCTCGAACTTGGTCTTGGCCTCCCCCTCCGACAGCGCGTCGACGAGCGAATAGAACACATCCACCGGCACCGACAGGCGCGGCTCAAAGCAGTCGAGTACGCCGGTGTGGTGGCCCACGGCGAGCGTGTAGTACAGCACGTCGCAGGCCTCCTGGGGAACGTCTTCCTCGGTCTCCACAAACTTACGTGTGAGCTCATAGAAGACCACCTGGTCGGGCGTATGGCCCAGGCAGGGGTCGACGACGCCCTCGGCGGCCTCGTCGCTTGCGCGCGAGGCATCGCCAAAGGAGCCGCCGAGCATGCCGGGGCCCGCAAAGTAGCCAGAGCGGTCCGTGAGCTCCATCTAGCGACCTCCGGCCAGCACCAGATCCTGCAGCGCCGAGTACACCTCAACGCGGCGTGGATCATCTTGCTTGTCGATGAGCAGCGCCATGGCACCGCGAATATCGCCCTTGGGCGCGCCCTCGAGCGTATCCATAAACTCGTTGGCCAGGTCGCGGCCGTAACGGTAGCCGCTCATGGCGCGAGCTTCGCGCTCAATAGCAACGCGCAGCTTGTACGGCACGCCGGGGTGCAGGATATCGGCCTGCTCGCCGGCGGCCTCCACCGTGGTCTCGGCATGGAGCTTTTGGTCCAGCAGACCGAGTGCCATGGCAAAGCCGTAGATGGTCTGCGCGGGGCTGGGCGGGCAGCCGGGGATGTAGACGTCGACCGGCAAGATCTTGTCCGTGCCGCCCCAGACGCAGTAGTTGTCGTAGAAGATGCCACCGGTGCAGCCGCACGCGCCATAGGACACCACGATCTTGGGATCGGGTGCGGCTTCAAAGGCGCGCAGGGCCGGCATGCGCATGGCACGCGTCACGGCACCGGTGTACAGCAGCACATCGGCGTGACGGGGCGAGGGCACGACCTTGATGCCAAAGCGCTCGACGTCGAAGACGGGCGTGATGGAACCGAAGATCTCGATCTCGCAGCCGTTGCAGCCGCCGCAGTCAACACGGTAGACGTACACCGAGCGCTTGATCTTCTTAAGAAGGGTCGCCTTGGCCTTCTCGATGCTCTCGTCGAGCTCGATCTTGGTCGGGCGGTACTGGAGCCGCTCGGGCAAAAGCGTGGGTTCGGCCATGGTTACTCCTCCTTCGTTTCAAAATCCATGATGATGCCCTCGACCGGCGCCGGACCGGCGGGAATCTCGGGCGCATCGGGGTTGAGCTCGCGGTCGATATACTCCGGGTTCACGCCGTGGCCGCCCAGATACTCCATGCCGGGGCCCTGGGGCTCACCGGACGCAAGCGTCTCGTTGGCAGCCATGCCAGCAGCGTTGCCGGTCTTTACGGCCGAGGCGGCGCGCAGGGCGTCGAGCTCGCGCTTGCACTCCTGGCACATACCGACAGTACGGGCGGCCTGCTCGGCCTCCATGCCGCCGGCCTTCTGCAGCAGGCGCTTGGCGTAGTCGATCTCCTTGTGTGGAGCGAACGGCTTGCCGCAGCGCGAGCAGTGCTCGAGCGTGTAGACGCTCTTGCTGGTGAGGTCGTCCTTGCTCAT
>CAKUFW010000067.1 GCA_934650975.1 uncultured Collinsella sp. | reverse complement strand
CTCGATCACGGCGCGGGCGTCGTGTGCCACATCACCTCGGTGCCGACCGATGACGGCAAGCCCGGCACGATCGGCGCGCCCACGCGTCGCTTTATCGACCACCTGGCCGCCATGGGCATGCGCTACTGGCAGGTCCTGCCCGTCAACCCGACGGACTTCTTCCGCTCCCCTTACGCCGGCCCTTCTGCCTTTGCCGGCAATATCGACCTGCTGCCCGAGAGCCATGATGAGCTGGCCGCCGACTTTTTGGTCTGGAAAGCCCGCGGTGGCGAGGATGCCGACCCGCTCTACACAGCGTTTAAACATCGCAATGCCGATTGGCTCGAGAAGTACTGCGTCTACATGGCCGTCAAAAAATACTTTGAGGGCGAGTCGCGCCACGATTGGCCGGCCGACGTCGCGCGATACAACGAGCGCCTGATCGACGACAAGCGCTTCCACGACGAGGCGGAGCTGCAGGCGTACATGCAGTATCGTTTTGACCTGGCCTGGTGCGAGCTCATGAACTATGCGCACAAGAAGGGTATCGAGGTTATCGGCGACATTCCGATGTATGTCTCGGACGATTCGGCCGACGCGTGGAGCGAGCCCGAGAATTTCTGGCTGTCCGATACCGGCAAGGCGATTGAGATTTCTGGCGCACCGCCCGACAACTTTGCACCCGAGGGCCAGGTGTGGGGCAACCCGACGTTCCGCTGGGACCACATGAAGCAGAACGGCTATAGCTGGTGGATGGACCGCCTGCGTCGCGCGTTCTCGCTGTACGACCGCGTTCGCCTGGATCACTTCCTGGGCTTCCACAGCTACTTTAGCATTCCCGCAGGCAAGGCATGCGCCGACGGCCGCTGGCTGGCGGGTCCGGGCAAGGACCTGTTCCAGACTGCCTACGACGAGCTGGGGCCGCTCAACTTTATCGCCGAGGATTTGGGCTATTTGACGCCCGGTGTTCGCGCGATGGCATCGACCTGCGGCTTCCCCGGCATGGACGTGCTTGAGTTTAGCGATTACGACGTCCGCTGCGGCGTGCATCCCGCGCTGGGCAAGATCTTATACACCTCGACGCACGACACGTCGACGCTTGCCGGTTGGTGCACGCGCTCCTTTGCGGGCGGCGACGAGCCGAGCGGTGTTGAGGTGGCGGCCAAGCTGATGGCCGACGCGCTGGCAAGCGACGCTCCCCTCGTGATGATGCCGCTGCAGGATGTGCTGGGGCTGGGTGACGATGCGCGCATGAACGTGCCGGGTGTCGCCACGGGCAACTGGACTTGGCAGGCCGATGAAGCCGACGTTGCGGCCGCTGAGGGCAAAACTGCACAGCTCCTGCGCAACACCCATAGATTCTGGGGCGAAGCGTGATAAAACCCCCGATATAGGGTACAGTTACAGCTGTTTGAATTTATGCGGGCAGAGCGATCTGCCCGCTTTGTGCTGAAAAGGAAGTATTATGGCGCGCTACGATTACAAGTGCTCGAGCTGCGGCAACGTGTTTGAGGTTGAGCATCCCATGTCCGAGACCCCCGAGGTCGTGTGCCCGAGCTGCGGCGCTCCGGCCGCCAAGACGTTCTCGGCCAGCGGCATTAAGTTTGAGGGCAGCGGCTTCTACAACACCGACCAGCGCAGCGGTGGTTCCAGTACCAGCGCCACCAGCGGCTGCTGCGCCAACTGTCCACACAACCACTAGCGACAAACGGTCCCGCTACCCAAGTTTCCTGATGAGTTGCGGTGAAATAGTTCCTGAATCAGGCCATCCAACGGCCAAACAGGAACTATTTCACCGCAACTTTTCTATAGATTGGATTTCGGGCTGATGCTAAGTTTGTAACATTTCAAAACTCTACCGGATTACGGGGCTGAATTGACAACCTCTATCCGTTCCAGTAATTTGCAAATTTCAACAAGCCATCTACCTGCGGTTTTATTTAGGTCATTTTTGCTGTGGTCGGGCATCACCAATCTAGCCCCGTAATCCGCCCCACTTTTGATAACAGCAAGTATGAAACGGGGCTATTTTTACCACTCATTACCTCTATTGCGATCTCCGCTCGCAGGACCACCTGAGTTGCGGTGAAATAAGGACTGTTTGGCGGGTAGATGCCGCTATTCAATCCCTATTTCACCGCAACTTAGTAGTTACTGGCGGACCAGGCGGGCGCAGAAGTGGCCGTCGTAGGAGTCCGAATTAACGGGCACACTTTGGAAGAGGCCTCGAGCGTTTTGGCGCAGGGTGACGAGGCTCTTGGCGTGGTCGTATTCGGGCAGTTGCAGAATCTGCGCTTCGGAGAGCGGCGCCACGGTAAAGCCCTCGCCCTCGGGAGAAGCCAGGAAGGCATCCACGACCTGCGTGTTCTCCTCATCAAAGACCGAGCAGGTGGCATAGATGAGCTCACCGCCGGCGGCCACGCGCGCGGCTGCCTCCTTGAGCATCGTCAACTGCAGGCGGGGCAGCTCGGTCGTCACATCGTTCTCGGTCAGACGCCACGGGATCTCGGGATGGCGGCGCATGGTACCGGTGCCCGAGCATGGCGCATCAATAAACACCGTGTCGAACAGGGCAGGCTCGCCAAGCATCGCATCAAAGGACGTGAGCACCTCATTGAGCTCGCATGCATCGCCCGACACCGTACGAACACCCGAGATACCCGCCTTATGCAGGCGCGCGAGATTCTGATCGCACTTGCGATCATGCAGGTCGAGCGCGGTATGCTGGCGCTCGTAGCCGGCACGCTTGGCCTGGCACATCATCACATAGGTCTTCGTGCCACGACCGGCGCCGATCTCCAGACAACGCCCGGGACGAGTCGCCGCGGTCGCGATAAGCTGAGCATTCAGGTCCGAAGCCACGGCCGCAGCACGCTCAAACACGCCCGATGCAACGGTAACCTGAGCATCGACCGGAGCATGGCAGCCGGGGAAAACAGGTGCCACGAGCTGCGAGATATACGGATCCGGCTTGGTTGCAAAGGCGTTCTCATGTAGGGCAAGCGGCGCGGGCGCCAAATTGCCAGCAAAGTTGAGCGCGCCCTCGGGCGTATCGAACGAGGCCATAATGCGAGCGCAGAGCCAACGCGGCAGACCCATCAGACGCGACAGGCGAACCAGGCGGCGCTCGGACTCATCCACGTCAGACGCCGTGGCAAAATCCTCAACGTTGTCCGCAACCTTGTGCAGCACCGCGTTAGCCAGGCCCGCGGCAGACTTAGCGCCGCTGCGCACCAGCTCAACACCCTGGCTCACGGCAACGCGGCCCGGCGTATGCAGGTAGAGCATCTCGAAGGCCGAGATACGAAGCGCCATACGAACGCGCGGTGCGACCTTTTTGGGCTTATCGAGAAACTGGTCGAGCAGCTCATCCAAAATGCCCTGCGTGGCGGCAACGCCCAACGCCAAACGAGCGGCAAAAGCAGAATCGCGCTGGTCAATGGCCTTGGCGGAAGCACGGGAAGACAACACGTCGCGTGCGTACATACCGCGGCGATCTGCCTCCATCAACACATCGAGCGCAAGCTTGCGTGCGGGAGACAACTTGCTCATGACAAAACACCCCACGTAAGGTCGGCGTCCTGCAGGCCGGCAGCCCAGGCGGAAGCAGCCATCGCACGCTTGCCATCGGGCTTAACCTCGAGCAGCTCAACGGCACCATCGGAAAGCCCCAGGTAGACACGTTTGGCTTTAGCGAGCACCTGACCCTCGCCAAGCGAAACATCAGCCGGCGCAGCATCGAGCACGCGCACGGTCTTGCCGGCAATCACGCAGCGAGCAGGCGCGGTATCGGACGAAGCAAGCACATGACGCACGCAATCAAGCGCCGTCATCTGCGGATCCAGGCGCATCTCCTGCTTGGAAATCTTCGCAGCATGGGTAACGAGCGACTCATCCTGCTCGGTCCAAACAGCAGTGCCGTCAGCAAGTGAAGGAAGCGTATCGGCGAGCAACTTGCCGCCCAGCTCACCAAGCTCCATCGTAAGCGCCTCGGCATGCTTACCGGCAACCGAAGTGGAAGCCTGAGCGCAATAAGCACCGGTATCCACGCCATGCCCAATACGCATAATGGAAACGCCAGCAACCTCATCACCAGCAAGAATGGCACGCTGAATAGGAGCCGCGCCACGCCAACGAGGCAGCAAGGACGCATGAACATTCACAATACCAAGCGGCGCCATATGCAGCACCTCATCAGGCAAAATGCATCCATAGGCAGCCACACAGAAAATATCAGCCTGCGCATCCTGAAGCGCCTCAACAACCTCCGGCGTCATCCGATTAGCCTCAATAACCGGCAGCCCCAACTCAAGCGCCTTGGCCTTAACAGGAGAAGGCTCAAGCTTCTTACCACGCCCACGAACAGCATCAGGACGAGTAACGACAAGCGCAACCTCATTCCCAGCCGCAACAAGCGAAGTCAACGAAGGCACCGCAAAATCCGGCGTACCCATAAACACAATACGCATAACCAATGTCTCCTCAAAACCAGAGCCAAGACGGCTACAAACAACAGCGGAAAGCCAGTCCCCAGCCCATCCGCAATAACAGTTCAACAAGAACAAATATACCCAAAACCAAAGAAAGAGCCGCAATAAAAGCAACTCTCTCAACAAACCAATTATCAGCGAAGACGCCCCCACCTGGCCCAAGTGCACCCGGGCGAACCGACCCCGAATAACGTAGTCCCTGGGGTTGGCCGCCTATATATCGTCCCGCGCGCAGTTTCGCAGCGAAGCGAGAATGTTTGAGCACGGGATGATATATAGGCGGCCAACCCCAGGGACGGACGACCTACTCCGTCTCGCCCGGTCGAGCGCCGCGGGCCAGGGCGTCCTGGTATTCTTTGACCGCCTTGATCCTCTGCATCGGCTTGAGTCGCTCGAACATGGTATTGCCATGCAGGTGATCAATCTCGTGCTGCAGGCACACGCAGAACAGGTCTCCCGTGGCCTCATAGCGAATCAGGTTGGCATCCAGGTCATACGCCTCGACGACAACATGATCCGGACGCTCGATCTCGCAGCTAATGCCGGGAATGGACAGGCAGCCCTCGCTAAACGGCACCAGGTTGTCGCTCTGCTCAACAATCACGGGATTGATAAGCACGTACGGGTCGTAGTCGTTCTTGTCGCTATAGTCGCAGTCGATGGTCACGAGCTGAATGAGCTCGCCGATCTGCGGGGCAGCCAGGCCGCAACCGCCGTTCTCGAACATCATCTTCTTCATCTTCTCGGCAAGCGCCTCGATCGCCGGGGTGATCTCCTCGATGACGGCGCACTCCTGGCGCAGGCGAGGGTCGGGCGACAGTACGATTCCGTTGGCTTCCATGGCCATCCTTTCGGGTTGTTACATCAAATCATAGGCGTCGACGTCAACGCTCACGCTCACGCCGCGCACGGAGCCCACCTCTTTAAGGCAGGCGTCGATATCATCAGAGACATGGTACCCTACCGGCGACTTCACAAGCAGATGGAAGCGGTAACGGTCCTTGGCTCTCTCGATTACACACGAAGCCGGGCCCAGCACCTGCGGCACGGCACTCCCCGCCCGCAAAAATTCGGGCGCGGCGGCATGCCAGCGGCGTTTGAGGAGCTTCGCGATGCGCCCGATGTAGTCCTGCGCATCGTCTCGATTCGCCGACCACACCAGGATGTTAACCAGACGCACAAACGGCGGATACAGGGCATCGTGACGCTGGTCCAGGTCGTAGTCAGTAAAGATCGAGCGGTCGTGCTCGGCGACGGCGCGAATGACCGGGTCCTCGGGCAGGTAGGTCTGGATGATAACCTCACCGGGGCGATCGCCGCGGCCGGCGCGGCCCGCCACCTGCTCCAGCAGATCGTAGGCACGCTCCCCTGCTCTAAAATCGGGCAGCTTCAACGCAAAATCGGCATTGACCACGCCCACGAGCGTGACCTCGGGAAAATCGAGGCCCTTGGCGATCATCTGGGTGCCCAGCAGCACGGCGCAATCGGCGGCATCAAACTGCTCGAGCAGCTTTTTGTGCGCGTCCTTGCCGCGCGTGGAATCGGCATCCATGCGGATGATGGCGACGTCCTCGGGCAGCATCTGGTGCAGCGCGTCTTCGATTTGCTGCGTGCCCAAGCCCATTTTGGCCAGGTAGCGGCTGCCGCACTTGGGGCAGCGGCTCGTGGGCGCCGGATAGGGCTGAACGCGCCAAGACGATCCGCAGGTGTGGCACTGCAGCGCGTGCGTGCGCTCGTGGTACGTGAGCGCGGTGGAGCAGTGGTTGCAGGTGGGTACGCAGCCGCACTCGCGGCACATGAGGAACGGCGCAAAGCCGCGACGGTTATGAAGCAGCACGGCCTTTTCGCGACGCTCGACAACGCGCTCAAGGCCTTCCATCAGCGGTTTTGAGAACATGGAGCGGCTACCGTGTGCGAACTCACGGCGCAGGTCGGCGATGCGGACCGTAGGCAGCACCGCATGCCCTGGGCGCTCGGGCATCTCGACGCGCGTCCAGGTGGCGCCGTTGTACGTGCCGCGGCGGCAGCGGTCGAGCGCCTCGGCCGAGGGCGTGGCCGACCCCAGCACAAGCGGACAACGATAGCGGCGCGCCATCTCGGCCGCCACCTCGCGCGCATGGTAACGCGGGCTGGAACCCTGCTTGTAGCTGGTCTCGTGCTCCTCGTCGATGATGATGAGGCCTAGGTCGCTGAGCGGGCAAAAGAGTGCCGAGCGGGCACCCACGACCACGCGGGCCGAACCGCTGGCGACCATGTCCCACTGGTCCAAACGCTCGCCGGCCGAGAGGCGCGAGTGGAAGACCGCGACCGTCTCGCCAAAACGCGAGCGAAAGCGGCCGACGGTCTGGGCCGTCAGCGAGATCTCGGGCACGAGCACGCAGGCCGAACGGCCAGCGGCCAGCACGCGCTCGATGGCGGAGAGATAGACCTCGGTTTTGCCGGAACCGGTGACGCCGTCGACGAGCACCACGTCACCATGGGCGTCCAGGCGAGCGCGTTCGATTTGCGCAAGCGCCCGCTGCTGACCGTTGGTAAGCGAGACCGGCGCTTTGCCGCTCGCCGAGGACAGCGTGGTCTGCTCGCTGCAGCCACGCCACGCACGGCGCTCCTCCACCACCACGACGCCGCGTTTTTCGAGCGCCTTGATGGTCGCCGACATGCTGTTGTAGAGCAGGTTGAGATCGCGTGTCGTGACCGGACCGCACTGGAGCGCCTCGATAAGTTGGCGCTGGCGAACCGCCGTTTTGGGCGGCGTATAGTCGAAGCCCTCGGGTGTGAGCATGACCCAACGGTTTTGGATGGGCTTGACGGCGGGTCGCTCGACAGTCCATGCGCCGTCGTCGCCTTTCACCACGCGTGGGCTTCCGCCCGGCGGCAGGAACAGACGCAGGCACTCGGAAAGCGTCGCGACGTACTCGCGGCTCATCCAACGTGCGATACGGGCAGCCTCGGCGGTAAAGAGCGGTCTGCTAAGGACGGCCTCGATGGGCTTAATGCGCGCAGGGTCGAGGGCGTCGTTGCCTTGCAGGTCGGCCAGTTCAGGCGCAATGTCCACGATATAGCCCGCGGCAGCACGGTTGCCAAAATGGACCAGGACCGTAGAGCCGATCTGGGACTCGTTGGCAAGGGTCTGCGGAATGCCGTAGGCAAACGACTCGGACAGCGCGCGAGTTGGGATGTCGAGGACCACGCTCGCGTAGGCGGTGACGGGCTCGGGGGCAGGCTCGGGCTTGACCTGCTCGGCAGCATGAGCGGACTGCACCAGGGTCACCTCCGGTTCCGGCGAACCAAACAGCGATAGTTGCTCGGCCATGGTACAAGCACCTCCCACCCCATACGTCTACAGAAACAAGAGCCCCGCTCGGGATGAACGGGGCTCGGATACATGCGTTTGCGCAGCTACTACAGCGCCATCGTGCGGGCGCGGTCGATGCGCGCCAGACAGTCGTCGCGGCCGACGAGCGCCATGGTCTCACCCAGCGGAGGGCTCACCATGTTGCCGCAGACGGCGACGCGCACGGCCTGGAAGACCACGCGCTTCTTGAGGTCCATCTGCTCGGGCAGCGGCTCAAGCGCAGCGTCGATGTTGGCAGCCGTCCACTCGTCCACGCCCTCGAGCGCAGACTTGGCGGCGTCCAGAATGGCGCCCATGCCCTCCTTGGCCAGGCCCTTGTTGACGGACTTCTCGTCATACTCGAGCGTCTCGGCCGTAGCGAAGATGGGAGCGGCGACGGTCACGGCGTCGGCCGGCATCTTGGTGCGCGGCTTGACGATGGCGGCAAGCGCGTCGATCCAATCCTCGCCGTACTCGACATTGCCCTCGATCAGACCCGCCTCGTGCAGCTCGGGGATCATGACCTCGTCGGCAAACTGAGCGTCGGACATACCGTTGATGTACTCGGCATTGACCCAGTCGAGCTTCTTGGGGTCGAAGGTCGCCGGGTTCTTGGAGATGCGGTCGAGCGAGAACTTGCTGGCCAGGACGTCGCGCGGGATGATCGTGGTCTCGCCATCGAGCGACCAGCCGAGCAGCGCCAGGTAGTTGACGAAGGCGTCGGACAGGTAGCCGGCGTCGCGGTACTCCTCCACCGAGGTAGCGCCATGGCGCTTGGAGAGCTTCTTGCCGTCAGCACCCAGAATCATAGAGATGTGGGCGAACGTGGGCACGGGCGCGCCGAGGGCCTCGTAGACCATGACCTGGCGCGGGGTGTTGGACAGGTGATCGTCGCCACGGATGACGTGGGTGATCTTCATCATGGCGTCGTCGACGACGGTCGCGAAGTTGTACGTGGGCGTGCCGTCGGAGCGGAAGATGACGAAGTCGTCGAGCTCCTTGGCGTCGAAGGTCACCTCACCGTGAACGGCGTCGTGGATGACGACGTCGCCGCGGTCCTCGGGCACCTTGATGCGCAGGACGTAGGACTCGCCGGCCTCGATGCGGCGACGGGCCTCCTCGGGGTCAAGATCGCGGCAACGGCGCTGATAGCCCTGGAAGGGGTCCTTGCGCTCCTGAGCGGCCTTGCGGTCGGCGTCGAGCTGCTCCTTGGTGCAGAAGCAGGGATAGGCCTTGCCCTCGTCCCAGAGCTTCTGGGCGGCCTGCTTGTACAGGTCCAGGCGCTCGGTCTGCGCGTAGGGGCCAAAGTCGCCGCCCACCTCGGGACCCTCGTCCCAGTCCAGGCCCAGCCAACGCATGGCGCGCAGGATGATCTGCGTGTTCTCGTCGGTGGAGCGGGTGGGGTCGGTGTCGTCGATGCGCAGGATGAACGTGCCGCCGTTTGCGCGGGCGAAAGCCCAGTTATAGATAGCGGTGCGGGCGCCGCCGATGTGCAGCTTGCCCGTGGGTGAGGGTGCAAAGCGGACGCGAACGTCTGATGCCATGAAAATCTCCTCGATTGCAGGATGGTTGTCTAACCGCACCAGTATAAAGCAACAAAGCAACCTCCGCACAAAGGGCACCGACCTACTCATTGGGGACAGACTTAAATGACCAGTCTTTGGGCAACCTGTCGGCACTTAGGTAAGGCCGGTCATTTAAGTCTGTCCCCAATGAGTGCCCGGCTGGTCATTTAAGTCTGTCCCCAATGAGTAGGTGCGGAAAGGGTGTGAATGTTTGATTTACGCGCTATGATGTGCCCTTGCATAGAGAGCCCGGCGGAATGGTAACGGTCGCCGGGACACGTTTTTTGAAAGGACAATCATGTCAGAAGAACTTCGTTCCATCCCGCCCCAACACGGGTCCTTTGTATTTACGTCGGAGTCGGTGACCGAAGGTCATCCCGATAAGATTGCTGACCAGATCAGCGACGCCGTACTCGACGCAATCCTCGCCAAAGAAATAGAGCTGCAAGAGCAGGGCTATATTGCACCCAATGGCGTGCCAGCCAACGTTGAGAACGTCCGCTGCGCCTGCGAGACCCTCGTGACCACCGGCACCGTCATCGTTGCCGGCGAGATCCGCACCCAGGCCTACGTCGACGTGCAGGAGATTGCCCGTGGCGTTATCCGCCGCATTGGCTACAACCGCGCCAAGTTCGGTTTTGACTGCGATACCTGCGGCGTTATGAGCCTCATCCACGAGCAGTCGCCCGATATCGCCCAGGGCGTCGACGAGTCCTTCGAGACCCAGACCGGCGCCACCACCGACCCGATCGACCTGATCGGCGCCGGCGACCAGGGCATGATGTTCGGCTACGCCTCCAACGAGACCAAGACTCTCATGCCCATGCCGCACTACCTGGCAAGCCGCTTGGCCGAGCGCCTGGCCGCCGTTCGCCACGACGGCACCCTGCCCTACCTGCGCCCCGACGGCAAGACCCAGGTCACCGTGCGCTACGAGGACGGCAAGCCCGTCGAGGTCACGACCATCGTCATCTCCACGCAGCATGCCGCCGAGATCGAGGACATGGGCAAGATCAAGGCCGACCTCATCGAACACGTCATCACCCCGGTCATGGCTGCCGAGGGCATGCCGTGGGACAACGCCGACATCTACGTGAACCCCACCGGTCGCTTTGTCGTGGGCGGCCCCATGGGCGACACGGGTCTGACCGGCCGCAAGATCATCGTCGACACCTACGGCGGTTACGGCCGTCACGGCGGCGGCGCCTTTAGCGGCAAGGACTGCACCAAGGTCGACCGCTCGGCCGCATACGCCGCACGCTGGGTCGCCAAAAACGTGGTCGCCGCCGGCCTGGCCGACCGCTGCGAAGTCGAGCTCGCCTACGCCATCGGCGTTTCCAAGCCGCTGTCGATCATGGTCGATACGTTCGGCACCGCCAAGGTCGCCGAGGACAAGATCGTCGAGGCCGTCGAGAAGACCTTCGACCTGCGCCCGGGCGCGATCATCCGCGACCTGGACCTGCGTCGTCCGATCTACGAGAAGACAGCAGCCTACGGCCACTTCGGCCGAGAAGACGCCGACTTCACCTGGGAAAACACCGACCGAGT
>CAKUFW010000066.1 GCA_934650975.1 uncultured Collinsella sp. | reverse complement strand
CCTCAAGAAGGAGTAACATCGGGACTTGCAGCGACGGACCTCAGGACGCTCTTACACCACGTCTGCGCGCGCGACCGACCCCGGTAGCATTCGCATTTTTCGACGGCATAAACGCAGGATTCCAGCAATAAAACCGCAGGAAACGGTGCGCTCAAAGTGTCGATGCTTCGGGGGTCCGATTTTACTCGTTCACTTCTCGGGAAAAGTATTAGACCTCACCATCAGCCGCCTCAAAGATCCGACCGTCCCTCCCCCATCGCCGCGCAAAACCGGCCATCCCCGCCCTCGCCCGCCTGCGCCCCACCCAAAAACTCATCCAACATTAATCATGGCTCAAGAATCGCTTAATCTATAACCTGCACTATAGAGTTCGACCAAGGGCGGGGCGGCGCCGCGCAACGCAGGCCGCCGAACGCAACGCTCGCGCCCGGGCAATCGCCCGGCGTCGCGCCCATCGAACGAAAGGACAGGTCATGGACGACCTCGAAAAAGTTGAAACCATCCGCACCAAGTGCAACGTGAGCTACACCGATGCCAAGGCCGCGCTCGACGCCGCCGATGGCAACGTTTTGGACGCCATCATTTGGCTCGAGTCGCAGGGCAAGACGCAGACCACGTCGGCGCACGCCGCCACCGAGTCCGCGCCGGCCGATGAGCCCTCGGCCGAGATGGTCGCCGCGCAGGCCGCCTACGAAAAGTCGAGCGAAAAGACCGACTTTTCCAAGAAGATGGACAGCGTGTGGGAGTACCTCAAAAAGCTCTTCCGCCTGAGCCTGGACACCAAGTTTATCGCCACGCGCCGCGACGCCATCATCCTCAACATTCCCATCCTGATTCCCATCGTCGCCCTGTTTGCCTGGGGCGCCACGATATGGCTGATGCTGCTTGGCCTGTTCTTTGGCATGCGCTACCGCATCGATAGCGACGGCGACGTGCCCGGCAGCATCAACAACCTGATGGACAGCGCCGCCAATGCCGCGGACGACATCAAGCAAAATCTGAACGACGACAAGTAATCGTAGACGGGGGCACGCATGGCAGGGATCCTGATTGTAGAGGACGAGGAGAAAATCGCCCGCTTTGTGACACTCGAGCTGGAGCACGAAGGCTACCAGGTGGAGCACGCCGCCGACGGCCGCACCGCTGTGGACCTGGCGTTGGAGCGCGACTACGATCTGATTCTGCTCGATGTGCTGCTGCCGCAGCTCAACGGCATGGAGGTGCTGCGGCGCGTACGCAAGCACAAGGATGTGCCGGTGATCATGGTCACCGCGCGCGATGCCGTGATGGACAAGGTGGCCGGGCTCGATGCCGGCGCCGACGATTACTTGACCAAGCCGTTTGCGATTGAGGAGCTGTTCGCACGGATCCGCGTTGCGCTGAAGCGCACGGAGGCCGTGCGTGCGGCTTCGCGCGTTGGCGGCGTCGAAGCCGGGGCGGGCGCCGTGAGTGCCGATGCTGCCGCATCCCCGGCTGGCGACTCGGCCCAGACCGCCGCCGCGCCCTCCCCCGCCGCGTTCACCGTGGGCTCGGTCGCGCTCGATCCGGATCGCCGCGAAGTCACGGTCGGCGGCTCGCCCATCGCGCTGACCGCCCGCGAGTTCGACGTCCTCGCCCTGCTTATGGCACACGCCGGCACCGTGCTCACGCGCGAGCGCATTGCGCACGAGGCACTCGGCTACGAATACGTGGGCGACACTAATAACGTCGACGTGCACATCGCGCACCTACGCGCCAAGATCGAGGACGCCGGCAGTGCCCGCATCATCCAGACCGTGCGCGGGGTGGGCTATGTCTGCCGCGCGTAACGCCGAAACCAAGCGCGTCACCTCCATCGCCCGCGCCATCAACTGGAGCTACATGTGGCGACGCTTGGCGAGCTACATCTGGTTTGATCTGTTGCTGCTGGTTGTTGCGGCGGCAATCCTCGTCTACGGATACAACCAGATGCTGCCCGCCGGCACGTTTACCGCGGGCTGGATCCCCAGCGAGTCCGTTCGCAGCATGTCGCTGACGCCCGTGCGCAGCTGGGACCTGGCCACACTTACCTACACCGTTGAACTTGCACGCACCACCAAGGCCTTCCCTCTCGCGCAGGATCTTGTAGCGCTGTGGCCCCTCTATATCGTTGTCGTTGGCTGGCAGATTGTCAGCGTGCTCAACATGCTCGGCGGCGCCCGTCGCGTGCGCCGCACCATGGCACCGCTCAACGACCTGGCGCTGCGCGTGGACGAGCTCGGCCGTATGCAGCTCACCGGTGGCAGGATGGAAACGCTGGAGCAGGCCATCGAGCGCGCAAGCGTCGACTCGCCGAACATCACCACCGGCGATGCCGACCTGGCGAGCATCGAGGTCGCGCTCAACCGCTTGCTGCGCCAGATGCAGGAGGCCAAGCTGCAACAGATGCGATTTGTCAACGACGCAAGCCACGAGCTGCGCACGCCCATCGCGGTGATTCAGGGCTACGTGAACATGCTCGACCGCTGGGGCAAAGACGACCCGGACGTGCTGGCGGAATCCATCGCCTCGCTCAAGGCCGAAAGCGAGCACATGCAGGAGCTCGTTGAGCAGCTGCTGTTTTTGGCGCGCGGCGATGCCGGACGCACCGTGCTGCGGCGTGTGGATACCAATCTGGCCGCGCTCGTCGGCGAGGTTTGCGAGGAATCGCAGATGATCGATGCCGGGCACACATATCGGCTGGCATACGATGCCGCACTTACCAGCGACCCGCGCTGCAACGCATCGGTTGACGTGGCACTCGTGAAGCAGGCGCTGCGCGTGATCGTGCAAAACGCCGCCAAGTATTCGGACGCAGGCACGACCGTCACGTTTGCCATAACACCCGATGCGGGCACGGGCGCGATTGACATAAGCGTTGAGGACGAGGGCATCGGTATGAACCAGGAATCCGCAGCTCACGCGTTTGAACGGTTCTATCGTGCCGACAACGCACGCAATGCCGGCGCGCAGGGCTCGGGTCTGGGGCTCGCCATTGCCAAGTGGATCGTCGACAGCCACGGCGGCGTTATCGGTGTGACCTCGGTCGAAGGGGTCGGCAGCCGCTTTACGATTCGTCTGCCGCGGTAGGGGCGTCTCTCACGAATCGAAGATGAATGCTTTTCCGCGAAGTGAACGGCCTATTTTGGACCCCCGAAGCATCCGCACTCTTTAGCGCCAAAACCGCAGGAAAAACCTGACAAAACCGCAGGAAACGGTGTCTCCAAAGTGTCGATGCTCCAGGGGTTCGATTTCACTCGTTCACTTCGCGGAAATCCATTCACCTTCGATTTTCGGCAGCTCGTCAGTCACCCTCTAGACATTAAAAATGGGGTAAGGCCACGCGGCCTTACCCCATTTTTCGTTAGCTATGACAGCTTGTGCGCTACTCGCGGCACAGATGCACGGCGAAGCCGGCGAACTCGCGCTTAAAGTACACGAGCTTGGTGCCACCGTCGGGCAGCAGCGCGCGCGACTCCTCGTTGACCTCGAGCCCGCGCTCGGCAAACCACTTCTCGGCCGCATCGATGTCGTTGACAGCGAAGCCGATGTGGCCCTTGGTGCCGCGACCGTTCTGCTTCATGATCTCGACCAGCGAATCGTTAAAGTACGAAACCGGCGTCTCGATGACGGGCAGGCCCATCATCGTCGAGAACAGCTCCGCGATCTCCAGGGCGTCTGCCGGATCGGCGGCGTTAATGCCCACGTGGGCGACGAGCATGCCAAAGAGCTCGACCGGATTGGCGTTCTGCTCACTCATACAGGCAGCGCCTACTGAGCCATGACGTCGAGGACGGCCTTCTCGGCGGCGACGCGGTTCATGCCGGTCATGAAGGGCACGCCGCTCACGTACGGGCAGGTGAGGCCCTCGGGGGCAACGGTGGTGGCGATCAGCAGGTCGGCGCCCTCGTCGCAAGCGTCCTTGGCCTCGGAGATGGCGCACTGCACAATCTCGTACTTGTCGGCATAACCGTTGGCGTCGAGCAGGTTGGCGACCTTCTGGGCAACGAGCGTGGAAGTAGCAGCGCCAGCACCACAAGCCAAAACGATCTTCTTCATAGGTAATGTCTCCCTTCGAGGTTTACTTTTGTTAAGTGTACCGCAGCGAGCAGTGGCGCTCGGCCTCGATGCACTTTTGTGCCAGTTTGCTTGCACGCTGCGTATAATACATCTAGTACGTGTTGTCATACCGCTCACTTTATGAGCGACTAAGGACTCTGAAATGCCCGATTCCCGCACCCTCTGGACCGCCGTCGTTATCATCTGTATCGCCGTGTCGGTGTTCTTTAGCGTCAAAAAACGCACCACGTTTAAGCGTCTGCAGCAGCTTATGGCCGCCAAGCAGTGGGACGAGTTCGATCGTTTACTCGACGCCAAACTCACCAGCATGCTGTACCCGCGCTACAACCGCGATTACCTGCGCCTGAACTCCTATCTGCTGCGCGAGGACCATGAGCGCGCCGACGAGATGTTCGACCTGCTACTGGGCCTTAACCTGCCCAAGATGCAGCGCGTCGACCTGGTGATCAAGGCTTTCAATTACTACGTTGGCCAGGAGGACCGCAAAAAGTCCAAGGAGCTGCTGCACGAGATCAAGAGCTTTGAGGGCGGTCAGGCCGAAGCGGTCGCGCACGAGTGCCAGCTGATGTACGACACGATGATCCTCAAGCGCCACAACGACATCCCCGAGCTGGAGCGCATGCTCAAGGAGGCCGGTAACGACAAGGTCAAGAGCTGCCGTCTGGAATACCTGCTAGCCCTGCAGTACAAGAACAAGGGTGACGAAGCCAAATTCCAAGAGTTCCTGGAAAAGTCTGGCCAGCACTCGATGGCCGTCAACGCGTAACGGACGGCTTGTGCTAGACTTCTAGTCTTACGGGGGCGTGGCGGAATTGGCATACGCAGGGGACTTAAAATCCCTCGCCGCAAGGATTGTGGGTTCGAGTCCCACCGCCCCTACCATATAGCGCCTACGAGCCCGTATCCCCCAGGGATGCGGGCTCGTTTCTTTTAGATGCCGGTGGGGCTCGAACCCCCTCGGAAGTTGCGGTGGAATAGTTCCTGTTTTGACCGTTTACCAGCCCATTTAGGAACTATTTCACCGCAACTTATTTGCCAACTCCCACATTTTTCGATGGGAAAACGTGGTTGTCTCCCACATTTTTCGATGGAAAAACGTGGTTATCTCCCACATTTTCCGAGGGAAACGCTTGGATGGACTTATACTGACCATAAGCGTTAGGAGGCAATATGCGCAGACAGCTTATGGTCGAACTCATCGCCTGGAAATCCAGAGCGAACCGCAAGCCCCTCTTGCTTAAAGGGGCCCGCCAGACAGGAAAAACCTGGATTCTTACCGAATTCGCAGCTCAACAGTACCAAAACGTCATTCGTTTTGACTTTATGCTCGAACCGGGCGCGCGCTCGTTGTTCGAAGGAGACCTTGACCCCAAACGCATCATCTCCCAGATAGAACTCCTACGCGGCCAAACCATAACGCCGGAAAACACGCTCATCATCTTCGACGAAATCCAAGAGGCACCGCGCGGCATTACGTCGCTCAAGTATTTCAACGAGCTGGCGCCGGAATACCATGTCGTGGCGGCCGGTTCCTATATGGGACTCGCGCTCCGACGCGAAAACGAGTCGTTCCCCGTTGGCAAAATCGACCAGCTCACCATGCGTCCCATGGGGTTTGCCGAGTTTGTTCGCGCCATCGACGGCGGCCCGCTCGCCGATGCCGTCCTTGCCGCAAATATGGACCTGTTGGCGAACGTCGCCGAAAAGCTCGAGCGTCTGCTCAAGGAATACCTTGTTGTCGGAGGTATGCCAGAAGTCGTCTCCGCCTTTGCCGACTCCCACGATTTCACCGAAGCTCGCAGGCTTCAGCAGCAGATTATCGAGGCTTACGAATCCGACTTTGGCAAGCATGCTCCCGCACGTATTGTCGAGCGCATGAGGCTGGTTTGGAACTCTCTTCCCGGCCAGCTTGCAAAGGAAAACAAGAAGTTTGTCTATGGCGCCCTTCGTCCCGGGGCGCGCGCACGCGATTTCGAGGAAAGCCTCCAGTGGCTCATGGACTACGGAATCGTTCATAAGGTGCCGCGTGTTTCTGCTCTAAGGGCGCCGCTCTCGAGCTACGAAGATCTCTCGGGCTTCAAGCTGTTCTGCATCGACACCGGCATCCTCGGAGCGCTCTCCGGCCTCTCGCCGACCATCGTTCTTAACGGATCTGCTGTTTTTACCGAGTTCAAAGGCTCGCTGACCGAGCAATACGTCGCGCAGGAGCTTTTACTCCAGGGCAAAACCCCCGCATATTGGTCATCCACCTCCGGCAAT
This sequence comes from uncultured Collinsella sp., assembly GCA_934650975.1. GTDB lineage: Bacteria > Actinomycetota > Coriobacteriia > Coriobacteriales > Coriobacteriaceae > Collinsella. The sequence goes on along the minus strand of CAKUFW010000066.1, from coordinate 4,598 downwards.
GCCGAGACCGACTTTGCCATCGACCATGCGGGGACCGTGCTCCCGCTCGAGGTCAAGGCGGCAGAGAATCTCAAAGCGAAGAGCCTCAAGATAGCCTGCGAGAAGTTCAAGCTCGAGCGATGCGCAAGGACTTCCCTGGCGGCATATAGAGACGAGGGTTCACTCGTCAACATTCCGCTTTGGGAGATCGGGCAGGTCGACAAGTTGGCATAGGCACTGTGAGGACACCCCACAAGGAGTGTCCCAAGCTGCCGGCAGAAAAGGAACGTCCCTAAGTGCCGGCTATTGAGTTGCGGTGGAATAGGGACTGCTTGAGCCTTGAAAGGACGATTTTAATCCGTATTTCACCGCAACTTATTTGAGGGTGCTGAGGTTTGGGGTCCAGGTGATGGTGGGGGCTTCGCCGTCGAGAACCTCGTTGATGGTAGCGGCCATGCCGGCGAGCAGGCTGTTCTCGCTCACGGTAAGCGCCCTGTAGCCACCGGCGCACATGAGTTCGCGAATCACCACGGCACCTGCCAAGATCACGCCCGCGCGCTTGGGTTGCACACCCGGCAACGCGGCGATGCCCGCAACATCCAGCGCGGACATGCGCTCGATAGCGGCCGAAACCTGCTCCAGCGAAAGCTCGCGCAGGTGCACAAAGCTCGAATCATACGGCTCCAGCTCGTGAACGAGCGCCACGAGCGTGGTGACGGTGCCACCCACCGCGACCAAGCGCTCGGCGCGCTCAAAATTGCTCGGCAGGCCCTCAAAATAGGCGGCGAACTGCCCTCCTGCCCAGTCGGCGGCAGCTGCAAGCTCGCCGTCCACAGGCGGCAAGGCCGAGAAGAAGCGCTCCGTCACGCGACGGCAGCCAATGTCCAACGAACGCGTGCCCTCCAGCGCGAAAACCCCGCGCTCCGGTGCATACACGCCCGTCGCGAGCTCCGTAGAGCCGCCGCCCGAATCGGCGACGATGATGCGCTCGCCGGCAAAGTCGTGCGCCACACCAAAAAACGTCAGGCGCGCCTCGACCTCGCCTGGAATCACCTGCGGCTCGAGCCCCAGCTCGCGCAGGCCGTCCAGCAGCAGCGCGGCGTTGGACGCATCGCGCGCGGCGCTCGTGCACGTGGTGCAGATGCACGCAGCCCCAAAGTCGCGCGCCTCAGCCACGAACATACGGCACGCGGCGAGCACGCGCTCCACGGCCGCCTCGCAAAAGCGACCCGTCGCGTCGACGCCCTCGCCCAGGTCGGTAATCTCGGTATGCTTGGACGATTCCACAATCGCCCCAGCCTCGACCTGCGCCAACACCAGCCGCGACGACACCGTTCCCAGGTCGATCGCCGCCACCTTATATCGTTTGCAATTCGTCATTGCGGGCTCCCCTCCGGGCGCTACTCGCCGTTGGACACGACCGTCTGGCCCTCGACGCCGTTAAAGCCAAACAGCATATCGAGCGTCTGGATGTACCACGGCGCGTCCTTGCCGACTTCCTCGATCTCCTTGGCCACTTCGCTGGCCTTCTTGGCATTCGACGACTTCTTGTCAGACGAGCCCGAATCGTCGTCCAGGCCCAGCACGTCGATCTTGGTCTCACCGGGCATTACCAAGCCCAGGTCCTCGGTCGCCGCATCCTTAATGCCCTCCTCCGAGAGCAGCTTGTCGACGCTTTTTTGCAGCTCGTCATTGTATTGCTCGCGAATCTCGACCTGCTTGGCCAGGATGTCGCTCGAGCGCTTGGCCACGTACAGATCGCGCACAGGAAAATACAGGCTCACGAGCACCAGCGCCACGACGATACCGATGAACAGCCCGCGCTGGGGTCCATGGGTAAAGTCGTAAATCGCCTTGACCACTGCGTTGTCGTTGGCGTAGTGCATAAAGTCCGAGCCCGAAAGACGGCTCGACGGCCTGCTCGACCTATCGTGCGCCTGAGCCGTGGGGCGCGAGGCATGCGCCGAGCGCGACGGACGGTCCGGACGATGCGCTGGCATATTCATTTGAGCATTAGAACGCGAGGCACCTACCGCACGATGCGCAGGACGGGCGGCGCCACCATAATCGGACCCGCCAAGCTGCACCGTGCGCGCACGGCGAGGCGACGGCTCGCGCGAACCGGCGGAATAGTACCTGTTGTCGTAAATCTGATCCATGTGCGCCTTGTGCGGTTGAGGTTTGTTTGCGCTAAGTATTCTAGTTATAGCACGAGCGCGCGCAACGCCTTCGGCAGCCTTTGCTCGACATAAAAAAGGCGCTGAGCCACACGGCCCAGCGCACAATGGCAGCCATCAGAAGTGGAGCGGAGCCGAGTCAACCCCGCCCCCGCGAGCACCACTTGTTTAGCGAATGTTGTAGAACGCGGTCTTGCCGGCGTAGCGCGCACTGCCCTCGAGCTCGTCCTCGATGCGGATGAGCTGGTTGTACTTGGCGATACGGTCGCTGCGGCACGGAGCACCCGACTTAATCTGGCCGGCGTTGACGCCCACAACCAGGTCGGCAATCGTGGAGTCCTCGGTCTCGCCAGAACGGTGGCTCACGATGCACGCATAGCCGGCCTCCTTGGCGGTTTCGATGGCCTCGAGCGACTCGGTGAGCGTGCCAATCTGGTTGACCTTGACCAGGATCGCGTTGGCTGCGCCCAGCTCGATACCCTTCTTGAGGCGCTCGGTGTTGGTGACGAACAGGTCGTCGCCCACCAGCTGCACCTTGTTGCCAATGCGGCGGGTAAGCTCAACCCAGCCGTCCCAGTCCTCCTCGGCCATGCCGTCCTCGATGGAGATGATGGGGTAGGTGTCGACGAGCTTCTCCCAGTAATCTACCATCTGGGCGCTCGTGTACTCAACGCCCTCGCCCTTGAGCTCGTACATACCGGTCTCGGCGTTGTAGAACTCGGTCGACGCCGGGTCCATGGCGTACATGAAGTCGACGCCGGGCTTAAAGCCGGCCTTCTCCACGGCCTTGGTGATGTACTCGAACGGCTCGGCATTGGTCTTGAGGTTGGGCGCGAAGCCGCCCTCGTCGCCCACGCCGCCGCCCAGGCCGGCCTCGTGCAGCACGCCCTTGAGGGTGTGATAGACCTCGGCGCACCAGCGCAGACCCTCGGCAAAGCTCGGGGCGCCCACCGGCATGATCATGAACTCCTGGAAGTCCACGTTGTTGTCGGCGTGCACGCCGCCGTTGAGGATGTTCATCATAGGCGTGGGCAGCAGGTGGGCGTTGACGCCGCCCAGGTACTGGTACAGCGACAGGCCCGCCGACTCGGCCGCGGCGCGGGCGACGGCCAGCGACACGCCCAGGATGGCGTTGGCGCCGAGTTTGGTCTTGTTGGGGGTACCGTCCGCGGCGATCAGCGCGGCATCGACGGCGCGCTGATCGAAGGCGTCGAGGCCCACGACGGCATCGGCGCACTCGTTGTTGACGTGCTCGACGGCCTGCGAGACTCCCTTGCCCAGGTAGCGGCCCTTATCGCCATCGCGCAGCTCGCACGCCTCAAAGGCGCCGGTCGAAGCGCCCGAAGGCACCATCGCGCGACCAAAGCTGCCGTCCTCGAGCACGACCTCGACCTCGACGGTGGGGTTGCCGCGGCTGTCGAGCACCTCGCGACCGTAGACGTCCAAAATATCACTCATGTTGTCTCCCTCTCACTTGGAAACGTAGTTGATGCAAGCGACTGGCCGACCGTGCACCATCGGTGTGCCTCCGTAAGTTAGCCATGTCGCACTTTTTGCATTATGCCCTAAGTTAGCCGAGGGATACAATTATTTTTCGAAAAATTTAGCGGGAACGATGGGGCGTGTCAGCCCGTCGTTCCCGCAGTCTTACTCCTCCGCCTTGGCGGCATCCCACAGGTCGTTGAGGCCGTGGGTCGAAAGCTCGGCCAGATCCACATGGGCGTTGGCCGCCATCTGCTCCATCGCAGTCCAGCGACGGCGGAACTTGGCCGTGCTCGCGCGCAGGGCGCTCTCGGCGTCGATCCCCTCCTTGCGCGCGACGTTGACCAGGGCAAAGAGCAGGTCGCCAAACTCCATCTCGCGCTCAGGCGAGCCGGGCTCCTCGGCCTCAAACTCGGCACGCTCCTCGGCGACCTCGTCCCACACGTCCTGGACCGTCTCCCACTCAAAGCCCACGGCCGCTGCCTTGCGCGACACCTTCTGGGCCTGCATCAGCGCCGGCAGATGCGTGGGCACGCCGTCGAGCAGGCCCTCGGGCGCAGCCTCGCCCGCCGCCACGGCCTTGTCCTTGGCGGCCTTCTCGGCAAGCTTGACCTCGTCCCAAATCTTGAGCACCTCGTCGGAGCTCTCGGCGTCCGCATCGCCAAACACGTGCGGATGACGGCGGATGAGCTTGGCGTCGATATCGCGTGCCACGTCGGCCAGCGTAAACTCGCCGGCGTCCGCCGCGATCTGCGCATGCAGCACCACCTGCATAAGCACGTCGCCCAGCTCCTCACGCAGGTGCGCCGCGTCGTCTGCCTCAATACAGTCGAGCGCCTCGTAGGCCTCCTCGATCATGTTTTTGCCGATGCTCTGATGCGTTTGCTCGCGGTCCCACGGGCAACCGTCGGGCTGACGCAGGCGCCAGATAGTCTGCACCAGATGCTGCAGCTCGGCCGA
>CAKUFW010000065.1 GCA_934650975.1 uncultured Collinsella sp. | reverse complement strand
CACCGTCGCCTGCGCTGTCGCCGTCGAGGAGGCCCTCAAGGCCTAATCGCGCCCGCGCGATGCTCATATAGTTGAGCTTTAGAGCCGCTATCCACCCGGGTAGCGGCTCTTTTTATTCCTGATGGAAACTAACGCCGATATATCAGTTGCGGTGAAATACAGACTGATTAGCCCCCATATGAGCCAAAGCAGTCCATATTCCACCGCAACTTATTGAGGGGATGCGATGGAGCGTCCAAGCGCCAGCGACGCCCACCTGTGATATCGGCCCTTTACCGATTAGCGGAATCTTTTCGGTGCCTTTGACGAGGACTCGTGCGACAATGCGCCGGACGAGAAAGGAATCCGATGGAATCGACTGATGTACTGGTAATTGGATCGGGCATTGCAGGCCTCTGCTCCGCCATTGAGGCGGCCCGCGCGGGCGCAACCGTCACCGTGGCGAGCGCCGGAAAGACCATGAGCGGATCGAGCTTCTTCCCCGGCACCTGGGGCCTGGGCCTCATCGGTCCCACCGACATGGCCGACGAGCAGGACCTGATCGACACCATTCTCGCAGTCGGCGGCGGCGTTGCCGACCCCACGCTCGTCCAGACATTTGTCCACGGCATTCCTCAGGCGATTACCTGGCTCGAGCAAGATCTGGGCGTTGAACTCCAGCGTCCGCAAAGTGCCGAGAGCGCCCAGCAAAAGCAGTTTATCCCCTGCTTTGACCATAAGACGCGTTTGTGGCGCGGTCTCACCCGCAAGCCCCTTGAGGACGCTCTGACAGCCCAGATAGAATTACTCGGCATTCGTCTGCTCCCCCGCCATGAGCTTATCGACCTTGTTGAGGCCACGGACGGCCGAATCACCGGGGCCGTGCTCTACGACCGCACCGAGGAATGCCTCGCGTCCATCGACGCCAAGGCAACGATTATTGCCGCCGGCGGCACGGGCGGACTGTTCGAGCGCAGCCTTACGTCGTCTGATGTGCTCAGCTCCTCGCAGGCCATCGCCCTGGCGCACGGCGCCTCCCTTACTAATATAGAATTCATGCAGATGATGCCCGGCTTCATAGAGCCAAAGCACAACCTTGTCTTTAACGAGAAGACCTGGCGCTACGTCAAGTTCGATCAGCCTGTCGATATTGCTGACGACAAGCTGGACGATCTGCTTGAGCAGCGCTCCGGATACGGCCCCTTCACCTCACGCTTGGGCTCCCGCGCCATCGATCTCGTCATCGATCAGGCAGGTACCGAAGGCCTGGCACTCCACTACGACTTCCCCCGCGAGGATGTTCCCGAATTTGTACAGACCTTTGCCACATGGCTTCAGGACGAGCACGGCATTGCCCCGACCGATGAGATGCGCGTAGCGATGTACGCCCACGCCGCTAATGGCGGTGTCAAGATCGACAAGACGAGTTTCACGGGTGTTGAGGGCCTCTACGCTTGCGGTGAGGCCACGGGCGGCATGCACGGCGCCGATCGCATTGGCGGCCTGTCAAGCGCCAACGGCATCGTGTTTGGGCGCATCGCGGGCGCATCGGCAGCCCAGGCAGCACAGAATGCACCTGAGGCAGCCCTGAAGGCGGATATCGCCCTCCCCCAGTACGGCATTGCCACAACAGATGCCGAACGCCTGACACGCAGCCTTAAGCATACGATGAGTACCTATTGCATGATCAACCGCACCGAGATGGGCCTATCCAAGGCACTACACGAGCTTGAGGGCTTGAAGACGGAGGCAACGACCTTGAGCACACAGAAAGCCCAGGACAGCGAAGTCGCAGCCCTCGCGCGTCTACAATCGCAGCTGCTGCTGGCAACCGAAATGGTCAAAGCCATGCGCAAAAGAACCGAAAGCCTCGGATCACACTATCGAGCCGACTAAGCTGGCACCTATCTAGAACAGAACACAACTTCTCGATATTGATGGGTCCCGTGAGCTCGAAGCGACACGGGGCCCATTCTTGTCCGCACGGGCGAGTATTCTCATTCTGAATACAGAGTCGACAAAGTCCGCGTAGACAACGACCGGAGAGGAAGAGATATGGACAGTCGGGACATCGAGAAATGGCGTGTCGAACTTGACAGCTACGCCCATGTAGAAGACGGCGTCGAGTACTGGCTCGCACGAGATTTAATGGAACCCCTCGGATACACCCAATGGCGAAATTTTGAGACTGCGATATAGAGGGCTATGGCATCGTGTGAAGTCAACAAAATGCCAGTTGTTTCCTATTTTGCTGAGACCAGCAAAATAGTCCCAACCGGAATAGGTCAAAAGGCCGTCAAAGACTATAAACTGACTCGCTATGCGTGCTATTTAATCGCCCAGAACGGAGACCCGAACAAGCCGGAGATCGCACTCGCCCAGGCTTACTTTGCCGTACAGACACGTCGTCAGGAGCTCATAGAGCAACGCTTCGCCGAGATTCAGCGATTGCAGGCGCGCCACTCGCTATCCGATTCAGAGAAACAGCTCTCGGGCATCGCGTTCAAGCGCGGCGTGGACTCCAAAGGATTTGCGATCATCAAGTCGAAGGGCGACGAGGCGTTATTCGGCGGCAAAAGCACGGCGGAAATGAAGCAGCAGCTTGGCGTGCCCAAGAGCGCGGCGCTAGCGGACAGGTTGGCCGATGTCCTCATCAAAGCAAAAGACCTCACGAACTCGATGACAGCCTTCAACGCCGAGGAGCACGACCTGTACGGTCTAGACCAGATCAAGCAAGAGCACATCGAGAACAACACAAGTGTGCGCGGCAGTCTCCTCGACCGCGGAATTGTCCCCGAGAATCTGCCGCCTGCCGAGGACACGAAAAAACTCGAGCGCCGCGTGAAAGCAGACGAGAAGAAACTCAAAGAGGGTACGGACGGCTTCACCGATCCACAGGGCAGACTCAATTTGTAAATATACCGGGTTGCTTTGGTTGGCCGTCAGGGGGTCAGCCTGCTGCGCAGGCGGCCGCTGCGGCGCTTCGCGCCTTGCGCGCTGCGCTGGTAAATGCTTACGCATTTCCTTAGCTTCGCGCCCTTTCGGGTTCGACCCCATGCGAGGCCAACAAAAAAGACGGCCAACTTTCGTTGACCGTCTTAACATGCTTTGGTGGGCCGTCAGGGGGTCGAACCCTGGACCTTGGGATTAAGAGTCCCCTGCTCTACCAACTGAGCTAACGACCCAAAGCTAAAGTCCGTTGTGACGGACTTTAGAGGAGATATCGTGTGGTGGGCCGTCAGGGGGTCGAACCCTGGACCTTGGGATTAAGAGTCCCCTGCTCTACCAACTGAGCTAACGACCCGATATCAACACGAAGCAAGAACTGGGGTGGGTAAAGGGACTCGAACCCTCGACCTACGGGACCACAACCCGTCGCTCTAGCCAACTGAGCTACACCCACCGTGTCCTGTGCGCTTCGCGCTCGACTATTATTGCAAGGAACGCCACGCGATGCAAGCCCCAATTTTCAAGAATTTTGAAAAGAGTTTTTCGAGCCCGTTTCGAGCAAATCCCACCGGTTTCATAGGAGTAAACTTGCCCCAACGCAAATGCTCGAAAGGACCGGTATGAAAGAACTCTCCAACCGCACGGCGACATTCACCGATTCGGTCATCCGCCGCATGACGCGCATCTCCAATAAGTACGGCGCCGTCAACCTCTCGCAGGGCTTCCCTGACTTCGATCCCCCGGCGCAGCTGCTCGAGAGCCTTAGCACCATCGCGACCGACCCCAAGCCGCTCTATCACCAGTACTCCATCACGTGGGGCTCGCAGGCCATGCGTGAGGCGCTCGCGGCCAAGCAGGAGCACTTTATGGGTATGCCGGTCGACCCCAACGAGAACATCGTAGTCACCTGCGGCTCCACCGAGGCCATGATGGCCGCCATGATGACGGTTACGAACCCCGGAGACAAGGTCGTCATCTTCTCGCCGTTCTACGAGAACTACGGTGCCGACACGATTCTCTCGGGCGCTGAGCCCATCTATGTGCCGCTCAACCCGCCCACGTTCGACTTCGATCGTGAGGTCCTCGAGGCGGCCTTCCGCGACAACGACCCCAAGGCTATCGTCCTGTGCAACCCGTCCAACCCCTGCGGCAAGGTCTTTACGTGCGAGGAGCTCACCTTTATCGCCGACCTCTGCAAAAAGTACGACGCCTACTGCATCACCGACGAAGTCTACGAGCACATCGTCTATGCGCCCCACGAGCATGTCTATATGGCCACGCTGCCCGGCATGTTCGAGCGCACCATCAGCTGCAGCTCACTGTCCAAGACCTACTCCATCACCGGTTGGCGCCTGGGCTACACCATCGCTCCGGCCGAGATTACCGAGCGCATCAAGAAGGTCCACGACTTCCTCACGGTGGGCGCCGCCGCTCCCCTGCAGGAGGCCGTCGTCACCGCCCTCAATTTCGACGATAGCTATTACCAGGAGGTCCTCGACCTCTACACCGCCAAGCGCGACCTGTTCTGCCAGGGCCTCGATAGCATCGGTCTCACGCATAACGTGCCGCAGGGCGCCTACTACGTCATGATGAACATCTCAGAGTTTGGCTACGACAGCGACCTCGACTTCTGCGAGGACCTGGCCTCAAAGGTGGGCGTGGGCGCCGTTCCTGGCTCGAGCTTCTTCCGCGAGCCCGTCAACCATCTGATTCGCTTCCACTTTGCCAAACGTGACGAAACGCTCAACGCCGCGTTGGAGAACCTCAAGTCGCTGCGTGATAAAATCAAACCGCGCGGGTAAGGACGGCCCAGCAACTAAAGGCACCAGAGAAACCTCGCGAACCCGCTGGGTTGCGAGGTTTCTTTTTATAGCGACCTCATTTATATTTTATAGCGCTATACTTTAGAGGTGAACTAACTCGCCCAATAGAGAGGGACGCTATGGCAGGGCAACAGCTTATCGGAGCACTCGAGGCCGGCGGCACCAAGATGGTGTGCGCCACGGGCTATGCGGACGGCACGGTCCTCGAACGCGAGCAGATTGCGACCACGACCCCGCAGGAGACCGTCGAGGCCGTCAACGCATGGTTTGCAGACAAGGGCATCGCCGCCCTGGGCATCGGTGCCTTTGGCCCTACCGCGGTTAACCCCGCCTCGCCCCAGTACGGCAAGATCTTGGAGACGCCCAAGACCGCATGGCGCTACTTTGACCTGCTGGGCGCCATCAAAAACGAGCTCAACATCCCCTGCGGCTACGATACCGACGTCAACGTCGCCTGCCTGGGCGAGGTCACCTTTGGCTGCGCCAAGGGTCTCACCGACGTGGTCTACCTGACCATCGGCACCGGCGTGGGCGCTGGCGTGCTCTCGGGCGGCCAGCTCGTGCACGGCATGATGCATCCCGAGGCCGGCCACATCCTGGTCACGCGCGACCCGCGTGACACCATCGGCGAGCACAGTGCCTGCCCCTTCCATGACAACTGCCTGGAGGGCCTCATCGCCGGTCCCGGCGTCAAAAAGCGTTGGGATGGCAAGAGCGCCGGAGACATGGCCGATGACCCGGAGGCCATGGATCTGCTCGCGGGCTATCTGGCACAGGCGCTCATGACCTACACGCTGTGCTACGCGCCGCAAAAGATCATCATCGGCGGCGGCGTGGCCGACCACACCCCCATCGTGCCGCTCGCACGCAAAAAGTGCGCCGAGATGCTCAACGGCTATATCGTCACGCCCGAGGTCAACGATATCGACACCTACATCGTCAACAATAGTCTCGAGGGCAAGCAGGGCATCATGGGCTGCCTGGCCCTGGGTGCCGCCGCGCTTCAGCAGTAGGCGCGCCAAAGGGGCGCCGCAACGTCCAGCAATCCCATCCTACGGGATGACGCCGCCACACCCCGTATAAGCCCCCAAACAAAGAAAGGCCGCCTAGGACCAAGCAACGTGTCCTAGGCGGCCTTTTTGGCACATATGAGCGATCGTAGAAGATATCGAAGCACAACGCCCGTCATCGCTCCGCAACAGTCGATCATCACGTCGGTGATCATGCCGGCGCGACCGGGTACAAAGAGCTGAATCGTCTCGTCAATCGAGGGAATCAGCAGCAAGAACACCGCCGTGGGAAGCAATACGTCAAAGGTGCGACGGCCCTCGATATCAAAAGCGTGCGTCGCTAGAATGCCGAGCACCATGTACTCGGTAAAATGCGCGCATTTTCGAACGACGAAGTTGGTCACCCACTCATACGGAAGCCCCATGCCGTGCAGAAAGCCGCGAACGGCCTCCATAATCGACAGGCTCAATGAGCCGGACCCCGTGCCGGGAACCATCGAATTGCCCCAGATGAGCAGTACCATCAGGCAGGTCGCGACCGCCCATTTTCGATCGAGTTTAAGCATGCAGAAGTTATGCCTCCGCACAGAGCGGCTCAAAGCTGGCGGTGCCACCCTCGATAACGCTCAGATAGGCACGGCCCGTGCGCCTCACCGCTGCAGACTGCAGGCGGTCGATCTCCTCCTCGAGAATCTGATTGACGCGCTCGTGACGACGGTTCTCCATGATGCCGGCAGCGATGGCCTCGGCGCGCTCGATACCTTCGCGCGAGATGCGCGCGGTGTCCTCAGGAAACACGGCGCTGTGGCGACCAACGTAGGCGGGGGCAGCGGGCTGAGGAGCAGGCGTAAACACCGGAGCGGCAACGGGAGCGGGCTCGACGACCTCGTCCAAAATTGCGGCAGCGGCTGCCCACATGCCCTCGTGGCCCGAATAATCGGCCATGGGGACGTCTTCCTCGGAAGTTGCATGGACAGGCTCGTCGGCAGCGACGGACTGGGACGCGGAGGCCGGGACATCGACCGGGGCAGCGACCACATACGGCACGTCGTTCGAGATGACCGGCTCGTCAAGGTCATCGAGATCGATAGCCGCAGCAGGGGCGTCGCTGATAATCGGCATGTTGGCGATATTGGTATTGTACGGTACAGCACCTGCCGCCTGCTGCTGTGCGGGAGCGCCCCACAGTGAGCTCTCGGCAGCGCGGCGAGCGGCGATGGTCTCCTCGTCGACGGCCAGTGGCTCGTCGGCGTAAGGGTCGACGACGGCGGCAGCCGGGGTCACGGGCACGGCGGTGTCATAGGTAACGGATTGAGCCGTGGCAGCATTGTTGGCGGCATTGGCAACGAGCGCCACGAAGGCAGCGGTGCTGCCTGCAGGGGCGGCATGAGAGCCCGAGACGGCGCGTGCCGCGGCAGCGATATCGTCACGGTTGTAAGAGCCGGTCTGGCCGCCGTAGGTGAGCTCGTCGATAGCGACCTGGTAGACATCGCGCGAGCGCGCGGGGTCGCAGCTGACCGGCGAATCCTCGTCGAGCATGCTGTCGATCATGGACCAAGCCTCGGCCTCGCTCATGGCATCCGCGGCGCGAGCAATAGTCGGAACGCCATCATCGGCGTGGAGGCGCCGGAAGGCGCCGGTCAGACCGGAGAAGACCGAAGAAGGCTGAGTGGCATTGGGTTGAGTGGCATTGGGCTGAGCGGCAGACGCAGCCGCCTGAGGAGCGGTCCACTGCTGCTGAGCGGGTATCGAGGCGGTCTGGAACTCGTTTTGATGCTGGCTCACATTCGCGGCGCCGCCCATCGCGTCGGGCTGGAACAGGCGCTCGGCATGCTGCGCACGATATTCGGAGATACCCAACGAGGCGGCATAGATACCCACGCCCGCCACCGCGCCCACGGCAAAGGGAACAGCGCCCGCGACGACCGTCTCATTCACCGACGAAAACGGCAGCGTGGCAGCATACATCACCACAGGAGCGGCAAGGCCGATTCCGCAGGAAAGTCCAGCAAGGACTGCTCGTTGTGTTGCATCAGAAGAAGCCATGAGCTCTCCCCATCTTCCAGCACCCAAATCGCATCATTCAGTTGGCTGCGCGAGAGAAGATGAAGCGGGGCCTGGGCCCCAAAGCAACGGTATATGGTTCGTTTCATCTGCGTTATCCGTCGCGAAGCTTAACAGTTATTATGCGAAACCCCCTTGGGGATTGCAAGCGACGAAGCGGGATTGAAACGGGAAAATCGCTGCTCGTCGGTCGTGAGGTCAAAAATCGTTGGCAAACGGCTATACGAAAAGGGCCGGGATCTAACCCCCGGCCCTTCTGGCATGACTATGGTTGTTGTCGTGTTCGGCAGGCGACCTAGAATGTCTGCTCGTAGTCGCTGTGCTTTTTGGCCGAACGCACCAGGAACTCCTGGTTGGTATTGGTGCCCTTGAGGCCCTTGATAAACGACGCGGCCGCGCGCTCGGTGTTGTTCATGCCAGCGAGGATGCGGCGCAGACCAAAGACAAACGGGCGCATCTGCTCGTCGACCAGCAGGTCCTCGTTGCGCGTGCCCGAGGCGACGGGGTCGATAGCCGGGAAGATACGGCGGTCGGCCAGGTCACGGTCGAGCTTGAGCTCCATATTGCCGGTGCCCTTGAACTCCTCAAAGATGACCTCGTCCATCTTGGAGCCGGTATCGATGAGGGCGGAAGCCAGGATAGTGAGCGAGCCGCCGTTCTCGATGTTGCGGGCAGCACCAAGGAAGCGCTTAGGCGGATACAGGGCCGCCGAATCGACGCCGCCCGACAGGATACGGCCCGAGGCGGGAGCGGCCAAGTTGTAAGCGCGGGCAAGGCGCGTGATGGAGTCGAGCACCACCACGACGTCGCCACCCAGCTCCACGATGCGTTTGGCACGCTCGATCACGAGCTCTGCCACGCGAGTATGGTTGTCGGCAGGCATATCGAAGGTCGAGGCAACGACCTCGCCCTTAATGGAGCGTTGCATATCGGTGACCTCTTCGGGGCGCTCGTCGACGAGCAGGCAGATGAGGTGCACCTCGGGATTGTTGATCGAGATAGACTGGCAGATCTTCTTGAGAATCGTGGTCTTGCCGGCCTTGGGAGGCGACACGATCAGGCCACGCTGGCCCTTGCCGATCGGCGACACAATATCGATGGCGCGACCGGTGATGGAATCCTTGCCGTGCTCCATGCGCAGCGGCTCATTGGGATAGACCGGGGTGAGGTCGCCAAACTTGGGACGGTTGCGGATCTGCTCGGGATCCCTGCCGTTGACGGTCGTGATCTTGGCGAGGCCGGCGCGCTTGTCACCACCGCGCGAGGGACGCAGCGAGCCCTCGATCACGTCGCCCGTGCGCAGGCGTGCGGAGCGGATGAGGTATGCGGGGACAAAGGCGTCGTCGTTGGACTTCATGTAGCCGTGGGCATGGATGATACCGGAGCTGTCCGGGCGAATCTGCAGGATGCCCTTGATATCGCGGAAGCCCTCGGCCTTCGCGGCAGTGGTGTAAATCTCCTCGACGAGCTCAGCTTTCTTCTTGCCGGTCGTCTCGATCTCGAACTCCTTGGCCTTCTCGCGCAGCTCGGCGACCTTCATGGCCGCGAGCTCCTCGCGCGAAAGCGTGGGCTCGGTGGGAGCGGCGTTGCGCTCCTTGTTGCGCTGCTTGCGGTCGCGCTGGCGGTTGCGACGGTCGTTGTTGCGGTCATACTTGCGCTCGTTGCGCTCATCGTTGCGCTTGTGCTGGCGACGGTTGGGGCGGGTGTTCTCTTCGGCCTCGGCGGACGCGGTGCCCTGGACTGCCGGGGTTGCGGCGTCGGTGTCGGCCGGGGCTTCGCCGTCGGCCTTGGTATCGCCATCGGCGTTGGACTCAGCGTCGGCCTGCTGCTCGGCGGCTTTACCCTTTGGAGACTTCTTGCGCGTGCGCTTGGGCTTCTCGCTCGCCGGCTGATCGGCGTTCTCGGTCTCGGGAGCGGCATCGGCGGTCGCCTCGGCGACCTCATTGACAGAATCCTCGGACGCGTCCTTTTTTGCATCCTTGGCCTTGGACGAGCGCTTAGCGGCCGTGCGGCGGCTGCGGCCGGGACGGACATCGGCGGGTTCGCCCTCAGCAGGCGCAGCGGTCTCGGTGGATGCTGCGTCCTGGGCCGGAGCGTCGGCGGCAGGCGCGGGCTCAGTAGTTGCTACTGCTGCCTGAGCTGCGGCAGCGGCAGCGGCGGCCTTCTCGGCCTCCAGGAAAGCCTTGGGCTTGCGGCCACGACGATGCGGTCGAAGGGCCGGATCGACGACAGGAGCCTCGCTGGCCTCGGAGGGCGCTGCAGAGCCAGAGGCCTGCGCGCTCTCCCCCGCTGCGGAACGAGCCGGAGCTTCGACGGCCTCAGGGGCCGCCTGCTCGGCATCCTGCTGCGACTTAGCTACCGTACGGCGACGCGCGCGCGGAGCCGGCTTCTCGGTCGGCTGCTCCGCGACAGGGGCCTCGGTGGCCGCAGGAGCCCCGGAGGCGACCGGAACTGCAAGCTCAGTCAGAGCCGCGGCCTCGTGCTCGGCAGCACGACGACGGGCGCGCACAACCTGGGCCTCGCTGATCTGCGCCAGCGCGCGGGCCTGCGCAACCTCGTCGGAAATCGGTGCGGAGGGATCGGCCGCAACGATGCGCTTGGCACGCGTCGTGCGCGTGGTGCGGCGCTTGGGCTTCGGGGCCTCCTCGCCATCCGCTGCCGACTTAGCAACGCGGCGCGTACGCTTGGGCTTTGAGGGCGCGGCATCATCGCCAGCGGAAGAAGCAGCAGACGCGGCCTTCTCGGCTGCAGCGGGTGCTGGTGCCGGGGCAGCCTTGGGCGCCTCGTCGGCCGAAGTCTGAGCCGGTGCGGGCATCGCGACCTGGTCCGACGCAACCGGTGCAGTGGGAGCGGTTTGCGCCGTCGTTATTTCGTTTTCTTGCTGTTGATCAGACACAGTGTTTGCTCAACTTTCTTTTCAAGCCCTGTGATCACATGCTCCCTGCATATACCTTCAGGGCGGCTAAACAGTCTAGCTCCGTCAAAAAGCGACGGACATCATTGATCTGTATCGAGATGATTGCGTCAAATACGCAGCGTTAGTGTAACACAACCGCCGCCACCTGCAACTTAGTCATTGGGGACGTTCTTAAACGACTAGTCAAAAGCCTTGATTATCAACTTCATCCGAACACTTCCCACATTCAGCCGTACATGTACGGCTGAATGTGGGAATCCGATACCC
>CAKUFW010000064.1 GCA_934650975.1 uncultured Collinsella sp. | reverse complement strand
CGCCTTTAGACGCGAGCCCGGGGCCCGTGGGTTATACCCTAAGAGCAAACCACCCTTTTTAAGGGTGGTTCTGATTTGAGAGGAGGTGTTGGTATGGACGAGATCAAGATGGGATGGCGCGAGTATGCGTGCTATGCCGAGATGTCGGCCGAGGAGCTGGCGCGCGACTGCGAGGTGCAGGTGTTTCGCGCGACGGGCCCGGGCGGCCAGGGCGTGAACACGACGGACTCTGCGGTGCGCATGAAGCATGTGCCCACGGGGATCGTCGTGACGGCGCGAGAGAGTCGTAGTCAGTTTCAGAATCGTGCGAGCTGCCTGCGCAAGCTGAAGGCCGAGCTCGAGCGTCGTGGTCGTCCGCCGCGTCGTCGCGTGAAGACCAAAGTGCCACAGCGATCGCGTCAGCGCAGGCTCAACGACAAGCACTTCAACGCCATCAAAAAGACCAACCGCCGCAAGCCGGGCAGTGAAGATTGATCCCCTTCTAAGTTGCGGTGAAATAGGGATTGTTCGGGGGTGCGGAGCCGCAAAACAGTCCCTATTTCACCGCAACTTAGGTGGAGCTAGCGGGTTGGGTGCCAGACCTCGAGGGCGGCGGGGAGGATGTCGACCTCGATGTGAGAGGCAACGATGGGCTCGCCGTCGGCCTGGATGGGGTACTTGGGCTCCTCGAAGGTGAGCTCGGCATGGCGGCAGCGGCGCATGCGCACCGGCGGCAGCTTGGTGTGGTGGCCATCCTTGGCCGAAAGGAACATGGGCAGGGCAACCGCGCGGGGCACGGGGCCGCAGGCGTAGCAAACGTCAAGGATGCCGTCGCAGGGGTCGGCGTCGGGGCAGATACGATAGCCCGAGCCATAGGTGGGGCCCAGCTGGATGGCCATGATAATCGCCCGCACGCGCTCGGTGGGCGCGCCGTCAAAGCTAACCGTCATGGGGTAGTTGCGATAGCGCAGCCCAAACTGCTCCAGGCCCGAAAGGGTATAGAGCGGAGCGCCGGTAAGTCCCGTCTTCTTGCGCAGCTCGGTGGTGCCCAGGCCGATGGCGGCGTCAATGCCGACGGAGAGCGTCTGGTCGTAATACTCGACGGCCGCCTCGCCGCTGCCGCTTGCAGGGTTCCACGAGCGAATGCGCCCGATGTCCTGACGCTGCAGCTCGCAGGTGAGCAGGGCGCCAAAATCTTTACCGGAAAAATCATCGATGCCGAGCGTCTGGGCAAAATCGTTGCCGGAGCCCACGGGCAGGACGGCAAGAGCCGGTCGGGCAGCCTCTTCCTGCGTCATCAAGCCATTGACGACTTCGTGGATCACGCCGTCGCCTCCGAGTGCGATAACCGTGCGGTAGCTCTGGGCCTGTGCGGCAAGTTCTTTGGCGTGTCCCATGTGCTCGGTCAGCACCAGATCAAACTGGGATGAGCGCGCGGTCATGTCCAAAAAGCGCTGCAGGCGCTCGGCCACTTCGCGCGCCGCGCCCGACTGAGCTGCGGGATTGGCGATGATGAGCGTGCGACCAAAATCTGTTGCGTGCATGGGGCGACTCCTGGCGTATGGCGTGACGGCGCGGTCGCGCTCGGGTTACGTTGTCCCCGATTGTGGCCGCACGGCGTTTACTGCATCTACTCTATCAGGTCGTTGTGACGCTCGATAGCATCGGCCACCGTACCGCCCTCGTCCACAATGAGCGAACGGCGCTTGGGCGAGATAATGCGCTGCGCGGGATATACGCCGCGGTGCCCGCCGGCAAGATAGCTGATAAACGCAACGATGACAAAGAACCCGGCCGCTGTGCCGTGGAACAGGTCGATGGCCATCATGCAGGTGGTGATGGGCACGTTGAGGCCGGCGCAGAACACGCCGAGCATGCCGAGGGCCGCCAAAAAGCTGGGATCGATTCCGGCAAGGCAGCCGATCCAGCCGCCAAGCGCAGCTCCAATACCAAACAACGGTGTGACCTCGCCGCCCTGGAAGCCGGCGCCCAGAGTGAGCGCCGTCACGACCAACTTGATGGCTGCGTCGGCGAGGGTCGTATTGCCGGCGAAACCGGCGCCCGAGAGCCAGGTGGCAAGGCCGGCGTACTTCCAAGCATCGAGCACCGCGTAAGCTGCGAGCACCACGA
Organism: uncultured Collinsella sp.; assembly: GCA_934650975.1. Taxonomy (GTDB): domain Bacteria; phylum Actinomycetota; class Coriobacteriia; order Coriobacteriales; family Coriobacteriaceae; genus Collinsella. The sequence goes on along the minus strand of CAKUFW010000064.1, from coordinate 8,958 downwards.
GTGCGCCCACGAGGGCGCGAACAAGATAGTTGGTAATAAAGCGGCCGTAGAGGCTCTTGACGGTTCGAACCGACCAGGCGAAGAGGCGTGCGGTTAGGCCGAACACGATGGCGCTGACGACGACGATGGCGACGGTTCGGGGCGTCATATCGGGGACGCTGGCGATGACGTTCGCCTCGTACTCGGTGCCCAGGGCAAGCGACGTAAAGTAGCCGGTAAACGAGGCGACGAGGCAGTAGATGCCGGCGGTGTAGTCGATCTTGCCGATAAAGCACATCTCCATGCCAAAGAACGCTCCGGCAAGGGGCGAGCCGAACACGGCGCCAAAGGCGGACGAGATGCCGGCGAGCATAAGATCGTGATGGTCATGCTTTTTGAGGTGGGCGAGGCTTGAGATGTTGCTGGCGATGGTACCGCCGATCTGCACGGCAGCGCCCTCGCGTCCGGCCGAGCCGCCTGTCAGGTGCGTAAGCGTGGAGCAGACAAAGGTGAGGACGGCCATGCGGGCATGGATAAGGCGGGTGCCCAGGGCGGAGTCGATGACTAGATTGTTGCCGCGTTTGGCAGCGAGGCCGTGCTTCTTGTAGACCCAAGCGGTGGCCACGCCCACGACGGGGAGCAGGGCATAGACCCACGCATGGTGCTCGCGATAGTCGGTCGCGATGTTCAGCGAGGCCAAAAATGCCCAAGCGGCAACGCCCATGGCGAGCGAGACGATCACGACGAGCGCGAGCAGCTTGGCGCTCGCGAGCAGGTTGCGGGCGTTGCGGCGCGTGTCGGCAGCCAGGAGATGCTCGGAGCGGGTGAGTTGATGCCTGCCGGCCATGATGACATCGTTCAGGGAGAAGAAGCCTCCCTCATCGAGTGGCAGGGAGTTGTCTTGCTCTTCGCTTTCGCTGTCTGATGTGTCGGTAAAAGCCATGGTGTCCTCTTCTTTGGTTGCAACGCAAGCATTATAAAACGCGGCAAACGCAACGAGCCGGTTGGCTGGTTTCGATTCTGTTACGCTGCCTGCAACCGACAGGCGTATTCGTGGGCACAGACCATGTCGCGGTCGAGCGGCGGGGGATTATACTGAGACAAACATAAAGAATCGGCGCCTCTGTTGTGCGCCGTAGCATTAAGGGGTGCTTATGGCAGAAAAGCTCATTCCGTTGGAGGACGCGCAGGCGATTGTTCTTTCGCACGTGGCCCCGACCGATCTCATCGAGATTCCCGTATGGCAGGCGGCCGGCCTTCCCTTGGCCGAGGAAGCCGTGGCCGATATCGACATCTCGCCATTTGCCAACAGCGCCATGGACGGATATGCCGTACGCGCCGTCGACCTTGGTGCGGCCACCGGCGATACTCCGGTGACGCTTTCCGTTGTTGGCCACGAGGCAGCGGGTCATGTCTTTGAGGGCACGATCGGCGCGGGTGAGACGGTGCGTATCATGACGGGCGCGCCGGTTCCCGAGGGCGCCGACGCCGTGGTGAAGTATGAGATTGTCGAGGTCCTTGACGGCGATGGCAATGAGGGCTCACACGTCCGCTTCTCGGCACCGGCCAAGGTGGGGGAGAATGTTCGCTCTGCCGCCGAGGAGGCCCATGCCGGAGACGTCGTGCTGCACACTGGCGAGCTCGTGGCCCCGGCAGGTGCGGGTCTGCTGGCAAGTGCCGGATACGCGAGCGTGAAAGTGCACGCTGCCCCGTGCGTGGGCATCATCTCGCTGGGTACGGAGCTGGTTTCGCCAGGTGAGGTGCCGGCGCGTGGCCAGATTCGCGATTCCAACTCCTCGGCGCTGATGGCCGAGGCACTCGATGCCGGAGCCGAGCCTGTCTTCTATGGCATTGCGCCCGACGACGAGCAGGCGATATGCGAGCTCGTGCATCGTGCCGTGCGGGAGTGCGATTTTGTCATTACGAGCGGTGGCGCCTCGGCCGGAGACTACGATTACGTGACGGCGCTGGTCCAGCGCGAAGGCGAGGTCCTGTTCGATCGCATCTCGATGCGTCCCGGTAAGGCCATCACGTTTGGCCTGCTCGGCGGCAAACCGTACCTGGGACTTTCGGGCAATCCGGCGGCGGCCTACGTGGGCTTTGAGGTGCTCGCGCGCCCGGCGATTCGTAAGATGCGTGGTTTTGCCGAGGGCGCGCGCCCCGTGCAGCAGGCGACGCTCACGCACGGCGTGAAGAAGCGCCAAGACCGTCGCTTTTACGACCGCGCCAGCGTTGCGCGCGATACCCAGACCGGTGAGCTTATGGTGACTGAGGCCAAGAGCCAGAATTCGGCGCTGCTTGGCACGATGCAGCGCGCGAATTGTCTGCTGCGCATTAACGAGGGCCCGTGCGAGCTCGGGCCGGGCGATGTCGTGGATGTCGTCCGCGTCGACTTGCCCGAGGGCACCGTGCTTTAGGAGGAGCGCTATGGAGTTGAAGATTTCGATCGTGACGTGTTCGGATACGCGCGATCTTGCTCAGGATGAGGCCGGAGCCGCGCTCGAGGAACTCATTGCGGCTCAGGGCTGGACGGTAGCCTCGCACGTGGTTGTGCGCGACGACGTCGACGAGATCGGCGCCGCCATCGTGGATGCCGCCGACGAGCGCCACGCCAACGTCGTGATCACCTGCGGCGGTACGGGGCTTTCTATGCGCGACGTGACGCCCGAGGCGACGCGCGCCGTCTGCGATCGCGATGTGCCGGGCATTGCCGAGGCGATTCGGGCTTACTCGATGACCAAGACGCGCCGCGCCATGCTGTCGCGCGCCGTGTGCATGCAACGCAGGTATACACTTGTCGTAAACTTTCCCGGTTCCACCAAGGCGGCTCGCGAAAGTTGGGAGGCAATCGCCGACCAGCTGGAGCACGCGGCTCAGATGACAGCGGGCGGCGGACATACCAAATAAGCGGTTAATCTGCGACGGAGCGACCTGAACGGTTGCTCCGCCTTTTGTTTTCCATCGAAGTGACGCCGAGGTGCACGGTGGCTTGAAACTATATTCTCAGCTGAGAACAATTTCTCACTATCATTATTCGCGCTGAAGTATAATCTGATTACAGAATAAAGCTCGCGGTGGGGTGCCCGGGCACAAGGTCCGAAAGGGTTCAATATGTTCGATATGGTTTCTCGCCGCGGTTTCGTTTCGCTTTCTGCCGCTGCTGCCGCCGGCCTTGGCCTTGCTGGCTGCTCGGGTAACAAGGAGTCCAAGTCTGCTGGTTCCGACGCCGGCTCCGCCAAGTCCTCCTCTAAGAACCCAGCCGTCGAACTGCAGATCTTTGCCGCCAACTCGCTCGAGAAGGCCCTTCCCGAGGTCCAGGAACTCTACACCGACCAGACCGGCACCACCTTTGCCGACACGCAGTTCAAGGCCTCTGGCGACCTGGTCGAGCAGATGAAGGCCGGCGCTGTCGTCGACGTGCTCATCACCGCTTCCAAGGGCACCATGGACGATGCCGAGACTGCCGAGCTCGTCGATACCGACACCCGCGAGGACATGTTCGTCAACGACCTCGTAATCATCCGCGCCGAGGGCTCAGACGCCAAGGTCGAGGCCATCGCCGACGTCGCGAACCTGGACGGCAAGATCGCCATCGGCGACGCCAAGACCGTTCCGGCCGGCAAGTACGCCAACCAGGCGCTGGCCTCCGTCGGCCTCTACACCGGCACCGAGGGCGACGACGGCGAGTACGCGCCCGAGATTGCCGACAAGGTCGCGCTGGCCGATAAGGTCGGCACCGCTGCCGCCTACGTGTCCACGGGCGACTGCGTGGCAGGTTTTGTCTACAGCTCCGACATCTACCGCTACGACGGCATCGAGGAGGCCTTCGTGTGCCCCGAGGATTCGCACAAGCCCATTGTGTACCCGGGTGCCGTGGCCGAGAGCTCCGAGCATGCCGACGAGGCCAAGGCGTTCATCGACTTCTGCCTGTCTAACAAGAAGGCGCAGAAGATTTGGGCTAAGTACGGCTTTGAGCTTTCCGAGTAGTGCGAAACTTCGCTGCATAACGATATGCTTGAGGGCGGGCGTTCTTGCGATCGCCCGCCCTTTTTAGATTGAAGCGGCGTGCCTGCGCGTCGTTACCCTTTGTTTGAGGAGTCGCCCGTGTCAAGGAAAACGATTCGCCTGCTCGCTGCGCTGGCCGCGATTGTCTGCGCATTGACGGCGCTGCCCGGGGCTGCCCGAGCCGAGGCGCTCTTTGCCACTGCCGATGGGCGTCAGGCGACCGAGGACTCTGCGCTTATCGATGGCGTCGATTTTGGCCTCAACGCCTTTGAGCGCAACGCCAAGGGCACGGCCCGCTCGTTTGCCGACCAGCCCGAGGGTTATCGTTTTCCCATCTACAGAAAGACGTCGCTCGTAACGGTGACCACGCCTACGAGCATCGTGGTGTGGGTCGATACGCATGCCGCCAAGGAAGCGGGCCTCGATATCGCAAATGCCTCCGACCAAAAGGCGCTCAAGAAGATGCTCGCGGGGCTCGATAAGTCTCACTCCATGGGAGGCGCGCTGCTGGAGGACTCCAAGCTCGAGTGGGTGTTTACCTCGGACAATGAGCTGATACAGGGCGATTACCGTTATCTGTTTAAGGTGAAGGGCGACGACGGTGACTACTACACCGTCGTGAATGCCGCGGACGCCGCAAACACCGGGCTCAATCTGGGTGACGGAGCCCTGTGGAGCGATAACGCCGCCTTGGTGCCGTATGCGAGTATCTCGACGACGGAGCCGCCCTCGCTAGCGGAGCGCGCCGCGACCTTCTTTGGCAGTATTGACTACCGCCCGTTTTGGGTGTCCATCAAGACGAGCGGTCTCGCCTTGGTGATCGCGTTCGCGCTGGGCCTGTTTGCCGCATGGAAGACCATGGGCACCACGAGCCGCGTGAAGGGCCTGCTCGATTCGGTCTTTACCATCCCTATGGTGCTGCCGCCCACGGTCTGCGGCTTTTTGCTGCTTATGCTGTTCGGCCGCTCGACCGGGGTAGGCCAGTGGCTGATTGCGCACGGCATCTCGATTGTCTTTACGTGGCCCGCGGCGGTGATCTCTGCCGTGGTGGTGTCGTTCCCGCTCGTCTATCGTACGGCACTCGGCGCCTTCGAGAGCCTCGACACGCAGATGCTCGATGCAGCGCGCACGCTGGGCTGGTCCGAGCGACGCATCTTTACCAAGCTCATGATGCCTCTCGGCTGGCCCTCTATTGCCGCCGGCACGGTGCTCGCCTTTGCCCGCGCCATGGGCGAGTTTGGCTGCACGCTGTTCTTCGCGGGCAACTATGCCGGCATTACGCAGACCATTCCCCTCGCCATCTACTTTGAGTGGATGGGCGGCAATACGTCGGTGGCGCTCTTTTGGGTCGTCGTCGTGATCGTCTTTAGCTTCTTGGTCATCCTGTTCATCAACATGTATACGGCGCATTCGCAAAAGTACCGCGAGCGGGGTCTCTCCCGCGCGGAGCGCAAACAGGCCAAGGAGCTTGTCGGTCAGGGCGATTCGCTCGACCCCGTCGGTGGCGATGCCCTGCGTATCGATCGCGAGGCGTTGGCCGAGCTTATGCGTGACGACGCGGTCGCGAAGGGAGGTCGATAGGCCATGTCGCTCGTTCTGGATATCAAAAAGCGCTATCCCGGCTTTACCCTCGACATTCAGCTCGAGGCCGGCGAGGAGCGGGTGGCGCTGCTTGGCGCCTCCGGATGCGGTAAGAGCTGTACCTTGCGCTGCATCGCCGGCGTTGAGACGCCCGATGAGGGCAAGATCGTCGTCAATGGCGTGACCTTCTTCGACTCTGCCTCGGGCATCAACTTGTCGCCCCAGGAACGCAAGTGCGCCCTGCTGTTCCAAAACTATCAGCTGTTTCCCAATATGACGGTGGCCGATAACGTTTGTGCCGGCGTTGAGGATGCCGGCGACGCCGCAGCGCGCAAAAAGCTTGCCGAACGCTATCTGGGTATCTTTGGCCTGGCCGACTTTGCCGACCGCTATCCCGCGCGACTTTCGGGCGGCCAGCAGCAGCGTGTGGCGCTTGCCCGCATGGTGGCGGCGCACCCGGGCATCTTCATGTTCGACGAGCCCATGAGTGCGCTCGACGCGTATCTCAAGAGCGCGCTTGAGCAAAACATGCTCGACCTGTTCGATGTCTGCAACCGCACCGTTCTCTATGTGAGCCACGATATCGATGAGGCGTGCCGTCTGTGCGAGTGCATCTGTGTGATGCACAACGGGCATGTGGAGGTGATCGGTTCCGTCGAGGACGTGGTCCGCCGGCCGCAGACCTTAGCCGCGCTGCGCCTGACGGGCTGCAAAAACACGAGCCGTGCGCGCAAGATCGGGCCTCAGGAAGTTGAAGCCCTGGACTGGGGCATGACCTTCAATGTGGGCCGCGAGGTGCCCGATAACGTGGCGTACCTGGGCATCCGCGCGAGCTACTTCCATGTGGACAACCGTGCCGAGCGTGGTCGCAACAGCTACGACCTGCACGTGGCCCGCGTGAGCGATTCGCGTTTTGAGCGCTTGGTGCTGCTGGATGTGCCACGTGCCGACGCACCGACGCGCCTGCAGTGGAAGGTCAACAAGGTGAGTGTGCCTGGCGAGGAGTTGCCGCGGGCGGGGGAGACCCTGCGCATGCATTTTGATGCGAGCAGAATCCATCTGGTTTGCCGGTAGCGCGGTGTGCGGTACGGTCGGGGGATTGGTTCCTTGGCCGTCCGGGTCCTTAACGGGCTGCCATTCGCCGAATCGGGGATGACAAAACCTTATCAATTTGATAATTATTTATCAGACAGCGAGATACTCGCATCCCAATGCTGTCATACGCGTGTCGGCGGTGTTCGTCTGGACGACGACCGTTGATATAGTTACCTTCGACGAGAAAAGGAGGGCGCGCCGATGCCGCAGAAGACATATTCGCGTCGCGTTGCCGCGCGCGCCCTCTATATGGCTCGGAGTCGCATATGAGCAGGTATGTTCACGGCTCCGGGAGAGACGACGCACAACTAAATCATCAACCGCAAAGCAGGTTTCCCAAAATTCCGGGTTTAAGCACGGCTGGGTTTTCGCCACCCACCGTGCAGCAATACCGTAGTTATCCGTATTTGGTTCGAGAGGGGAACCGCCATGGCTGAAGAATTCGATTTCCATCCGATGTGGGAGAGCCTCGGCATGAATCTTGCCGACCACGACATGCTGCTGGGTGCCGTGGGCCAGATGTACGGGGATATGTTCCTGACGCAGAACAATCGCCCCAAGTCCACGTCCTACCTGGATTTTGTTGCCACCAACATCCACAGCGGCCGTATTAAGGAAATGCTCGACAAGAAGGAGGCCGGCGAGGCCACCAAGATCGTCGGCTCGTTCTGCGTGTACGTGCCCGAGGAGATTGTGCTTGCCTGTGACGGTATTCCCGTTGGTCTGTGCTCGGGTGCCGATTGGGCAACGGACAAGGTCGAGGAGCACTTGCCGCGCAACACTTGTCCGCTTATCAAGAGCTTTGCCGGCTTTAAGCTGGGTGAGGTCTGCCCCTACATTGAGTCGAGTGACTTGGTGGTAGGCGAGAACACCTGCGATGGCAAGAAGAAGGCCTACGAGTTTTTTGCCACGCAAAAGAACATGTACGTCATGGATATTCCCAACGTGCACGACGAGTCGACGCTCGTGACTTGGAAGGCCGAGGTTAAAAAGCTTGCCGCCAAGATTGAGGAAGAGTGCGGCGTCAAGATCACGCCCGAGCGCCTGAAGGCTGCCATCCACGCCGTTAACGAGAAGCGTCGTGCCCTGCAGCGTTTGGCTGCGACCCGCGCTGCCGACCCCGCTCCTATCAGCGGTCTCGACAGCCTGCTGACCGTTCAGGCCGCCTTTATGGACGACACGCCGCGTCTGACCGGAGCCATCAACGATATGGCGGCCGAGTGTGAGCAGCGTGTCGAGGCCGGAGATGGCGTGGCGCCCAAGGGGACCAAGCGCATCCTGTACACCGGCACGCCCATGGCTGTGCCCAACTGGAAGCTGTTCAACCTCATCGAGAAGGCCGGCGGCGTTGTGGTGGGCGAGGAGTCCTGCACGGGTTCGCGCTATTACAAGGACTTGGTCGATGAGTCCGGTGAGACGGTTGACGAGATGCTCGATGCTATCGCCGAGCGCTACTTTAAGATCAACTGTGCCGTCTTTACGCCCAACGACCAGCGTATGAAGGACATCGTGCAGATGGCCAAGGACTTGCATGCCGACGGCATCGTCGACGTGGCCCTGCAGTTCTGCATGCTCTACGAGATGGAGTCCTTCGCCGTGGAGAAGGCCGCCGAGGAAGCCGGCATTCCGTTTATGCACATCACGACCGACTATGCCGGCGAGGACGCAGGCCAGCTGCAGACCCGCATTGAGGCCTTCTTGGAGACGATCTAGACCGCGCGGCTTCCCCAGGCACCGCACCTTCCGGCTCCAACCCTCCTCGCGTACCAAAGTTCGCGGCGTCAGGCTTGTTGCTCGGAATCTGCGGCACCCAGGCACCCGATCTTGCCGTTCAAACCGTCGCTTGCGCACCAAAGTACGCGGCGCTCCTCTTTCACGGCAACCTCGGGTACCTGGGAAAGCCGTCTTCGTTGTCGGATTTCTTAGTTTTTTCTTATTTGGGAGTTCTATGTCCGAGGTTTCTGAGCAGCCGTTGCCGCGCACGTTTGAGGAGTTCAACGAGCGGCGCAAGACGGCGTTTATTCGCGTTAAGGACTACAAGCAGGCCGGCAATCGCCTGGTCGGTTTTTTGTGCAGCTATACTCCGCTCGAGATTATCGATGCCGCGGGCGCCTCGAGCGTGGCTCTGTGCGGCACGTCCGACGAGGTGATTCCCGAGGCCGAGAAGGTGCTGCCGGCAAACCTCTGCCCGCTCATCAAATCGACCTACGGCTTTGCCTATTCGCAAAAGTGCCCGTTTACGTACTTTAGCGACATGATCATCGGCGAGACCACCTGCGACGGCAAGAAGAAGATGTA
>CAKUFW010000063.1 GCA_934650975.1 uncultured Collinsella sp. | reverse complement strand
GCCCTAGCCGAGTCGTTCTCCGACCACCCCATCGCGCAGTCGGTGCGCGCCGCCTACCAGGGCGAGGTCGACCCCAAGCGCGTGAGCGACTCCGCCAACGACGCGGGCCACGGCGTAACGGCAACCATCGACGGCAAGCACGTCGTCGTCGGCAACGCCAAGATGCTCGCCGCGGCCGGAGTCGACGCTCCCAATTGCAAGGTCGTCGGCACGATCCTGCACGTGCTGGTCGACGGCTCGTACGCCGGCCACATCGTGATCGCCGATACCGTTAAGGCCGATGCCGAGCAAACGATTCGCGACCTGCACGCCGCCGGCGTCAAGCGCACCGTTATGCTCACGGGCGACCGCGAGGAAGTAGCGGCTGAGGTGGCCAAGCAGCTCGGTCTCGATGAGTTCCATGCGCAGCTGCTGCCGGGCGACAAGGTCGAGCGTGTTGAAGCGTTGCTTGCGAGCGAGAGCGGCAAGGGCAAGCTCGCCTTTGTCGGCGACGGCATCAACGACGCACCGGTGCTTACCCGTGCTGATGTGGGCATTGCCATGGGCGCCATGGGCTCGGACGCCGCAATCGAGGCAGCCGACGTCGTGCTCATGGACGACAAGCCGTCCAACATCGCCCGCGCGATTCGCGTAGCACGCAAGACCATGACGATTGTCTGGCAGAACATCATCTTTGCGCTTGGTATTAAGCTGCTGATCCTGGTGCTTGCGGCACTGGGCATTGCCAACATGTGGCTCGCCGTGTTCGGCGACGTAGGCGTGGCGATCATCGCCATTCTGAACGCCATGCGCGCGATGGGTGTCAAGAACCTGTAGCGCCTGTGGTCCTTCCGGCCGGGGCCGTGCTTGGTTTTGAAAACGTCCTCGCGCATGAGGCCCGTCTTTCCTGCTCCTGCGGAGCAACGGAAAGGCGGGCCTCGCGCTGCGGAGTGTTTTCAAAACCAAGCACGGCCCCGGCCTGCGTTAACGTCGCTGACGGTTCTTGGGCATCGCTTGCTGGCGGGGTTCCTTGTCTGAGTTGGACTTAGTTGATGGGGCTACTGATCCCGGTCGCTGTCCCGACCCAGCATCGTCCTCAGTTTCTCAAAGCTTTCCTCGCTCAGGCAGTGCTCCATGTGGCAGCCCTCTTGCGACGCGACCTCGGGCGTTACGCCTGCGTCCTCTAGCAGCCCTACAAAAAAGCAGTGGCGCTCCCACATTTGGCGAGCGACCTCAAGCCCCCGCTCCGTCAGATGAACGTCGCGCTTGCCCATTTCGACATAGCCGCTGCTCTCCAGCGTCGCCATGGCCTTAGAGACGCTCGCCTTGGTCACACCCAGGTATTCGGCGACGTCGATTGAGCGCACCGTGCCTTGGCGCTGCGACAGAACGTAGATCGATTCGAGATAGTCTTCTCCAGATTCACGTAGGGCCATGGGCCGCCTTTCGCGATGATTGCTAGTTAGCCTTTGGATACTTTCCTTGGCTTACTTTACCGCAAAAGTTGCCCATGTCTTACTACATTGACTAAAAAGTTAGCCGTGTTTCACAAAACACGCGGGTGAGGCGCGACACCCCGGCTCGTGGCGCACGGCGCGCAAGGAGTGTCCCCAGCTGCCGGCCGAAAAGGAACGTCCCCAAGTGCCGGGTGCTAGATCAGGCCAAAGTGCTTGGCGGCGTTGTAGATGCCATCGTCGTCTACGGCAGTTGTCACGTAGGTCGCGGCGGCTTTCACGGTCTCCTGCGCGTTGCCCATGGCCACACTTGTGCCCACAGCCGAAAACATCGACAGGTCGTTCTCGCCGTCGCCAAAGGCGATCGCCTCGCTCGCGTCGATGCCCAGGCGCTCCAGCGTCGCCGCCACGCCCAGGTCCTTGCCGCCCTTAGCAGGAATAATATCGCAGAACAGATCGCACCAGCGCGTAGTGAGCGAATGCGACACGGCATCGGTCACGATATGCTCGTCGGCCGGGTCCACAAAGGCGCAGAACTGGTAAACCGGCGCGTCAAAAGCGTGCTCAAACGGCTCCTCGTGGTAGACGATTCCCGCGTTGCTACCGGCCGTCACCACGCGCTCGGACAGGCGGTTCACAAACGAGTTCTCGCCCTGCATACACAGCGAGTCGTAGCGCCCCTCGGCCACCTGGTCCACGATCACCGCAACGTCGTCCGGATCAATCGGACAGCTGCGGTAAACCCCCTCGGTATCAAAGCAGTGCTGGCCCGAGAGCGTAATGTACGCATCCCAGCCCAGGTCGAACAGCCAGTCCGGCATCTGGTAGGTCGGACGGCCCGTGGCGATCACGCACGCGATCCCCTGCTCGTGAAAGCTGTCGAGTACCCGCTGCGCCGACGCCGGAATCCGGTGCGTCTTAAAGCTCAGCAGCGTGCCGTCGATATCGAAAAATGCGGCCTTGATCATCCTCGCCTACTCCTCGCCCTCGAGCTTCTCGCTCGCCTCGAGCCACGCCATCTCCAGCTCGTCCATGGCGGCGTGGGCCTCGTCGATCTTTGCCTGCTGCTCGCCGAGCGCCGTGTAGTTGGTGGGGTCGACCTGAGCCATCGCGGCCTCGGCCTCCTCCACGCGAGCGCGCTGCGTTTCCATCTTGCGCTCGAGCGAGCTCACCTCGCGGCGGAGCTTCTGGCGCTCGGCGTTGGAAAGGCCATTGGGCTGGCCGCTCGACTTGGGCTTTTCGGCCGCAGCTGCCGCGGCACCGGTGTCGAACGTGCCGGTCTTGGCGCTCGGCGCACCCACGGGCTCGCCCTCGGCCGTAGCGTTGCACAGGCGCAGGTACTGGTCGACGCCGCCGGGCATATGCGTCAGATGGCCATCGAGCAGCGCCCACTGCTGGTCGGTTACGCGCTCCATCAAAAAGCGGTCGTGCGTCACTAGGATCAGCGTGCCCGGCCAGCCGTCGAGCAGGTCCTCGACAATCGCCAGCATGTCGGTATCGAGGTCGTTGCCAGGCTCGTCCAGGATAAGCACGTTGGGCTCGTCCAGAATCGTCAGCAGCAGCGACAAGCGGCGGCGCTGGCCGCCCGAAAGGTCGCCGATGCGGCTCCAGAGCTGCTGCGTCGTAAAGCCCAGGCGCTCGCAGAGCTTCTCGGGCGAAGTCTCCTTGCCGTCGATGACGTAATACTTCTTGTAGTTGCCGAGCACCTCGCGGATCGTGTCACCCATAAAGGGCTCAAGCTCCTCGAGCTGCTGCGACAGCACGCCAAAGCGCACCGTCTGGCCAATCTTCACGCGGCCGCGCAGGGGCGCGATCTTGCCCTGGATCACGTCGAGCAGCGTGGACTTGCCGGCGCCGTTCTCGCCCAGCAGGCCATAGCGGTCGCCCGCGCCGATGAGCCAGGTCACGTCGGAGAGCACCTGCTTGGGCGCGCCGTCGGTGTCCGCATAACCGGCGTCAACGTCGATCACGTCGATGACCTGCTTGCCCAGGCGGCTCACGGCAAGTCGCTTGAGTTCCAGCTCGTCGCGCACGGGCGGCACGTCGGCGATGAGCTCGCGGGCTGCCTCCACGCGAAACTTGGGCTTGGTGGAACGGGCCTGGGCGCCGCGGCTCAGCCACGCGAGCTCCTTGCGTGCCATGTTGCGGCGGCGCTCCTCGGTGACGGCGGCCATGCGGTCGCGCTCCACGCGCTGCAGGATGTATGCCGAGTAGCCGCCCTCGAAGGGATCGACCTGGCCGTCGTGGACTTCCCACATACTGGTGCAGACCTCATCCAAGAACCAGCGGTCGTGCGTGACCACGAGCATGGCGCCCTGGCCGCGCTGCCAGCGGGCCTTAAGATGGCGCGCGAGCCAGTTGATGGTGCGCATATCCAGGTGGTTGGTGGGCTCGTCGAGCATGAGCACATCGTAGTCGCCGATCAGCAGGCGCGCGAGATCCACGCGGCGGCGCTGGCCACCCGAAAGCTCGCCCACCGTGCCCTCCCAGGGCACATCGCTGATGAGGCCGGCAAGAATCTGGCGCGTGCGGGGGCTCGACGCCCACTCGTACTCGGGCGTGTCGCCCACGACGGCATGATGCACGGTATCGGTATCGACAAGCTGGTCCTTTTGGCCGAGCAGGCCGATCGTGGTGCCGCGGCGATGCGTCACGCGACCGTCGTCGGGCTCCAACGTGCCCGCGAGCACGCTCAGCAACGTCGACTTGCCGTCACCGTTTTTGCCGACAATACCAATACGGTCGCCCTCGCCCACGCCGAGCGTCACGCTATCGAAAATATGCTTGGTGGGAAACTCTAGGCTGACGGAATCGCATCCCAAAAGAATCGCCATATGCCCTGCTCCTTCGTAGAAATTCAACGTTGTCCATGATAGCAGCGAGCACCACCCCAAACCATCACGAAGGCGCCTGTCCCCTTTTGGCAGGTCGAAAGCCGACAGCGACACAAAAAGGCGGGCCATCTCCCACAAGAGATGACCCGCCTCTCCAATCAGTCCCGTGGCGACCGTGGCCGCCGCGGGCCTCAAGCATGTCCCGGACTAGGAGAACATGCCGGTGAGGTAATCATTCAGCCGCTGATCCTTGGGCCGTTGGAAAATCTCGTCGGTCTCGTCGTACTCGACCATATCGCCCATGTAGAAGAACGCCGTGCGGTTGGACACGCGCGACGCCTGCTCCATGTTGTGCGTCACGATGACGATGGCGCGCTCGGCAACGATCGACGACATGAGGTCCTCGATCGCCAGCGTCGAGATGGGGTCGAGCGCCGAGCAGGGCTCGTCAAACAGAATCAGGTCGGGATTGAGCGCCAGCGTGCGTGCGATACACAGGCGCTGCTGCTGACCGCCCGAAAGCGCATAGGCGCTCTTGTCGAGCTTGTCCTTGACCTCGTCCCACAGCGCCGCACCGCGCAGGCTTTCCTCGACCATGCGATCGAGTTCGTCGCGGTCGGTGATGCCGTGGCGCTTGGGCGCAAACGTGATGTTGTCGCGAATGGACTTGCGGAAAGGGTTGGGCTGCTGAAACACCATGCCAATGGAGCGGCGCAGCTCGTAGGTGTTCTCGGTCTTGGTGTTCACGTTGCGCCCGCGGTAGTTGATCTCGCCCTCCACGCGGCAGCCGCGAATCTCGCGATTCATGAGGTTGAGGCTGCGCAAGAAGGTCGACTTACCGCAGCCCGAAGGCCCAATGAGCGCCGTGATCTCGCCCTTGTGAAAGTCGAGCGACGTATCGTGCAGTGCATGGTGGTCGCCATAGTACACGTTGACGTCCTTGGTGGAGAGCACGACCTCGTCGCTCACGGCCTTGCCGCTCACGCGCACGCGCTTCTCGCTCTCCCCCACACTCGACAGAAAGTCCTGGGTCTCGGACGTGGCCGCCTCGGTTGCGGGCATTGCATATATCTCGCTCATTCGGCCGTCATCTTCCTTGCCAGTTGCTTGCCCACGATACGGGCGATTACGTTAAACAGCAGCACGCAGATCATCAGCAGCGCCGCGGTGCCCCAGACAATCTGCTGGGCCTCGGAGCTGCCCTCGCCGTAGATCTTGTAGATGTGCACGGCGAGCGACTCACCGGGGCGGAACACATTCCAAGCACAGGTGGGGCTCGACAGGTTAAAGCTCAAGAAATTCAGGCGAACCGGCGAGCTCATGCCCGAGGTAAAGAGCAGCGCCGCGGCCTCACCAAACACGCGGCCAGCCGAAAGCACGATGCCGGTCACGATGGCGGGCATGGCCTCGGGGATCAGGATGTGCAGCGTGGCCTCCCAGCGGGTGAGGCCCATGGCCAGGCACGCATCGCGCTGGGCCTGCGGTACGTCCTCGAGCGCCTGCTGAATCACGCGCACCAGGATGGGGATGTTGAACATGGTGAGCGCGACGGCGCCGGAGATGATGGAGTACTTCCACCCCAGCTGCACCGAAAACACCAGGAAGCCGAACATGCCCACAACAATGGAAGGCAGCGAGGACAGCGTCTCGATGGCGGTGGAGGCGATGTCGCGGACGGGGCCGTCCGGCGCGTACTCGACCAGGAAGACTGCGCCGCCCAGGCTGATGGGCACCGAGATGATCAGGGTGATCAGCAGCAGGTAGAACGAGTCGAACAGCTGGTAGAGCACGCCGCCCTGGGTGCCGTTGGCGCGCGACGGCTCCGTGAGGAAGCCCGGCTGGAACAGCGTCGAGATACCCTCGAACAGGATGTAGGCCACCATGGAAACGACGATGAGCATGACGATAGCGACGATTGCCGTCAACACGCCGGTGGCGATGCGGTCCTGTTTTTGGACACGCCCGAGTCTCGCCTCGTCGATGTGGATGCGCGTGCTAGCCACGAGCCTTCGCCCCCTTGCGGCCAATGAGATGGATGATCAGGATAAAGATGAGGCTCATACCCATCAGTAGCAGACCGAGCGCCCACAGGACGTCGTCCTGGGCCGAGCCCTCGGCATAGACCGCCATGGACGTGGTGAGCGTGGTCGTGATGGTCGAAGCCGGCGACAGCAGCGATGCGGGCATGGCCTCGATGCCGCCGATGACCATGCGCACGGCGAGCGTCTCGCCAAAGGCGCGGGTCATGCCAAGGATGACTGCGGTCATGAGCGACGGCATGGCGGACTTGAGCACCACGTGCCAGATGGTCTGCCAGCGGGTATAGCCCAGCGCGAGCGAACCCTGACGGTAGCTGTCGGGCACGGCGCGCAGGCCGTCGACCGAAAGCGTGGTCATGGTCGGCAGAATCATGACGGCCAGCACGATGGCGCCGGGCAGGATGCCCAGGCCTGTGCTCACGTGAAAGACGCTCTTCATGAGGCCGACGACCACGTGAAAGCCGATTAGGCCAAAGACGACCGAGGGGATGCCGGTCAAAAGCTCAATGAGCGGCTGAAAGATCTTGGAGCCAAACTTAGGCTGGATCTCGACCGCGAAGATGGCAGAGCCGATAGCGATCGGCAGCGCGATGAGCGTGGAGAGCACCATGACCGCAAACGAGGTAACGATCAGGGGCAGGGCACCGGTATAGGGCAGGCCGTTTTCGGCTGTGTTGGCCAGGTCCCACTTGGTGCCGGTGAAGAACTCGACGACCGAAACGCCATCCTTAACAAATGCCGAGAGGCCCTTTTGGGCGACCATAAAGATGAGCGCGGCAACGACAAGCGTCACGAGCGCTACGCACGCGCCCGTGACGCCCAGGCCCACGTTCTCAAGGTCGCGCTTTGGCAGCTGTTTTGCCATTGCAAACCTTTCCGGGGGCGATTACTTATTTGGCGGAAACCTTGCCGCTGGCGTCCTTGACGACCTTCATGGCAGAGACGGGGATAAAGCCCTGCTCCTCGACGAGCTTGCCCTGGACGTCGTCGGAAAGCATGAACTCCAGGAAGGCCTTGGTGGCCTCGTCGGCGTCCTTCGCGCAGTACATGTGCTCGGTAGCCCAGATCTTGAAGGAGTCGTCGGTGACGTTTGCGCTCTTGGGCTCCACGCCCTCAACCTTGATGGCGTTGAACTTGGAGTCGTCGAAGTGCGAGAAGTCGAGGTAGGAGATGGCGTTGTCGGTGCTGCCCATCTGAGTCTGGACGTCGCCGGACTTATCGAGCTCGGCGTCGCCCTTAAAGTCGACGGCCTCGTCGCCAAAGACGGCGGCCTCGAAGGTGGCGCGGGTACCGGAGCCTGCCTTGCGGTTGAGGACGACGATGGTAGCGTCGTCGCCGCCGACCTCCTTCCAGTTGGTGATCTGGCCGGAGAAGATGCCCTTGAGCTGCTCGAGGGACAGGTCGTCGACCTTGACGTTCTTGGAGACGACGGGGCCCATGCCCACGACGGCGACCTCGTGGTCGACGAGGTTCTTGACCTGGTCGGCCTCGAGCTTGGTCTCGGCGAAGACGTCGGAGTTACCGATGGTGACGGTGCCGGCGGCGACAGCGGTCAGGCCCTTGCCCGAACCGTTGCCCGAACCGGAGATGGAGACGTCGGGGTTGGCGTCCATGAACTTCTCGGCAGCAGCCTCGACGAGAGCCTGGAACGAAGAGGCGCCGTCGTAGGTCACCTCGCCGGAGACGGACTCGGCAGCAGCGGCGCTACCCTTGTCGGCGGCATCGGAAGTGTTGGAGCCACCGCAGCCAACGAGACCGAGACCGACGATGCTGGCAAGACCACCAGCGAGGCCGAGGAACTGACGACGAGAATAAGCCTGATCGAGCATGATCTTCCTTTCATACATGCGACTCGCGGGCACCCTGCCCGCTTTGCTGTTTGGAAAGATACGACCCCGATCGGGCGACGACCGCCTTATCTGCGGTTTCTTACGGGCATCTGATAGACCCTTACCGCAAGCGCGGCCCAGCCTTTACAAACGAATAACAATCCCGCCGACAAGCATGGCCCGCCTTTTACACCAGAGGAAAGTAGTCATTGGGGACGTTCTTGTTTGACTAGTCATTTGAGAACGTCCCCAACGACTACCACACAAAAGGAGCATCCCCAAGTGACGCAAAAAGCCCGGGCAAAAGCACCGGGCTCGTAATGCAAGTTTGTATCCAAGCAGGATATAGGGGTTTCCCAGGTGCCCGAGATTGCCCCGAAAGAGGAGCGCCGCGTACTTTGTGAGGGGCAAGGTCGGGTGCCTGGGGAAGCCCTACAGTTCAAGTTCGTTGAGACGGAGGATCGCCACAATATAGATCTTGAGCGCCTGTTTAAGCTGTTCCTCGTTGGCGCACTCGTTGGGGCCGTGCATCTGGCCGCCCCATGCGGGCAGCTCCAGGCCGGTCTCCTCGGGACCAAACGAGACGGCGCGGGCAAAGTTGCGTGCGTACGTGCCACCGCCCATGGCGAAGGGCTCGGCATGCTTACCCGTAAACTCGTTATAGGTGTCAATCAGCGCCTTCACGGCCTGATCATCGGCCGAAACTGAGAACGGCACCTTGGCACGACCCACACAGCACGTCACGCCAAAGCGGCCCACGAGCGGCTCGAGCTGCTCGCGGATGGTATCGGCGCTCGTGCTGTCGGGGAAACGCACGTCAATGACCTGCTCAATGTGACCATCCGCCACGCGGATGACGCCGGGGTTGCACGTGAGCGGGCCAAACGCCGGGCTCGTCGCATCGATTCCCAGGCCGCGACCATAGGCATCCGCGTGCACAAAGGCCAAGAACTTAACGAACTCGTGCTCGGCAGGCGTCAGCAGGCGCTCGTCGCGTGCGCCAAACGCGTCCTCGGCCTCGCGCAGATACGCCACGATGAGGCCAACGGCATTGATCGTTCCCTCGGGCATCGAGGCATGACCGCCAATGCCGTGGGCGAAAATCTGCGCATGCCCGTTATCGAGCGCTGTGATCTCCAGACGGTCGGCGTTCTCGACCGGCGCCGGCAGTTCATCGGCGGCAATCGCAAGCTCACAGATAGACTGCGACGGAATAGCGTTGCTCGCCTCGGCACCGCTCCAGGACACAATGCGCCCGCCGTCGATCTTGGGGCTCACAAACGTCGCCCCAAACTGACCCTTCTCGGCATTGCAGACCGGGAACTCGGCATCGGGTGTAAACAGAAAGTCGGGGTCTGCATAGTTCTCCAGATAATGGTGAACGTCGGACATGCCCACTTCCTCATCGCAGCCCAGCAGCGCACGGAAGGTATAGCGCGGCACGATGCCGTGCTTGAGCAGATAGGCGCCGGCGTAGAGCGACAGCACGGCAGGACCCTTGTCGTCGATAACGCCGCGGCCGAGCAGCCAGCCCTCGCGACGCTCCATCGCAAACGGGTCGGTGTTCCAGCCAGGGCCGGCGGGGACCACGTCCACGTGGCAGATGGTCGCGAGCTGCTTGTCGCCGCGGCCCGGGATATCGGCAATGCCCACATAGCCCTCGTCGTCGCTCGTCTGGTAGCCGAGCTTTTGCGCAATGCCGAGTGCGCAATCGAGCGCGTCACGGACCGGGCGGCCAAACGGCGCGCCGGGCTCCGCATCGGCAGAAACCGCCACGGACGGATAACTCACCAGCTGCTCGATATCGGCGACGACATCCTCCCAGACCTCGTCGACATACTCGGTAACGCTCTGCTCCACCTGATTCATGGACGACCTCCTTAGCAATGAGGGGCGAGCGCGCCCGCCCCTCACACCAAACACTTATATAGCGAAAAGTTTAGCAAGCTCGGCCACCGAGTGCACCACCGCATCGGCGCCCGCGGCCTCGTGCTCCCCCGGCGCCGCCGCGCCCGAATAGATGCCGATACATGGCACGTCCATCGCGTGCGCGCCCTCGACGTCGTTAAAGCGGTCGCCGATCATCACGGCCTCGTCGGCCGTCGCGCCCAGGGCCGCCAGCGCATCGCGGACCGAATCGGCCTTGGTCTCGCGCCCCTGGGGCGGATTCATGCCAACCACGGCTTTGAACTGGCAAAGCCCAAGCTCACGCACCATGTCGATGCACTTCGCCTCCATGCGCGACGTCGCCACGGCCATACGCTTGCCCTGGGCGGCCAACCCATCCAGCAGCTCGGGGATCCCATCGAACACGGGGTACTCTTCCGGTCCCAGCTCATCAAAAAAGGCACGGTACTCGTCGGCCACCACAAGCGACTCCTCGCGCGTAAAGCCGTAAAAGTCGTGGAAGCTCTTCCACAGGGGCGGTCCGATCATGCGGCGCAAGTCACCCATCTGCGCCTCCGAAAACCCGCGCGCAGCCAGCGTCTTGCGCGTCGAGGTCATCACCGCCCGACCCGTATCTGCCACCGTGCCGTCAAAATCGAACAGCACAATCGGCCGCCTGCATATCTCCAGCGCCTCCATCGGCATCCCTCTTCCCCAGTTGACGATTTCCACACCGACACTTCAAACTGTTGACTGTTCAACAACCAAAGCTGGCAATGTGGAACAACTCCACTATACTTGTCGCACTTTGCTCTCAGAAGGCGGCGCGCAAACGCCCCAACGAAAGGTGCAATTATGTCTTTTGCCATCATAACCGACTCCACGTCGGACATCTCCCCCGCCCGTGCCCAAGAGCTCGGCATTTACGTGATTCCGCTGCATGTGATTATCGAGGGCGAGGACCTGCTCGACCAGGTGCAGATTACCGCCCAGGAGTACGTCGCCCGCATGGCCGGCTCCGAGCAGCTGCCGCACACCTCGCAGCCGAGCGCCGGCGAGTTCAAGGCACTCTTTGACCGCGTGCTCGCCGACGGCCACGACAGCGCCATCTTTATCTCGCTATGCAGCGAGTGGTCTGCCTGCTA
>CAKUFW010000062.1 GCA_934650975.1 uncultured Collinsella sp. | reverse complement strand
CCGCAGGCCGCGAGCTACCTCGCCGACCTGCAGAAGGACTGCGAGCGCGTGGGCAACAAGTGCGTCGCCTGCCGCGGTAAGCAGTACATCGAGCTCTCCCAGAACGGCGACAAGTCTCTCGCTTTCGTAAGTGAGCAACTCTCGAAGTAAGTAACGCTCAGAGCCAGCCGACCATCAACAGCCGGCTGGCACTTCGATTTAGACGATTGGATCATCATGTCCGTTAACCCCGCCAGCGTCACCAACCCGCCCGCGCAGTTTCCCGAGGGCTTTGTCTTTGGCGGCGCCACCGCTGCCTACCAGGTAGAAGGCGAGACCCGCACCCACGGTAAGGGTAAGGTTGCCTGGGACGACTTCCTGGAGGCCCAGGGCCGCTTCTCCCCCGATCCCGCTTCCGACTTCTACAACCAGTATCCCGTCGATCTGGAGCTGTGCGAGGAGTTCGGCATCAACGGCATCCGCCTCTCCATCGCCTGGAGCCGCATCTTCCCCAACGGCACCGGCGAGATCAACGCGCAAGGCGTGCAGTTCTACCACGATCTCTTCGCCGAGTGCCACAAGCATCACGTCGAGCCGTTCGTCACGCTGCACCACTTCGATACGCCGCTCCCCCTCTTTGAGAAGGGCGACTTCCTCAACCGCGAGACCATCGACGCCTTTGTGGACTTTGCCACCTTCTGCTTTAAGGAGTACGCCGACCAGGTGACCTACTGGTTCACCTTTAACGAGATCTGGGCCGACGCCTCCAACACCTACATCGAGGGCACCTTCCCCGGCGGCGTCAAGGCGCATCTGGCCGAGGCCTTCCAGTGCGAGCACAACATGATGCTCGCCCACGCCAAGGCAGTGCTCGCCTTCCACAACGGCGGCTTTAAGGGCAAGATCGGCGTCATCCAGTCGCTGGAGTTTAAGTACCCGCTCAACGAGAACGACCCTGCTGACATCAAGGCCGCCAACAACGAGCACGTGCTGCAAAACCAGTTCCTGCTCGACGCCACCTTCCGCGGCGACTACGCACCCGATACGCTCGAGTGCGCCAACCGCCTGGCTGCCGTCTCGGGCGGCACCATCGAGATCCTGGACGAGGACCTCGAGATCATGCGCGAGGCTGCGCTCTACAACGACTACCTGGGCGTTAACAACTACCAGTGCCGTTTCCTGAAGGCTTACGACGGCGAGAACGACCTGCACCACAACGGTACGGGCGAGAAGGGCACCGGCCGCTGGCGCGTCAAGGGCATTGGCGAGCATGTGAACAAGCCCGGCATCCCCACCACCGACTGGGACTGGATCATCTACCCCGAGGGCCTGTTCGACCTGCTCGTCTACATCAAGCAGCGCTACCCCAACTACAAGCAGATCTTCATCACCGAGAACGGCATGGGCTACAAGGATCCCTACAAGGACGGCTTTGTGGACGACCAGCCGCGCATCGACTACATCGAGCAGCACCTGCGCTGGCTGCTCAAGGCCATGGAGGTCGGCGTCAACGTGGGCGGCTACTTCCTGTGGAGCCTGCAGGACCAGTTCTCCTGGACCAACGGCTACAACAAGCGCTACGGCTTCTTCTACGTAGACTTTGAGACCCAGAAGCGCACGCCCAAGGCAAGCGCCTACTGGTACAAGCATGTGGCCGAGACCCGTCGTCTGGACTAGTGGCCTGCGGGGTTGCCCGCTCACACAACCTGTCCCCATTTCTCAGCCGGGGGCGGCACGTCACACGGCGCGCCGCCCCCGGTCTTTTGTTTTTGGGCTGGTCGTGAGCCGTTTGTCTCGATCTGTAACATCTAGCCGAGTCTTTGGGTCCTAACTGTTACAGATCGAGATAAACAGGGTGGGCCGGACCGAATTGTCTAAATCTGTAACACTAAAACCGGTTTTGGGCGTCTAGTTGTTACAGATCGAGATGAATGCACGGGGTAGTTCCCTCAATCTAAATCTGTAACAACTAGCGAGTTATTTCGCTCCTACCTGTTACAGATCGAGACAAACGGAATAGGCCGAGCCAAAAGATCTCAATCTGTAACATCTAGCAGGAATTTTCGGTCCTAACTGTTACAGATTAAGATGAATGAGCCGAGCACGTCTACGCCCGCAGGTCCTTTACGCTAGAACGCTCGACCAACACGCCCGAGACGAGTGTACGGCTTCTGGAGCTCGGGGCTTCCAGACCTGCAACGACCTCGTTAAGCGCACGGATGCCCAGCTCGCGGTGGCGAAACTTCACCGACGTCAGAATCGAGTTGGGAATCGTCTTGTAGAGCTCATCGTCGAAGCCGATTACGGACACGTCGTCGGGCACACTGAGCCCTTTGTCACGCAGAGCCATCATCACGCCGTTTGCCATGCAGTCGTTAGCAGCGAGGACCGCCGTGCAATCGGGCTTATCGGCAAGCACAAGACCCGCGGCATAGCCACTATCCGCATTCCAATCACCCTGTAGCGACTCGGGCGGCTCAATGCCACGTGCCTCGAGCGCTGCGCGCCAGCCCTTCATACGGCACTGACTCGACAGCGACTCTTCCTTACCGGCAACAAAGTACACGTTCTTGTGACCATGGTCCAAGAAGTACTCGCACGCCATACGCGCGCCGCCCTCTTGGTCGTCACTGACGGTAGAGCAGGTGGAATGCTCCATGGGCGTGATAATCACGGTCTTGAGATCCTTCGGCGCCTCAAACGTATCGAAGTCATCGACCATCTGACGCAAGTTGAAGATCATGCCATCGACAGGCAGCTGTGACATCCTGCGCGCTGCATCGGCAAGGGTCATCTTCTCCCCCGCCCGCTTCTTGATCATCGTAAGCGCAAAGCCGCGCTCCTCGGCGGCATCGGCGATACCGTCAATCATGTCCACGGCACCGCCCGACAAGTGAAATAGCACCACGCCGATGCACCCGTAACGGCCCAACTTGAGCGAGCGCGCGGCAAAGTTCGTTCGGAACCCGAGCGCCTCCATGGCCGCATGGACCTTATCGCGCGTCGACTCGCGTACGCTATCGGGCTCGTTGATCACACGAGACACCGTCTTGAGAGAAACACCTGCGGCAACCGCCACATCGTTCATCGAGACGTTTTTCTTGTCCATCGTTGCCACTGCTTCTCCCGTCGGTTTCCTGTCGCTCGTATTTTGCGTTCTAGCATACACTACCTGCTCAACTGATAAATCAACCGTTAACCGGACAATATCGACCGCTCACCCGTAAATCCTTGTTACGCTTTCAATAATGTCTTACGTTGTCATTAACGAAATGACAACGTTGTCATTTCACACATGCCTTCCTTACACAGGAAGGCTTCCGGGCAGTCCTGACCATCCATCGACGAACAGTTCCATCCACATGCATCGCGCACCAAGCAGCAAAGGAGCTCTATGGACGCCATCGTAAAGATGCTCGAAAAGCATCAACCGTTCTTCGAGAAGATCTCGAGGAACATCTACCTCCAGGCCATTAAGGACGGATTCCTTGGGTGCATGCCCATTGTCCTCACCTCTTCGATCTTTCTGCTGATCGCCACGCTTCCCGGCGTGGTCGGCATCACGCTGCCCCAGCCGCTCCTCGACTGGTGCAACAAGCTGTACAACTTCACCATGGGCGTCATGGGCATCATGGTTGCCGGCACCACCGCCAAGAACTTCACGGCATCCATGAACCGCCGCATGCCCGCCGGCAAAGTGCTCAACGACGGTTCCACCATGGTGGCCGCCCAGTGCAGCATGCTGCTGCTCGCTGTTACGCAGTTCACCACCAAGCTCGACGGTTCCGAGCTTTCGGTCTTCGATTGCACTAGCATGGGCACGCGCGGCCTGTTCTCGGCATACATCGCCGCGTTCATTACCGTGTGGGTTTATAAGTTCTGTGTCTCGCGTGATCTGACCATTAAGCTGCCCAAGGAGGTCCCGGGCGCCATCGCTCAGAACTTCCGCGACATCATCCCCTTTGGCGGCGCCGTCATCATCTGCGGCATCATCGATGTCGTCGTGCGCAACCTCATGGGCGTCCCGTTCTCCGAGCTGCTTATTAAGCTGCTCTCCCCGCTCTTTACCGCTGCAGAAACCTATCCTGGCCTTATCCTTATCCAGGCTGCCACCGCGTTCTTCTGGTTCATCGGCGTCCACGGCCCCTCGATCGTCCAGCCGGGCATCGACCCCATCCGTCTTGCCAACCAGGCCGAGAACCTGCAGGTTCTGCTGGCCGGTGGTCACCCCGCCCACTCCCTCACCTTTAACATGTCGCTCGTGGGTGAGTTCGGCGGCACCGGCGCCACGTTCATCGTGCCGCTTCTGCTGATTCTCTTTATGAAGTCCAAGCAGCTCAAAGCCGTCGGTAAGGCCTCGATTGTTCCTGTTGCCTTCGCCGTCAACGAACCGCTGCTCTTTGGCGCGCCGATGATCCTTAACCCCTACATGCTCATCCCCTTTGTTGCCGCCGGTTGCGTCAACGTGAGCGTTGCCAAGTTCTTTATCGATAACGTGGGCATGAACGGCTTCTCCTTCGTGGTGCCTTGGGCCACCCCCGCCCCCATCGGTATCTTCATCACCACGAACTTCCAGCTTATTGCCCTGGTATTTGTCGCGATCATCATCTTGCTGGACGCCGTCATCTACCTGCCGTTCTTGAAGGCATACGACAAGCTGCTCTGCGACCAGGAGGCCGAGCGCGCCGCCGAGCTGGGTCTTGAGTCCAATGGTGCCGCTTCCATCGCCGCCAACGCCCCTGCGCCCGCTGTCGAGCAGGCCACCGCTTCCGTCGAGACGACTGTTGCCGCCGCCGACAGCAAGCCTGTCGCCGATCAGCCCGAGCCAGCCGCCGACGCATCCGCTAAGAAGGATGTCGATGGCCTGAAGGTCCTCGTCCTGTGCGCCGGCGCCGGCACCTCTGCCATGCTTGCCAACGCCATCAAGGAAGGCGCCGCACAGACCGGAGAGAACATCGCTTCCTCCGCAGGCGCCTATGGCCAACACACTGCCATCATGGATCAGTACGACGTCATCGTGCTCGCCCCGCAGGTTCGTAGCTACTACAACGACATGAAGGCCGACACCGATCGTCTGGGCATTAAGCTGCTCGCCCCGCGCGGCAAGGAATATATCGACCTTACCCGCGACCCTGCCGGCGCCATCAAGTGGCTCCGCGAGAACCTCGACTAGTTCCTCCCTCTGCTGGTGCCCGGATCCCCAGTTCGGGCACCTCTCCCTATTCGTATCCCACGGAAAGGATGACTCATGACCAATCCCATGCAGTTCCCCGACGGCTTTGTGTTTGGCGGCGCCACCGCCGCTTACCAGGTTGAAGGCGAGACCCGCACGCACGGCAAGGGCAAAGTGCCCTGGGACGATTTCCTGGCTGCTCAGGGTCGCTTCTCCCCCGACCCCGCAAGCGATTTCTACAACAAGTATCCGGTCGATATCGACTTGTGCCAGCGCTTCGGCATCAACGGTATTCGCGTCTCCATCGCTTGGAGCCGTATCTTCCCCAACGGCACCGGCGAGATTAACCCCGAGGGCGTCGCCTTCTATCACGAGCTTTTTGCCACCTGCAACAAAGCTGGCGTTATCCCCTATGTCACGCTCGACCACTTCGATACGCCCGAGGCCTTCTACCAGGACGGCGGCGAGGGCTTCTTGACGCGCGCGACCATCGATGCCTTCGTCGAGTACGCCAAGTTCTGCTTTGCCGAGTTCACCGAGGTCAAGCACTGGTTTACCTTTAACGAGATTCCCGCGACCGCCGAGGGCAGCTTTATCGTCGGCAACTGGCCGCACGGCGAGAAGTATCGCCTGGACAAGGCCTTCCAGCTCATGCACAACATGATGGTGGCCCACGCCAAGGCTGTCGTCGCCTTCCACGAGGGCGGCTTTGAGGGCGAGATCGGCATTGTCCAGAACCTGGAGCCCAAGTATCCCCTCGACCCCAACAACGCCGCCGACTGCGAGGCAGCTCGCATGGCCGACGTCATCAACAACCGCTGGGTGCTCGACGCCACCTTCCGCGGCCACTATGCAGCCGACACCATGGAGGCTGCGACCAAGCTGGCCCATATCGCCGGCGGCGAGCTCGACGTCCGCGACGAGGACATCGCCGCGCTGACCGCCGCGCTCCCCTACAACGATTGCCTGGGCGTCAACACCTACAAGTGCCAGTTCCTGCGTGCCGCCGAGGGCGAAAACGACATCAACCACAATGGCACTGGCGACAAGGGCTCTTCGCGCTGGTTCCTCAAGGGCGTTGGTGAGTCATGCGTGCGCGAAGGCGTACCCACCACCGATTGGGACTGGATTATCTATCCCGAGGGCCTGTACGATCTGCTGCTCCGCATTAAGAACGATTACCCCAACTACAAGAAGATTTACATCACCGAGAACGGCATGGGCTATAAGGACGACTTCGAGGACGGCTTTATCGACGACGCCCCTCGCATCGACTACATGCGCCAGCATCTCGCGTGGATCCTCAAGGCGATCGACGGCGGCGTGAACGTCGACGGCTACTTTGTGTGGTCGCTGCAGGACCAGTTCTCCTGGACCAACGGCTACAACAAGCGCTATGGCCTGTTCTACATCGACTTTGAGACCCAGAAGCGCTATCCCAAGGCGAGCGCGTACTGGTACAAGAACGTCGCGGAGACCGGCCTGCTCATGGCCTAACTTCAGCCGCGTATCCCCTGTCGGCCGCATACGAATCCCCACGGGTTCGCATGCGGCCTTTTTGTCCGGCCGCACCATGCGTTTGTCTCGATCTGTAACATCTAGCCGAGTTTTTCGGTCCTACATGTTACAGATCAAGACAAAGGTCACAGCCCGAGCCGGAACATCTCAATCCATAACATCTAGACCGGTTTTTGCCGTCCAGTTGTTACAGATTGAGACAGTTAGATGGCGGAATCCACTCTTTCCAAGCAGTTATGGAACGCAGGCTCGAGTTTTCGGTGTCACGAACATACTTTCGGTATCATTTTATGTTGGTATGATACCGAAAGTATGTTCGAGCATGCGAAAACCCCGTGCGTTGACTCAACCAATCCACGGGCCTACAAACTCCGTCAATCTTCCGAGCGCGCCTGAATCCCTATTTGCGCGTCATTTCGTGTCACGTTGACACGTAAAATGACGCGCAAATTTTTTTCTGTCATATTTTTGACGCGCAAAATGACGTGTAAAATTTTACGTGTCATTTCTCACGTCAAATTGAGGCGAAACGGAGCACCACGATGCAAGAATCCAAAGATCTTGAATTCAAGGAACGCGTCACCAATTCGTTCCTTAAAACCGTCTCCGCTTATGCGAACAGCACGGGAGGACGCGTTCTATTTGGAATTAACGACGACGGAGAAACCGTTGGCCTCGATGACCCCAAGCAGACCTGCCTGGATATCGAAAACAAGATTAACGATTCGATCATCCCCCAGCCTGATTACTCCTTAAAAATCAACGAGCCCGATGCAACTGTAGAGCTTACGGTCTTTCCCGGCAGGTCGAAGCCTTACCTATACCGCTCAAAGGCGTACAAGCGCAATGACACCGCGACCATACCAGTTGATAACCTAGGTCTTTCACGCCTCATGCTCGAGGGTCAAAACCTCTCCTTTGAACAGCTCCCGGCAAGCAAGCAAGATCTATCTTTCACCGTTTTAGAGAATCGCCTAACAGCAAAGCTTTCTCTTCAGTCGTTCACAACCGACACTCTCAAAACCCTCGGCCTGCTTGATGAGACCGGAACCTACAACAACGCGGCAGAACTGCTCGCGGACGAGAACGATTTCCCAGGTATCGACATGGCGGTGTTTGGCAACACCATCAACCTCATTAAGCAGCGCAAAACTCTCGAACATGCATCGGTTTTAACGGAGATTGACGGCGCTCTTGAGCTATTTGAAGCTCAGTACTGCTACGAAGAAATCAAGGGCATGGAACGCATCCGCAAGGAGCTCATTCCGCTCGAAGCATTCCGCGAGGCCATTACCAATGCAATCGTTCACAGGACTTGGGATGTACCCGCGCACATTCGCATCTCGATGTTCGACGACCGCGTGGAAGTTGCCTCGCCCGGCGGCTTGCCAGCAAGCATGACTGTCGATGAATACCTGTCCGACATGCTGTCCGTTAGACGCAATCGTATTCTTGCCGAAGTCTTTTTGCGCCTAGGCCTTATCGAGGCATTCGGAACGGGCATTATGCGAATTCGAGACACCTATAAAGACAGCATCAAAAAGCCTCGTTTTCAAGTATCGGATAACGCCATTGTGGTCACGCTTCCCCTACTCATGGATAACCCCGGGCTCGAAGGCGACGAACTTACCGTATTCGGACTGCTGAGTGGAGTACACCCTCAATCGACAAGCGAGCTTGCGGCCAAAGTTACCTTTAGCCGCTCGAAGCTGCTTCGCATCCTCAAAAAACTCGTTGAGACAGGCCTGGCGACAGTTGAAGGCACCGGCAGGGGGCAGAAGTATCGCCTGTTGCGCTAGTTAGCAGATGACCTGCGTGTGCTCCTCGATGGCGGCGCGGTCTTCTGCCGAGATGCTCGGCTCGCATACTACAGCGTCCAGGTTGTCCAGACGGCAGAAGGTGTAGAAGTCGCGCTTGCCGATCTTGCTGGAATCGGCGATGAGATAGCGCGAATCGGCCTTGCTAAAGGCGAGCTGCTGGATGCGACCCTCGTCCATGTTAGACGTGGACACGTCGCCGTCCAGGATGCCGTTCGCGCCGATAAAAGCTGCGTCGATTCCCAGCGCGCGCAGGGTGTCCTCGGCAGTGGGGCCCACAAAGGCGGCAGTGCGGCGGCGGTACATGCCGCCCACGAGACACAGATCGCAGTCCTCGCGCTCCTCGAGCAGGTTAAAAACCGAAAGCGAGTTAGTCACAATACGCAGGCGAAACGCCGGCAGCATCGAGGCCATCTGCTCCACCGTAGTGCCCGTACCCAAAAAGATAGTCGAGCCCTCCTCGATGAGCTCCACGGCACGGCGCGCGATCTGCAGCTTTTCCTCAGCGTGCTTGGACCGCTTTTCGCTATGAGAGTACTCGTGACGCAGCATCGCATGGGGACGGCCCTGCGCGCTACGGGCACCGCCGTGCACGCGCTCGATCTCGCCCAGGCTCGCGAGTTCCTCCAGATCGCGGCGGATCGTCATGTCCGAGACGCCCAGCGCATCCGAGATCTCCTTAACCGAGACCGTGCCCTGCTCCTCGAGCAGCTGACGAACCTTGTCCTGTCGCTCCGCCTTAATCACGATGAATCCTCGCTGTTCCTTGCGCGCACCAATTCAAACAGTATCGAACAAATTATATCAGACTCGCGCGGGCCAAAAATGAACGCTACAACTGCGCCTTCATCACTTTTTTTGAGAAAATTACCCCCTGCTTTAGTGAGGTGTAGTGATAATCTCGCCTGTTCGCGCTACAGTTTGTCCGAAATACCTCGATGTTAGGAACCAAATGATCACTTCCGAGCTTTTCGGCACCGCGCCGTGCGGTACCCCCGTTCATCGTTACACCCTCAACGGGCCCGAGATCTGCGTTCGCATTATGGACTATGGCGCCACCGTACTGGGCATCGACGTGCCCGACATCCCCGGCAACGTGCGCGATGTGGTGCTGGGCTTCGATAAGCTCGAGGATTACTTTGACAACCCCGCCTGCTTTGGCGCGACCATCGGACCTGTGGCCAACCGCACCGCGGGCGCTACGATCACCATCGACGGCACGGACTGGCATATGCCGGCCAATGAGGGTGTCAACAACCTGCACAGCGATCTTGAGCACGGTCTGCACAAGTGCGTGTGGGACGTCGAGCTCGACGAGGTCCACAATGCCGTGCGCATGACTACCTCGCTTGAGGACGGTGAGTTGGGGCTTCCCGGCAACCGCACGTTTACGGCTGTGTTTACCGTGACGCCGACGGGCCGCTTCCGCATCGAGTACGGCTGCGAGAGCGACCGCGCCACCTACGTGTCCATGACCAACCACACGTACTTTAACCTTGCCGGTCATAACGCCGGCATGGACTGCGAGCACTTCTTTGTTGCCAACGCTGCCCACTACCTGCCCATTGACGAGCAGAACATCCCCACCGGCGAGATTGCCTCGGTCGAGGGCACGCCGTTTGACTTCCGCGAGCTGCGCCCCGTCGCACCCGGCATGGAGGCCGACGACCCGCAGATTAAGCAGGCCCGTGGCTACGATCACTGCCTGTGCATCGGCGGCTATCAGTACGGCCGCAATCTGCGCCGCGCCCTGCACGTCGAGGAGATGTGGACCGGTCGCGAGATGGATTACTACACCACCGCCCCGGGCGTGCAGCTCTACACCGGCAACTGGCTGGGCGACGAGCATGCCAAAGACGACGCCAACTATGGCTGGGGCGCTGGCTTTGCCCTCGAGGCCGAGATGTACCCCGACACCCCGCATCACACGCTGTTCCCGCAGGGCATCGTGGGTCCGGGTCACCCCTACAGCAATGTGATCGAGTACCACTTTATGAGGCACTAAGCCCGCAACGCGACATATCGCACAGCAGCGCCCGCCGGCATCACCGCCGACGGGCGCTTTTTCGTGCCTAGAGCTCAATTTCGCTGTCACTGTATGAGGGATCAGTTGAGCAGATTGTCGATGGGATCGGGGTCGGACTCGGGGAGGTAGCGGATTTCTAGCTCTATGCCGAGCGCCTGTAGCTCTTTGAGGGCTGCGACATCCTCGTCGTCTACGGCGACTGCGGGTGTTGCGGAGCGCTTGCCCTCCCCTGCCTGCATGTGACCGATGCTGATCTTGGTGATGGGCACGCCGCCCTTAACCAGCGCCAGTGCGTCCGCAGGCGACGCTACCATGATCAGGATCCATTGGCGCGGCGTTGCGGTATGAATGACGTCGATAGTCTCTTGCACCGAGAAGAACCGCGTCCAAACGCCCTCGGGCGCCGCCACCCTCATGGGTGCCCACTTGCGCGAATCCGCCGCAATCCCGTCGTTGACGATCAGGACAAGGTTGGAGCCTACGGCCTCATTCCACTGCTCAATGTCTTGTGCATAGATAAAGCGGTCATCGATTCGCGTAAGGAAAATCTTGGGTTGAGCCATCGCCGCCCCATTCTGTTCGAGGCCCGTAAGAGCAAGACATCGCGTCTCCAATATTAGTGCATTTAAGGTTGATTTCCGATCTCAGCCGAACACATTGAGCGGATAGGCGGTTCCCGCAGCTAGCCGAACGCCCCCGAGGCCCC
>CAKUFW010000061.1 GCA_934650975.1 uncultured Collinsella sp. | reverse complement strand
AAGAGTCATCCATGTTTATCTCCAGTTTCAATTAGCAATTGTTAAACAAGGATAAAGCGAAAACGTGGGGGGGGGGGCATTATCAAATGCTAATGCAGCGGAATGGAAAATGTCGAAACTGTGATGTGTGGTATTAGGCCAGGCAACGAAGGAGAAGTTAATGGAAAGAAAGATGATGACTCGCAGGACAATGGCAAAGGCGACGCTGGCAACAATACTGTTGGCTGCATTTGGGATGTCGGGTTGTGGTGAAAAGACCATCATCGGTACATGGTCCAATGAGGATGGGGATGAAATACTGCAGTTTGATGAAGATGGCAGCTGTTCTCTTCCCTTTACGTATAGCAAGGCATGGCTGGAGAGTTGCGATCGCTATGTCGTTAAGGATGACGGTTCTCTGGTGGTGAGCAGTAGCCAAGGAAACATCAGATCGAAGACGTGGGAGAAAACGGACGATCGAGATGAGGCGATGGACGGCGGAATGCTCTACTACCTCAATGGAGATGAGCTTATTCTCAACCACGATGTCTATACCAGGAGTAAATAGCACGGAAACCTGTTGAGCTATTTGAGCAACGGGGATATTCGCGGGTCGAGGTGGGCTTATG
Organism: uncultured Collinsella sp.; assembly: GCA_934650975.1. GTDB lineage: Bacteria > Actinomycetota > Coriobacteriia > Coriobacteriales > Coriobacteriaceae > Collinsella. The sequence continues at coordinate 10,628 of CAKUFW010000061.1, read as the reverse complement.
GTAAAAAGGGCGATAAATGTAACGGCGTTTATTTTTTGCCTTTCAATGATGGCGATTGTGCTGTTGTTGTTTGGGTGCTCTAAGGTTGAGTCGGCAACGGATGCAGTTAAGAGCGAGGCTGGCTCGGAGGATAAGGATAGTAAGCAGGCGTCAGGGAAGTCCGATAAAAGTGATTATGAGATATCAATGGCTCAGTCTTTCCATGATGGGTTGGCCTGGGTTAAGTTCGGCTCGGAGGAGGGCGACAAATGGTATGGAGCTATCGATAAACATGGGAATGTGAAGCTTCAATTCGATGCCGATAATCCTCGACTTGCGATGATGCCGACAGCTTTTGAAGATGGATATAGCTTTGCCGTGGAGGGGGATGGGACGGTCTACTCGATTAACACCAAAGGAACTGCTGTGCATTTTGGCGGAGAAAACGAAAAGGTGCTCAGCTACGGTGGCGGCATGGTTGTCACTATGACCAATGTCAAAGACTTTGATAGTAACTATTTCTCATATTTTATTTACAAGGCTGATGGGACGAAGCTCCGCTCTGTTGACTCAAAAAATGAAAGTGAAGTTTCGTATCGCGGTCACGGTGTTTTTTGGTTTTCGGATCTTGACCCATCGATCTACTGCTCAAGGGCTGATAAATGGATCAATGTTGATACGAGCAGTTTTTGCAAAGGCGACTTTGAGTTTATTGACGATAGCGACAAAGCGTATGCTGGCATTTCGGCAGATGGGCAATCTGGCGTGCTTGTAACTGACAAGGGGGAAGTGTCGACGTTTTCACTTCCGGCTCAACCTGTTGGGGAAGGGTCGGCTGTTTCGGATAATAAACTCGTTCTTCTTGTAGAAAGTGATGAAGAAGGCGCTGGGTGCACCTTCGTTGTTTATAACCTCGAAGACGGATCAATGAAAGAAATGCCGACAGAGCGTGCTTCGGGAATAAATTTCAGCGCATATGCTGACTCGGCCCCCATGTTTCGAGATGACGTTCTGATTCTCAGCGCTACGGGCGAAGATGGTGAGCTATACATTGAGGCCTTTGACGATGACTGGAACAGACTTTTCGAACCGATTCAAGGGTCTATGGGATATGACGGGTCGAGAATCGCCTCTGAGGGTGCCATTGAAATTAAGACTACTGAGGGCGTAATTACGACATCCGATTATGGGATAGATGGACTCAAACGATTTGAGGTCCAGGGATCGCTTAGTCCTCTTGTGGACGGAGTACATTTGCATTCCGCGGCTGATCAAGTGGCTGCCGGCGGTGTTGTCGAGGAGTCGTCGCCATTGACCTGCTACCGAGCCGAAACCGCCATTGCGGCACTTGCGTCTTCTGCAGATACAAATCCTGAGTATTTGGATAAAGAAGGAATCGCGCTGTTTGAATCGCTGAAAACAGAGGGTGCAAAAACAATTAAGTTCAAATAAACCCCACCACATTAGGATGTCTATCTCTGTGCTATCCTATAGCCCAATGCGTTGACGGAGAGGGTTTTGCCCGCCGCGTCGCCGGCAAGAGAGGGAAGGTCATGGGCTGCAAGCCTTCCTGCGGTGGCAAGGGCCAAGCGTTCACTCCCGAGCAGCGACCTCAACGGGCGCGCGGCCAGCGGCGGCGAAGCCCCAGTAGGGAAGCCGTGAGCCTCGCGACAAGGGGCGCAGAGTGGGCACGGCGGGCCAGACATCCGCCGGGTCAAACAAGGTGGTACCGCGGAATTCAACCGTCCTTGGGCAATGCACATGCCCGAGGACGGTTTTTTGTTACCGAACCGGGCCGCACATCCGCAGCGCCGGGTGGCTCCAGCCGCCGCGGCAAGTGGACGTGCGAGAGACGAAAGGGAAGACATGAGTCTGATTGATGATCTGGTCAAACTCGAGGAAGAGGCCAAGGAGCTCGTCGCAAGCGCCGACGATGCCGCCAAGCTCGAGGCTGCGCGCGTTGAGCTGCTTGGTCGTAAGGGCCGCATCACCGGTCTGATGCGCATGATGGGCAAGCTCGCCCCCGAGGATCGTCCCGTGATGGGCAAGCGCGCCAACGAGATGCGCCAGCTGATCGAGGGCATGCTCGACGAGCGTACCACCGAGATGAAGGCCGCCGCCCTCAAGCACGCACTGGAGCACGACGCCGTTGACATCACGCTGCCGGGCATCCGTCCGCAGATCGGCCACCAGCACCTGATCAAGCAGATCATCGAGGAGGCCGAGGACATCTTTAGCGGCATCGGCTACACCGTCGAGTCTGGCCCCATGGTCGATACCTCCTACTACAACTTTACCGCGCTCAACGCGCCCATGGATCACCCGAGCCGCTCGGCCCGCGATACCTTCTATGTGGTCGACAATAACCCCGGCAGCGTTGCGCACCCCGAGGCTCACGCCCACGGCGAGTCCGACGTGCTGCTGCGCACCCAGACCTCGGGCGTGCAGATCCACACCATGGAGTCGCAAAAGCCGCCCATCTACATGATTTGCCCGGGTACCGTCTACCGTCCCGACACGGCCGACGCCTGCCACCTGCCGCAGTTCAACCAGATCGAGGGCCTGGTCGTCGACGAGGGCATCACCTTTGGCGACCTCAAGGGCACGCTCGACTACTTTGTTAAGTGCATGTTTGGCGAGGACCGCAAGACGCGCTATCGCCCGCACTTCTTCCCCTTCACCGAGCCTTCCTGCGAGGTGGACGTGAGCTGCCACGTCTGTGGCGGCAAGGGCTGCAACTTCTGCAAGCATAGCGGCTGGATCGAAATCTTGGGCTGCGGCATGGTCGACCCCAACGTCCTGATCAACTGCGGCATCGACCCCGAGAAGTACACCGGCTTCGCCTTTGGTATTGGTGCCGAGCGCGTCGCGGCTCTGCGCTACGACCTGCCGGACCTCAGAACTCTCATGACTGGCGATATGCGCTTCCTGAACCAATTTTAGGCTTGCCCAGGCACCCCATCTTGGCGTTCAAACCGTCGCTCGCGTACCTTTAGTACGCGTCGCTCCTCTTTCACGCCAACCTGGGGCACCTGGACAACCCTAAGGCGAACGTCTTCATTTGATACCCCTCCCTTTGCGGAGATTAAGAACTAGGAGAGCTACATGCGCGTTTCTTACGACTGGCTCAAGACCATGATCGATATTCCGGAGGATCCCAAGACCCTTTCGGACGAATATATCCGTACCGGCACCGAGGTCGAGGCGATCGACACCGTGGGCGAGTCCTTCGACCACGTGGTGACCGCCAAGGTGCTCACCAAGACCCCGCACCCCGATAGCGACCATATGTATGTGTGCTCGGTCGACGTGGGCGACAAGAACCTCGACGCCGATGGCAACCCCGCCCCGCTGCAGATCGTCTGCGGCGCGCAGAACTTCGAGGCCGGCGACCACATCGTCACGGCCATGATCGGCGCCGTGCTTCCCGGCGACGTCAAGATCAAGAAGAGCAAGCTTCGCGGCGTCGTGTCCATGGGCATGAACTGCTCCGCGCGCGAGCTCGGCCTGGGCGGCGACCACTCCGGCATCATGATCCTGCCCGAGGACACGCCCTGCGGTATGCCGTTTGCCGAGTACGTGGGCTCGAGTGATACCGTGCTCGACTGCGAGATCACGCCCAACCGTCCCGACTGCCTGTCCATGATCGGCATGGCCCGCGAGACCGGCGCCATCTTCGACCGCGATTTCCACGTTGAGCTGCCCGCCATCAAGGCCGAGACCGGCCGCGCGACCGACGACGAGCTTTCGGTCGAGATTGCCGACGAGGGCCTGTGCGACCGCTATGTCGCCCGCATCGTGCGCAACGTGAAGGTCGGTCCGTCGCCCGACTGGATGGTCAAGCGCCTCAACGCCCTGGGCGTGCGCCCGCACAACAACATCGTCGACATCACCAACTACGTGATGATGCTCACCGGTCAGCCGCTGCACGCCTTTGACCTGGACACCTTTGCCGAGCGCGAGGGCAGGCGTCGCGTGGTGGTTCGCGCCGCCCAACAGGACGAGAAGTTTACGACCCTCGACGGCGAGGAGCGCACGCTCGACGCCGGCATGGGCCTTATCACCGACGGCGAGCGCCCCGTGGCGTTGGCCGGCGTTATGGGCGGCATGGATTCCGAGATCGAGGACGACACCGTCGACGTGATGGTCGAGAGCGCCTGCTTCAACGCCGGCCGCACCTCGCACACCAGCCGCGACCTGTCGCTGATCTCCGATGCCTCCATCCGTTTTGAGCGCCAGGTCGATGAGACCGGCTGCGTGGATGTCGCCAACGTCACGTGCGCGCTCATCGAGGAGATCGCCGGCGGCGAGGTCGCTCCCGGCTACGTCGACGTGTTCCCCGCGCCCAAGACCATCGACAGCATTAAGCTGCGCCTGGCCCGCGTGCACGCCATCTGCGGTGCCGACATCGAGCCCGAGTTTATCGAGTGTTCGCTCACTCGCCTGGGCTGCACCGTCGAGCGCGACGGCGAGGACTTTATGGTCACTCCGCCGAGCTTCCGCCCCGACCTGCCGCGCGAGATCGACCTGATTGAGGAGGTCCTGCGCCTATGGGGCATGGGCCGTGTGACGGCGACCATCCCGGCTGCCAAGAACCACATCGGCGGCCTGACCCGCGAGCAGAAACTCACCCGCAAGGTCGGCGAGATTCTGCGTGCCTGCGGCCTCAACGAGACCACGACCTTTGGCTTTGCCGCCCCGGGCGACCTGGAGAAGATCGGTATGTCCACCGAGGGCCGCGGCTGCCCCGTGGTGCTCATGAACCCGCTGGTAGCCGAGCAGACCGAGATGCGCCGCTCGCTGCTGCCGGGCCTGCTGCAGTCCGTGGCCTACAACGAGGCGCACGGTACGCCCAACGTGCACCTGTACGAGGTCGGCAGCCTGTTCCACGGTCGCGAGAACGCCAGCCTGCCCAAGGAGACCAAGTCCGTGGCGGGTGTGCTCTCGGGCCAGTGGAGTGAGCAGTCCTGGAATATGAAGTACCGCAAGCTGCGCTTCTTCTTTGGCAAGGGCATTGTCGAGGAGCTGCTTGCCCAGCTGCGCATCGAGAAGGTTCGCTTCCGTCCCGTGGAGGGCGAGGGCTACGCTTTCTTGCAGCCGGGTCGTGCGGCCGAGGTTCTGTCCGGCGGCACCGTGCTGGGCTGGGTCGGCGAGATTCATCCCGAGGCGCGCGAGGCGATGGGCATCGATGAGGTCGTCGTTGCCTTTGAGCTCGACCTGGACAAGCTGATCAAGGGTGCCCGCAACCAGGAGAACTACCGCGAGTTCTCGCAGTACCCGGCTGTTGAGCACGACCTGGCTATCGTGGTCGACAAATCCGTGACCTGCGAGGACCTTGAGCGCCGCATTACCAGCGCCGGCGGCAAGCTGCTCGAGGGCGTGCGCCTGTTCGACGTCTACCGCGATCCGGTCCGCATCGGAGCGGGCAAGAAGTCCATGGCCTTTGCGCTTACGTATCGCTCCGACGACCACACGCTCACCAGCGAAGAGGTCGAGAAGGCGCACCAGAAGATCGTCACCAAGGTGTGCAAGGGCGTAAACGGTGAGGTTCGCGGCTAGGGCTTGCGACTGAGGCGTGGGCCGTCGGGCGGCGGCATGACTGGGCTGCTGCCCGCTGATGTCTCGCATCTGTGACGTATGTATTGCAAAACGGCGTGTCGCTTTGTTGGCGGCGCGTCGTTTTGCTATGATAGCCGGCGGCGTGTTACGAATCGGCCGATGCGTAACACTGACAACATGGTTCAAACGGCGCGCAGTCCCGTGCGCCGACGGCCGGGAGGCACTATGCACATTCCAGATAATTACCTGTCCCCGCAGACCGATGCCGTCATGGCGGTGGCGATGGTCCCCGTGTGGGTCCATTGCATCAAGAAGGTGCGTGCCACGCTCGATCGCGAGCACATGGCCTTCCTGGGCATTTGCGCCGCGTTCTCCTTTTTGCTCATGATGTTTAACGTGCCGCTGCCCGGCGGCACCACGGGTCACGCCGTCGGTGGCGCCCTCATCGCGCTGCTGCTGGGCCCCGAGGCCGCGGCCATTGCCGTCTCGGTCGCGCTGGCGCTGCAGGCGCTGCTGTTTGGCGACGGCGGCATCCTGTCCTTTGGCGCCAACTGCTTTAACATGGCCTTTGTGCTGCCGTTTGCCGCCGCTATCGTGTTCCGTGCGCTCAACAGCCGCCTGCACGATAAGAGCTGGGGCACCTCGGTTTCTGCCACCGTAAGCGGCTGGATCGGCCTGTGTCTAGCGGCCCTGTGCGCGGCGATCGAGTTCGGTGTTCAGCCGATGCTCTTCACCAATGCCTCGGGCGCTCCGCTGTACTGCCCCTTCCCACTGTCCATTGCCATTCCGGCCATGATGATTCCGCACATGCTGGTTGCCGGCGTGGTCGAGGGTGTGGCGACGGCCGCCATCTACGGCTTCATTAAGAAGACAGCGCCGGGTATTATCGTCGGCCCCGAGGCTGTTGATGGCCAGCTCGCCGCCGAGGGCGTCGCTGCCAAGAAGACATCGCTGGTCCCCACGCTCATCCTTGTTGCCGTGCTTGTCGTGGCCACGCCGCTGGGTCTGCTTGCCACCGGTGACGCCTGGGGCGAGTGGGACGCCGAGGGCGCCGCGACCGCCGTTCAGGAGGCTGGCGACGACAGCCTGCAGGCTTCGGTCGGCCTCGATACCCCGACCTTCGCCGATGCTCTGCCCACGGGCGATTATCTGCAGGCTTATTCCGAGGAGCAGGGTCTTGGCTTTGCCGGCCAGGCTGCCATGTATATCCTTTCGGGCGTGATCGGCGTTGCGGTGCTCACCATCGCGTTCCGCCTGATCTCGCTGACGGTCAAGGAAAGCGGTGCTCATGGCAATGGCCGAGCTGCCTAGCTGGCTTGCGGCCGAGGAGCGATACGAGCCCACGGGGGCTCGGCATCGCGTGATGCAAAAGAACGTCCTGCACCTGGCGAGCCTGCTTGAGCGGGTCCGCCTGGGCGGCGGCGCACACGAGGGCGGGTCGATTATTGACTGCGCCCTTTCTTGCGTTTCGGCTCCGGTGCGCCTGGTGGGGATGTTTGTCTGCGTCCTGTGCGTGTGCCTGACGCAGAGTCCGCTGTATCTCATGTTGATGGCGGCTATCGCGCTGGTGCTTGTCGCCGTGCGCCCCGTGCGCGGGCTGCGGGCGACCTTTGTGCCGGCGCTTGGCGCCGCGGGACTTGCGGTGTTTCTGGCGCTACCGGCCTTGCTGTTGGGCGCACCGGCTGCGAGCGCCATGCTCAAGATCGCGCTCAAGACCTTTATTAACGTGTCGCTGGTGCTGGGCGTTTCGTGGACGCTCACGTGGAGTCGCATGTCGGCAGCGCTCAAGATGTTGCACCTGCCCGACGAGGTTATCTTTACGTTTGATATGGCGCTCAAGCACATCGAGGTACTGGGCCGCACAGCGCACGACCTGACCGAATCGGTCATGCTGCGCAGCGTCGGCCGCGCGCCTGAGGGGTTTTCGCGTACCGACTCGGTCGCGGGTATCATGGGCATGACCTTTATCAAGGCGATGGAATGCAGCCGCGCGATGGACGAGGCCATGCTATGCCGCGGCTTTGCCGGCGTGTATCCAGCGCCCGCGCGCGCTGGGTTTGGCTGGCGCGATGCGGCCTATGCGGCCGTTGTGGCGCTGCTGGTGGCGCTGTGCGCCGTGCTGTAAGTGGCCGGTGGGCGGTTGATGCGAATAGGGAAGGGCGACGTTTTGGCTAACGATACGAATAGAGCGACAGACACGAGCGGTGCGGGAGGTGCCGAGGTCGCGCCGCTCATCGAGCTACGCGACGTGGTGTTCTCCTATGCGGGGCATACGGTTGTCGACAGCGTATCGCTGCAGGTCGATCGCGGCGAGCTGGTTGCCCTGCTCGGCCCCAACGGCTGCGGCAAGACGACGATTATGCGGCTTATCAATGGCCTTGAGCTCGCGGACGCCGGCACGTACCTGTTTGACGGGCACGTAGTCGATGCGGCGTTTCTGAAGGATTCCGTGGCCGCTCAGCGTTTTCATCAGCGCGTGGGCTTTGTGTTCCAAAACGCCGATGCCCAGCTGTTCTGCGCCACGGTTGGCGAGGAGGTTGCCTTTGGCCCCGCCCAGATGGGGCTGCCGGCAGACGAGCTCGAACGCCGCGTATGCGATGCCATGGAACTGTTCCGGGTTGCCGACCTGGTCGATGCCTCGCCCTATCAGCTCTCGGGCGGGCAAAAGAAGCGCGTGGCGCTGGCCGCAGTAGTGTCGATGAACCCGGATATCTTGGTCCTCGATGAGCCCACCAACGGGCTCGACGAGGATTCATGCGATATTGTGGTCAACTTTTTGCTGGCCTACGTCGCGGCCGGCAAGACGGTTTTGATGAGCACACATCACCAGGATTTGGTGCGACGCCTGGGTGCCCGTGCGATCTATATCGATCGATATCACCACGTGGTTGAAGCCCCCGTGCCGTCGTATGGAACCGAGGTCGGTGCCGCGGAATAGTTGCTGCGTAGAGCATGCGTGGTCGTCCGCGCGACTCTGCCGTGATGGTATAGTTATCCAGGTTTTTATGGGGGTGGCTATGCCAAGCTGGAACATTCATATCGCTCAAACGGAGCGTTTGCTGGAGCGCACCGGTGCGCTTGCCGATAGCGTGCGCGACCGCAATGCCTTTTTGTTTGGCTGCGTAGTTCCAGATATCTTTGTGGGCTATATGGTTCCCGGTATTGCCGATCCCATCCCGTACCGCATCACACACTTTGCCAAGCCCGAGCCTATTCCTAAGCCGCGCGAGCATGAGTTTTGGGATACCTATGTGGCACCGTTGCTTAAGAGTTCGCCCACCGGTGCGCCTGCCGCGGCGACCTCGATTGTCGAGGAGCGCGAACGGCTGAATCGCGTGCACTATCCTCAGCGCTATAAGGATGCCGAGCCGGTTGCCGGGCCGGATGCCGGCGAGTTTTCGCTGGCATCCGAGGACGTGGCACAGTCGTTGCTCGATTTAACGCTGGGCGTCTGGTCACATCTGGTGGCCGACACGGTATGGAACACGCGCGTGAACCAGTATCTGGAAGCGCACGGCGGCAAGCCGAGCGAGGAGTTCCGCATCAAAAAGCAGGGCGACTTTGACTGGTTTGGCAAGACGCTCGGTATCGTCTCTATCCCGCGCGCGACCGATCGCCTGTATACCGCGGCGACGCGTTTTGGGCAGTATCCCATCCATAAGGAGTACGTGCTCAAAACCATCGGCGTCATGCACGAGATTGTGCGTGAAAACCCCGGCGAGCCCGATCATCCGCCGTATCGCCTGCTGACCGAGGAGTTCTTTGACGCGACGTTTACCGAGGTCATCGAGTTGACTGAGGCCGGCTTTGCCGAGCGCGTTGCCGCTCCTGACGCGCCCGCGGTTCCTCTGATCGCCAGCTGCTAGCTGGTTGGCTTGACGGCGAACAGCTCATCCCAATCGACCAATAGCTCCCGTCGAAGGGCATCTTCGGCGGCGCGTTCCTGTTTGGTCTTCGGCGCGTAGGGGAGTCTTGCCTTTTTGTAGATGAGCTCAGCGATGTTGTTAAAGCTCTTCGTGTCTTTGATTTGATCGTAGGTGATCTGGATAACGTCGTAGCCCATGCTTGCGAGGGCGGTGGTGCGCTCGGCATCTGAGAGGCTTGCGGCTTCGTTATCGTGGGCGGAGCGGCCCTGGCATTCCAGGATGACGCCCATGCTGTCGGTAGCGCTCTCGATGAGGATATCGGCATAGCAACAGGTTTTGTCATACAGTGAGCGCGCGGCTTCACTGAGCGGGATGCGATCGTTGTTTGCGATATTGATGCCTAGTCCGCCTTCGTCGCGGGGGAGCGAGACAAGCATGGAGGTTTGTACCTCGAAGGGCGAGGCGGTCTGTCCCGTTATGTGCTCGGCCGCCCAGCGAAGCTGTTTGACGCCGCGCAGGCCTGCGGCCTGCTTGGCGAACGCGGCGATATCCGCCGCGTTCAGGAGCGGTGTGCGCTTCCACATGTTGGTGTCTTTGCCGTTGACGTCGTTGACTCGTTCCCAACCGCAGTTGGGCGGAATGAGCTTAAGCGAGATGGCTTCATCGAGTTGTTGCTGTGTTCGCTCGCAGGGCTTAAACACTGCAAAGGAGCCGCACATCTCGTAACAGGCCATGAGTAATTGGTTACGTGAGACCTGCGTAGCAAGGTTGAGCAGCGTGAACTCTGGCGACGCGACATCAAACCCATGCTCAGTCTGCCTAAACGACCCAGGAGGCGGCTCTTGGGTCAACAAGCGGCTGTGGAATAGTTTTCCGTTAAAGCGATTGCCTCGGGCGCTTACAAATCTCCAAACTGGCTTGCCAAGTAGATCTTCAAATACTGGCTGCTGGGAGTAATGCACAAGGCGATGGTCATGGTCAGGTGGCAGGATTGCCGGATAGAGCCCCAGTATCTGAGGTGGAATGCGATAGTACTGGAAAGCTGTGGGTCCGCAGGCAAGAAATGACATAGCAAACCGATCGTTTGAGCGTTGTTTGGGCTAGAAAATGCTACTGGTTTCGGAAGTGCGGGGAAAAAGAGAAACAGGGGTCGCGCGCGCAGACGTGGTGTAAGAGCGTCCTGAGGTCCGTCGCTGCAAGTCCCGATGTTACTCCTTCTTGAGG
>CAKUFW010000060.1 GCA_934650975.1 uncultured Collinsella sp. | reverse complement strand
CTCCAATTCAAGCCCGAGGTCGACAAGGAGTGGAAGGAGATCGCCAAGGCGTACAAGGAGGAGAAGGGCGTCGAGGTAAAGATCGTGACCGCCGCCTCCAACACCTACGAGGAGAAGCTCAAGTCCGAGATGTCCAAGAGCTCCGCTCCGACGCTGTTCCAGGTCAACGGTCCCACCGGCCTTAAGAACTGGAAGGACTACTGCGCCGATCTGTCCGACACCAAGGTCCGCGGCGAGCTCATCGACGACTCCCTGGCTCTTCAGTCCGACGGCAAGGATCTGGGCATCGACTGGGTCCAGGAGAGCTACGGCATCATCTACAACAAGGAGCTCCTCGAGAAGGCCGGCTACAAGGCCGAGGACATCAACTCCTTCGACAAGCTGAAGGCTTGCGCCGACGACATCCAGGCCCGTAAGGATGAGCTCGGTGTTGACGGTGCCTTCACCTCCGCCGGCATGGACGACTCCTCCAGCTGGCGCTACACCACCCACCTCGCCAACCTCCCGCTCTACTTCGAGTTCGAGAAGGAGCACAACCAGGAGGACGACGAGATCAAGGGCGAGTTCCTCGACAACTACAAGCAGATTTTCGACCTGTACATCACTGACTCCACCTGCGATCCCTCGCAGCTCGCTTCCAAGACCGGCGACGACGCCACCAACGAGTTCGCAACCGGCAAGGCCGTCTTCTATCAGAACGGCTCTTGGGCCTACGCTGACCTCACCAAGGCCGGCATGACCGACGACCAGATTGGCATGATGCCGATCTACATCGGTGTTGACGGCGAGGAGAACCAGGGCCTGTGCTCCGGCGGCGAGAACTACTGGTGCGTCAGCTCCCAGGCTTCCGAGGATGCCCAGAAGGCTACCGAGGACTTCATGTATTGGTGCGTCACCTCTGACACCGCCACCAGCATCATCGCTGACAAGATGGGTCTGACCGCCCCGTTCAAGAGCGCCAAGGACACCAACAACATCTTCTCGCAGCAGGCCGTTGCCATGGCCAAGGACGGCAAGAAGACTGTCGCTTGGGACTTCGTCTACATCCCCTCTGAGGAGTGGAAGAAGAACCTCAAGCAGGCTCTGATCGCCTACGCTGCCGACAACAGCAAGTGGGACGGCGTCAAGAACGCCTTCGTCGACGGCTGGAAGACTGAGAAGGCCGCTTCCGAGTAAGTAGTTGCTGCCCGAGCTATCTCATGGGCGACAGGGGGGGCGGGCAGACCGTGGTTTGCCCGCCCCCTGCATATTGAAAGGACCCTTCTATGGGCAAAGCACTCAAGCGCTGGTGGCCGCTCTTTATGCTGCCCACGTGCCTGGCGTTTATGATCGGGTTCGTGATTCCCTTTATCCAGGGTTTCTATCTCTCGTTCTGCCAGTTTATTACTATCAACAACACGCACTTTGTTGGCATCGAAAACTACGTGCGTGCGCTGTCCGATCCGCAGTTTGCCACGTCGTTCTTCTTTACCGTGGCGTTTGCCTTCCTGTCGACGGTGCTCATCAACGTGATCGCGCTGGCTATCGCGCAGGCGCTCACCCGCAAGGCGCTCAAGGGCACCAACATCTTCCGTACGATCTTCTTTATGCCTAACCTGATCGGCGGCATCGTGCTGGGCTACATTTGGCAGATTCTGATCAACTGCCTTCTCTCCAACGTGGGCGCCCAGCTCATTGCCCTTAACTCTGCTGCTGGCTTCTGGGGCCTTATCATCCTGACCCTGTGGCAGCAGGTCGGCTACATGATGATCATCTACATCGCTGGTCTGCAGTCCATTCCGTCCGACTACATCGAGGCCGCCAAGGTCGACGGTGCTACGGCATGGCAGACGTTTTGGAAGGTTAAGATTCCCAATCTGATGCCGACGATTACCATCTGCCTGTTCCTGTCCATCACCAACGGCTTTAAGCTGTTCGACCAGAACCTCGCCCTTACCGGCGGCGCCCCCGCGCACTCCACCGAGATGCTCGCGCTGAACATCTACAACACGTTCTATTCGCGTGCCGGCATCGCATGGCAGGGCATTGGCCAGGCCAAGGCAGTTATCTTCTGCATCCTGGTCGTCGCCATTTCCATGATCCAGCTTAAGGCCACGAGGTCCAAGGAGGTGCAGCAGTAATGAAACGCGATAAGGTTATCAACCGCGCGCTCTCGATTTTCTTTACGATCCTGTCGCTCGCGTGGATCTACCCCGTGTTCATGATCGCGCTCAATTCCTTTAAGAAAGGGACCGCAATCAGCACGACCACGGCGTTCGATCTGCTTACGCCCGAGACGTTCAACGGCTTCGCAAACTACGTGCACGCTCTGAACGAGCAGGGCTTTGCCTCGGCGTTCATGTACTCGCTCATCATCACAGTCACCTCGGTCGTACTGATTCTGGTGTGTTGCTCCATGTGCGCTTGGTACGTGGTGCGCGTCAACAGCAAGATCTCGAACTTCTTCTACTATCTGTTCGTCTTCTCGATGGTCGTGCCCTTCCAGATGCTCATGTTCACGCTGTCCAACCTCGCGGACCGCATCGGCTTTAACACGCCGTTCAACATCTGCTTCATCTATCTGGGCTTTGGCGCGGGCCTGGCGGTCTTTATGTTCGCCGGCTTTGTCAAGAACATCCCGCTCGAGATCGAAGAGGCGGCCATGATCGACGGCTGCAACCCGGTCCAGGTGTTCTTTAAGATCGTTCTTCCCATCATGAAGCCCACCTATCTTTCGGTCGGCATTCTCGAGACCATGTGGGTCTGGAACGACTATCTGCTGCCCTACCTTACGCTCGACTCCACCAAGTACAAGACCATTCCTATCTTGATCCAGTACTTCCGCGGCGGCTATGGCCATGTTGAGCTCGGCCCCATGATGGCCTGCATCATGATGGTCGTTGTTCCCATCGTCATCATGTACATCTTCTGCCAGAAGTACATCATCGACGGCGTGGTGGCAGGTGCCGTCAAGGGCTGATGCCGTAACTGTTTTGCAAGTTTCTGCGGCGCCCCTCAGCGCGGCGCCGCATATCGAAAGGTAAAGACATGGCCGAGATCGTTCTCAAACATGTTCAGAAGGTGTACCCCAACAACGAGTCCAAAAAGAAGGGCTTCTTTGGCAAAAAGAAGAAGACCGAGGAGAAGAAGCACAACCTCAAGGTTACCGAGGACGGCGTGCTTGCGGTAGAGGACTTTAACCTCACCGTCCACGACCAGGAGTTTATCGTCCTCGTCGGCCCCTCTGGCTGCGGTAAGTCCACGACGATGCGCATGGTCGCCGGCCTGGAGGACATCACCTCGGGCGACGTGCTCATCGACGGCAAACGCGTCAACGACGTGGCGCCCAAGGACCGCGACATCGCCATGGTGTTCCAGAGCTACGCCCTGTACCCCAACATGACGGTGTACGAGAACATGGCGTTTACGCTCGAGCTCAAGAAGGTCCCCAAAGATGAGATTGACCGCAAGGTTCGCTCCGCTGCCGAGATCCTGGGCATCACCGAGTACCTCGACCGTAAGCCCAAGGCGCTCTCGGGCGGTCAGCGCCAGCGTGTCGCCATCGGCCGTGCCATCGTGCGTGACCCCAAGGTCTTCCTGATGGACGAGCCGCTGTCCAACCTGGACGCCAAGCTCCGTAACCAGATGCGCGCCGAGCTCATCAAGCTGCGTCACGAGATCAAGGGTACTTTCATCTACGTTACCCACGACCAGACCGAGGCCATGACCCTCGGCGACCGCATCGTGGTCATGAAGGATGGCGTCGTTCAGCAGATCGCCACGCCGCAGGAGGTCTTCAACCACCCCGCGAACATCTTTGTCGCCGGCTTTATCGGCGTGCCGCAGATGAACTTCTTCGATGCCCAGCTGGTGCGCTCGGGTGACGGCTTTACCGTCAAGACCGAGGATATGAGCGTGGCGCTCGCTCCCGAGACCTGCGCCCAGCTTGCCCTCAATTGGGACGGCGGCGACGTCAAGGAGATCACGGCCGGCGTGCGCCCCGAGCAGATTCTGCTTGCCGACAAGGGCGAGGAGGGCGCACTCCAGGGCACTGTCGAGGTGACCGAGCTCATGGGTTCGACCGAGCATGTCCACGTGACAGCTCCCGACGGTCAGTTTGTCCTGATCATTCCCGTCGTTGACCTCGAGGCCAAGGGCGCGCTCAAGGCTGGCGACCCCATCTGGTTCAAGTTCGAGAAGAACGCGACCCACCTCTTCGATAAGGTCTCGGGCAAGAACCTTATCTAGGCCTGGTGTATCTAGGCCCTCCCTTTGGGCGACTGCGGTATTGCCATCCTTTTGCCGCGGTCACATATAAGGCTCCCCTCCCGTCCACTGGGCGAGAGGGGAGCCTTTCTTTGTGTCGGGGTGGTTTGAGGGTTTGTTTGTCTGACGGTTTGTCTAAATCTGTAACAGGTGGAGGGCCGAACTGGGTCTAGATGTTACAGAACGAGATGGTGTCGAGCCATTTGTCCTTTCGTCTCGATCTGTAACACGAGAGGCTGATTTCGGTGGCTGCCTGTTACAGATTGAGACGGTTCGTCAGGACGAACCTATTTGTCTCGTTCTGTAACAGTAAGGTTGGATATCGGCGGCCAAATGTTACAGATTGAGATGAACTCAGATGGGCAGTTTGGATTGTCTCGATCTGTAACAGGTGGGGCCGTTTTGCCTAAGTAGATGTTACGGATCGAGACAGTTTGGTCGAGACGAACCTCGGGAAAACACATCGGCGCAAAAAACGGAGCCGTGTTGCCACGACTCCGTTTCTCAAGAGGATGGGTAAAGGAAGCGAATTAGCTCAGGTGCCAGATTTCGTCGTTGTACTGCGAGATCGTACGGTCGGACGAGAAGGTGCCGGCGTTGGCAATGTTGATGAGCGCCTTGCGCATCCAGACATCCTGGTCCTCGTAGTCGGCCAGCACGCGCTCCTTGGTCTGGATGTACTCCTCGATGTCGAGCAGTGCCATAAACCAGTCCTTGCCCTTGATGTCGTCGTGCAGGCGCTGCAGGCGCTCGGCGTTGCCGGTCGCCATAAAGGCAGGGTTGGTGATAAAGTCCACCAGCAGCTTGATGCCGGGCTTGCGGTAGAGTGCGCCGGCGTCATAGGTGCCGTCGGCGTAGAACTGCTCGACCTGCTTGGACGAGGCGCCAAAGGTGTAAATGTTCTCGTCGCCGACGAGCTCGGCGATCTCGACATTGGCGCCGTCGAGCGTGCACAGGGTCAGGGCGCCGTTGAGCATGAACTTCATGTTGGAGGTACCGCTCGCCTCCTTGGAGGCCAGGCTGATCTGCTCGGAGATGTCCGCGGCGGGAATCACGCGCTCGGCGGCGGTGACGTTGTAGTTCTCGATCATGACAACCTGCAGGTAGGGGGCCACGTCGGGGTCGTTGGCAATCCACTGCGACAGCGTCAGGATCAGGTGGATGATGTCCTGGGCGATGGTGTAGGCAGGGGCTGCCTTGCCGCCAAAGATGATGGTGACGGGGTGCTTAGGGCTGTTGCCGTTCTTGATGTCGAGGTACTTCCAGATGATGTAGAGCGCGAGCATCTGCTGGCGCTTGTACTCGTGGATACGCTTGACCTGGACGTCGATGATGGCGTTGGAGGGAATCGTCACGCCCTGCTCGAGTGCCATGAACTGGCGCATGATGGCCTTGGTCTCGACCTTGGTGGCGGCCAAGCGCTCAAGGACGTCATTGTCGTCGGCGAACTCGGCGAGCTTGCTTAGGTCGCCGGTGCTGCGCCAATCGGTGCCGATCACGTCGTCGAGCAGGCTGGCAAGTGCGGGGTTGGCGCCATGGATCCAGCGGCGGAAGGTGATGCCGTTGGTCTTGTTGGAGAACTTCTCGGGATAGATCTCGTAGAACGGGTGAAGCTCGGTGTCCTCCAGGATCTTGGTGTGAAGTGCGGCGACGCCGTTGATGGAGAAGCCAAAGTGGATGTCCATGTGGGCCATGTGGACGGTCTCGTGCTCGTCGATGATGGCGACGCGCGGGTCGTCGTGCTCGGCCTTGGCGATCTCGTCGAGCTTGACGATGATGTCGGCGATGGCGGGCGAGACCTTCTGCAGGCTGGCGAGCGGCCACTTCTCGAGCGCCTCGGCAAGAATCGTGTGGTTGGTGTAGGCGACCATGGAGCGCACGATGGCAACGGCCTCGTCAAACTCGATGTCATGCTCGGTGGTGAGCAGTCGGATAAGCTCGGGGATGACCATGGTGGGGTGCGTGTCGTTGATCTGGACCACGGCGTAATCGGCCAGGTCGTGCAGGTTGCTGCCGCGCTCGACGGCCTCGTCGATCAGAAGCTGGGCGGCGTTGCTCACCATGAAGTACTCCTGATAGATGCGAAGCAGGCGGCCCTGCTCGTCGGAATCGTCGGGGTACAGGAACAGGGTGAGGTTCTTGGCGATCTCGGTCTTGTCGAAGTCGATGGAGCTGCCCGGGACCAGGCCGTCGTCGACGCTTGCCAGGTCGAACAGACGCAGACGGTTCTTAGTGGGCTGGCCGTAACCGGGCACATCGATGTTGACGAGCTTGGAGGTGACGGCAAAATCGCCGAACTCGACGGTGTAGGAGCGGTCGTCATCAATCAGAATGTCCAGCTCGCCAAGCCACTCGTCGGGGACGGCCTTCTGCTGGTTGTCGACAAAGCGCTGACGGAACAGACCGTAATGGTAGTTGAGGCCCACGCCGTCGCCGGTCAGGCCCAGCGTGGCGATGGAATCCAGGAAGCACGCAGCCAGACGGCCCAGGCCGCCGTTGCCGAGCGAAGGCTCGACTTCAAACTCCTCGATCTTGTTGAGGTCGTGGCCCGCCGCGGTGAGCTGCTCCTTGATCTCGTCATAGATGTCGAGATCAATCATGTTGTTGATAAGCAGCTTGCCGATCAAAAACTCGGCAGAGATGTAGTAGAGCTTTTTCTTGCCGTTGTTGAGCGGGCAGGCAGCGGAGCGCTCCTGCACGAGTTTAACGAGTAGCTTGTAAATGCGGCGGTCGTCGAGCTGCTCGAGCGTAGTGCCAAAGGACTGCTCGGCGAGGTCCGCGAGATCGATACGGGGCATGTTTCCTCCTGTGGTGAGTTGACTACATGTCAGAAATACAAAAGAGCCCGCGCGAGGGGATTGGGGTAGCCTCGCGCGGGGAAAGCGAACGCGTCCACACGATGGGGTGGGGTCGGGCGCGGTTGCTCCTATTGGGGAAGCTCGATTTCGGCTTCCGACGGGATGCGGAAGTAGGTCTCAGTCCAGTCAGTAAGCTTGTGCTCGAGCTCGCGGGTGATGGCGCCATCGAGCATGCGCCAGGTCCAGTTGCCGCCCAGAGTAGCGGGTGTGTTGATGCGTGCCTCATTGCCCAGGTTGAGCAGGTCCTGCATGGTGTAGATGCAGGTGTCGCTCACGCTGGCGGCGATGGTGCGGTTGAGCGCATCGGTGATGGGCTCGCCAGTCAGCTGATGGGTGTACAGGGCTGCCTGCTCGCGCTGGCGCGGGGTGGCCGTTCCCTCAAACCAACCGCGTGCCGTCTCGTTATCGTGCGTGCCCACATAGGCGACGGTGTTGGCGATGTAGTTGTGCGGCAGGTAGTACGAGTTGGTGTCCTCAAAGGCAAACTGCAAGATCTTCATGCCGGGGAAGCCCGAGTTATCGCGCATGTCGATGACGCCGGGGGTGAGGAAACCCAGGTCCTCAGCGATGATAGGCAGCGTGCCGAGCTTTTCCTCGAGCGTTTTGAAGAGTTTGAGGCCGGGGCCTTGCGTCCACGAACCGTAGGATGAATCGGGTGAGGAGAACGGCACCTCCCAATAGGCCTCGAAGCCGCGGAAGTGATCCAGGCGGATGACATCGTACATGTCGAGGGCGGCGCGGATGCGGCCCTCCCACCAGGAGAAACCGTCGGCCTCCATGGCATCCCAGTCGTAGATGGGATTTCCCCAGTACTGGCCGGTGGCCGAGAACTGGTCGGGCGGCGTGCCAGCGACACTCACAGGATTACCGGCGGCGTCGATCTTAAAGAGCTCGGGCGTGGCCCACATCTCGACGGAGTCGCGCGAGACATAGATGGGCAGATCGCCGATGATGAGGATGTCGCGCTCGTTGGCATAGGCTTTGAGGCGGCTCCACTGACGATCGAAGAAGTACTGCGTCATCTGGTGGTAGAGCATGCGCGCGGGATGGGCGGCGCAGACCTTGGCAGAAGCCTCACCGCGGGTACGGAGCTCTGCGGGCCACTCCCAAAATGCCTTGAGACCGCACTCCTCCTTGACGGTCATGAACTCGCAGTAGGGGATGAGCCAGTCTTCGTTGGTTTGGACAAAGTCGTCGAAGTCGGCCGGCTTGTCGGCGGCAAAGCGCTCGGCGGCACGGTCGAGAATCTGACGACGGCCACCAAAGATGGCACCATAGTCGACATTGCTGGGGTCGGAGCCCAGGTACACGCCGTCGATATCGCGCTGCTCCAGGTAACCTGCCTCGATAAGCTCGGCGAAGTCGATGAAGTTGGGATTTCCCGCACGGGCCGAGAACGACTGGTAGGGCGAATCGCCATAGCTGGTCGTCGTAAGGGGCAGAATCTGCCAGTAATGTTGTTTGCACGTGGCGAGGAAATCGACGAAGTCGTAGGCATTCCAACCAAAGCCGCCGATTCCATAAGGGCCGGGCAGAGATGAGACGGGCATGAGGACACCGCTTGCACGCTCCATGAATGCGCTCACCAACCTTTTTGTCGTGGGGCCGTCCTGCCGATGGAAGAACAGTCCGCCCCCGGTGTTCTGATTCGATACGCCTATTGTAAAACATGTTGTTTAAACATGTACATGCAAGATAAAAAAGTTGGGAGTATTTCGGTGAATGGTTACATGCCATGAAAAAAGCCCCGGTCTCACATTGGAGACCGGGGCCCAAAATCTAGCGCGGAGGAGTGGCTACTCAGCGTCGGCGAAGCCGTTGGGGTTGTGGCTCTGCCAGTTCCAGCTGTCGCGGCACATGTCCGCGATGTCGTACTGAGCCTTCCAGCCCATCATGCGCTCGGCCTTGGAGGCATCGCACCAGTTGGCGGCGATGTCGCCGGCGCGGCGCTCGCGGATCACATAGGGCAGCTCTTTGCCGCAGGCCTTGGAGAAGGCGGCAACGACCTCGAGCACCGAGGTGCCGGTACCGGTGCCCAGGTTAAAGATCTCGACGCCGGTCTTGCCGTTCATCCAGTTGAGGGCGGCCACGTGACCAGAAGCCAGGTCGCAAACGTGGATGTAGTCGCGCACGCCGGTGCCGTCGGGGGTGGGGTAGTCGTTGCCAAAGACCTGAACGGCCTCGAGCTTGCCCACGGCGACCTGGGCGACGTAGGGCACCAGGTTGTTGGGGATGCCCTTGGGGTCCTCGCCGATCAGGCCCGACGGATGGGCGCCGATGGGGTTGAAGTAACGGAGCAGCACGACGTCCCACTCGGGGTCGGCGGTGTGGACGTCCATGAGAATCTGCTCAATCATCCACTTGGTCCAACCATAGGGGTTGGTCGCGGGCTTCTTGGGGTCCTCCTCGGTAACGGGCGGATTGTCGGGATCGCCGTAGACGGTCGAGGAGCTCGAGAAGATGATGGACTTGCAGCCGTGGTTGCGCATGACATCGATGAGCACCAGGGTGTTCTCGATATTGTTGTGATAGTACTCGACGGGCTTGCTCACCGACTCGCCAACGGCCTTAAAGCCGGCGAAGTGGATGACGCGGTCGATCTGGTGGGTATCGAAGATCTTGTTCATCGCATCGCGGTCGAGCACGTTGGCCTCGTAGAAGGTGAGGTTCTTGGCGGCCTCGTCGCCCACGATGGTCTTGACGCGGTCGATGGCGACAGCGCTGGAGTTGGAGAGGTCATCGACGACGACAACCTGGTAGCCGCCCTCGAGCAGCTGAACGACGGTGTGCGAGCCGATAAAGCCGGCGCCGCCGGTAACGAGGACGCAGGTGTCTTTGGGGTCGAGTGCTTTGGACATGTAGTCTCCTATCGAATCAGGAACACTTCTTGAGGGGAGTATAGCGCAGCTAGGGGCGCCCAAAACGCGCGGGGCAGGAAAACCAGAGGATTGATGTTAACGTACTCATAGGGTGTTACTTGCATAATCCTTGCCTTTAGCTTGGGACGCATTTACGAGCCACCGACCATGCGATTTGCTGCCGTTCGTGGAAATCGTTGGGATGCGCTCTATGTACGCTAATATGTTTAAGTTGAGCGACATATAAATAAACATGTAACGGAGTACATATGTCACCAAACAACGATTCCATCTTTACGCAGGAGCTTTCGCGCCGCACTGCGCTTAAGGCTCTTTTCGGCGCCGCTTCCGCGGCCGTTCTTTTTGGCTTGCCAGCTCGCGCCCATGCGGCTGAGGCCACAAAGGAAACCACTGACAAACTGAATGCCGCCCAGGCCCAGCTCGACGAGGTCCAGGCCCAGCTCGACAGCATCGCCAACGAGTACGCGGCGCTCGCCAATAAGAATGCCCAGACGCTCAGCGATATCGAAGGCGTACAGGGCCAGATTGACGAGACGCAGGCTCAGATCGACACCAAGAAGGCCGAGCTCAAAAAGAAGCGCGGCGACCTTTCCGATCGCGTTGCCGCCAGCTACAAGTCGGGCGGCACCAATATCCTGTCGCTGCTGCTGGCATCGGGTTCGTTTGAGGAACTCGTCGCCAACGCTCATTACGTCGAAAAGATCAACAAGAGCGATCGCGACGCCATCGAGGACATTCAGACTATCCAGAAGGAGCTCGACACGCAAAAGTCCGAGCTCGAGTCGCAGAAGGCCGACTTGGAGAAGCTCAAGGACCAGCAGACGGCCCAGATGCAGGACATGCAGGCCAAGCAGCAAGAGGTCCAGACCGTGCTGAACGGCCTTTCCGATGACGTCAAGGAGCTCATGGCCCAGCGCGATTCCGAGATTCTCGCTGCCGCCCAGGCCGAGGAGGCCGCCAAGAAGGCCGCCGCAGCTGCTGCGGCTGCGGCGAACAAGAACAACTCTTCGAGCGGTTCGAACTCGGGCGGCGGTTCGTACGCTCCCGGAACCCCGCAGCAGAACGCCGGATCGGGCAAACAGCAGGCTGTCGTCAACGCATGCTACTCTACGCCTTCGCCTGGCCTGAACTGGTGCGCCGCCTGGGTTACCAACGTGTTCCGCAACGCCGGCGTGGGCTACTTTGGCGGCAACGCGTGCGACATGTTCAACGCCTGGTGCTATAGCTCCGATCGTTCGGCGCTGCAGGTGGGCATGATCGTGGCCGACTCGTCGCACAGCGGCACCGGCACGCCTGGTCTGCTCTACGGTCATGTGGGCATCTATGTTGGCGGTGGCATCGTTATGAGCAACGAGGGCGCCATTACGTCTAAGTCGCTTGACTCGTTCATTAGCTTCTATGGCACTGGCTCTGGCGTGCGCTGGGGCTGGCTTGGCGGTATTGCGCTGTCGTAACTGTAAGTTGGGCCGCGTGCCCGCCCGCAATATATTTGATTGCCTGCTCGGACAGTCCTGCGCAAGACGAAGGCCACATTAAGTGGCC
>CAKUFW010000059.1 GCA_934650975.1 uncultured Collinsella sp. | reverse complement strand
GCCGACGCCGAGCTGCTGCGCGCGGCCCGCGTGGGCATCAAGATCTCGAACGGCAGCCAGGTACTGGCGACCAACATCTTTGAGCTCGACAGCTCCGACAGCGGCCATCGCGGCGAGCACCCGACGACCGCCCCCGCCGGCCTTGCCGGCTACACCGACGGCATGCTGCTGGGCTGGCAAAACGGCCAGCTCGCCTGCGGCGCAGATGTGAAGCAGGACCCGGCCGCCTTTACCCTGGACACCAGCGAGACGGCAACGCGCCCGCAAAACGTGCTCGCCACGCTGGCGCTGGGCCAGACCTATCGCCTGGACATCTATTACTACATCGAGGGTACCGACCCCGATAGCGCCGACTACCTGCACCAGGACCCGGGTACCTTGCACCTGGCCCTCTTTGCGACCTTGGACGGTGAGTAGCCATGACACGTAAGCAACTCGCTGCCACCGGCAAGCCCAACGCCGCCGCCCCCGCCGACACCGACCTGCGCCGCAAGCTCACCACCACCGTGGTGCTGGTGCTGTTTGCGCTGGTGGCGATAGCCATGGCAACGTTCGCCTGGTTCTCCATCGCCGATAGCGCTAAGACCCGCATGCTCATGATCGACGCCAACGCCGACGGCTCGCTGCGCTTTGACCTGGACGAGCACGCCACGTTCGAAGAGTACGTCCACAGCCTGGGCTTCGACCAGATCTCGGCACGCATCGCCAGCGAAAAGGGCGTGGACATCGACGCGTCCAAGCTCAAGCCCGTCACCACGAGCGACTACCAGACCTTCACCTTTGAGGACGGCTCCACCGCCGACCCCGCCACCGGCGCCTACCTGGAGTTTACGCTGCATTTTATGAGCAGTACGGACCTGCGCGTGCGCCTGACCGGGCAGGACGGCGACAACGGCGCCTCCGGCACGCGGTTTAGCTCCGACACCGAGGGGATGGCCAGCGCCATGCGCATGAGCTTTACCGCCGACGGCCAAACCTGGGTCTACAACCCCAACGGGGGCGGCGGCTCATCTGGTTCGGCGACGGTCTTCGGGCTCGGCTCGGGTGAGGCCACCGCGGCGAGTGACATGTTCGATCTGATAAAGGATACGGATAAGCCGGTAACCGTTCGCATATGGCTCGAGGGAACGGACCCAAGTTGCACTAATATGCTAAAGGGAGCTAACTATTCGGTTTCGATGCGCTTTGAGGGCATCGAGGAACAGTAGATACGCACGGCGGCCGCCCGGCCGCGCACGACCTAGTCAGACACGGTAGTAAGGGACATCATGCAATCTGTTAAAAAAGTCGCATCCATCGCACTGAGTGTCGTCATGTGGATCATCATCCTGGTGGCGGCCCTGTATGCGTTTACCACGCTCGCCACGCGCGAGGACGGCAGCGTGTCCGACATCGCCGGCTTCACCCCGCTCGCCGTGCAGTCCGACTCCATGTCGCCCACGTTTAACAAAGGCGACCTCATCGTCATCCAAAAGTGCGACACCTCCAAGCTCGAGGTAGGCGACATCGTGACGTTCCACACCATCATCGACAACGAGTACGCGCTCAACACGCACCGCATCGCCGCGATCGACGAGGTCAACGGCATGCGCAGCTTTACCACCAAGGGCGACAACAACGACGTGGCCGATACGCACATCATCAGCGACGGTGACATTGTGGGCAAGTACCTATTTGCGCTGCCGCAGATGGGCAAGGTCATGGACTTCCTGTCCAGCTCCATGGGCTTCCTCATTGTGATCGTGCTGCCCATGCTGCTGTTCTTTATCTACCAGGTGTACCACCTTATCGTGGTGGGCATGAACCTTAAGCGTGCCATGGCCGAGGAGGACCGCCTGGCCGCCGCGGCCGCCATCGTGGACGCCGAGGGCAAGGGCGCTGCCGCCACCGTCACGGCCGATAACGCTGCCGAGCAGCTCGCCCAGGCCGAGGCCAAGCTCGAGGAAGCCCGCCGTTTGAAGGCCGAGGCCGAGGCGGCGATGAACGCAAACAAGCAGGAGGACAGCGACGGTGAGTGAGTTTCTGGGATTTGCCTGGGAGCTGCTGGCAAAGGTCGTCTACAACGTCGTTGCCGTCGTGAGCTCCATCCTTAACCTGCTGGTGTTTGGCTGGGTTGAGTACTTCAACATCTTTATGACCTACTTCACCACGTTTGACCTGGTGGGCAAGATCGGCGCGGTCATTCTGTTTGCCATGCTCATCGCGGTCCCCGTGCTGATCGTGGCCATCCTGGTGCACCGCTATCGCATCAACCGTCGCCTGCATCGCGACGATACGTCCAACAAGGCGCTCTACCGCGAGATCGGCCGCCTCAACAAGCAGGTGCTCGATCTCATGGACGAGAAGAACAAGCTGCTGGCGCTCAAGGTCAACGCCATGGGCGGTACCAAGCAGATTCCGTACGTGGGCGCCTCGGCTCTGGCCGACGACCACCTGCCCACGGTGGGCAACGTCGTGGGTGCCGCTGCGGGTGCCGGTGCTGCCGCGGGCGAGGGCGCCACGGCCGTCATGTCGGGCAACGCGTCGCTCGCGCTCGACGGCGAGGGCGTCAAGGATGCCGCAGCCGCCATGGCCAAGGCCACCGTCGAGGCCAAGACCCTTGCCGAGGAAAAAGAGATCGCCCAGGCCAACCGCTTCCCCAAGCTGTCGCTCGTGGACCTCAAGTACCGCGACTGGGAGTCCCCGGTCTACGACGACGCCATCTCGCTCGAGGACTTTGTCGACAGCTTCCGCGCATTTGCGTGCAGCCAGATGAAGCTCTACTACACGCCCGAGATTATCCGTCGCTTTGTGGCCGGCATGGCCGCCTCCAAGCTGCTGATCCTGGAGGGCATCTCGGGTACCGGTAAGACATCGCTGCCCTACAGCTTTAGCCGCTACCTGGACAACCCCGCGACCATCGTGTCGGTGCAGCCGAGCTTCCGCGACCGCACCGAGGTGCTCGGCTACTTTAACGAGTTCTCCAAGCGCTTCAACGAGACCGAGTTCCTCCGCGCCGTGTACGAGGCGGGTCTGCGCCAGGACCCGTCCATGATCGTGCTCGACGAGATGAACCTCGCCCGCGTGGAGTACTACTTTGCCGAGATCCTGTCGGTGCTCGAGATGCCCAGCCACGATGAGTGGGTGCTCGACCTGGTCCCCACCCAGTGGGCCGCCGACCCCAAGGCGCTCCACGACGGCAAGCTCACCATCCCCGACAGCCTGTGGTTCATTGGCACGGCCAACAACGACGACTCCACCTTTACCATCACGGACAAGGTGTACGACCGCGCGATCCCCATCGAGCTCAACGAGCGCGCCGACGCGTTTGAGTGCGAGCCGCACGAGCGCGTGCACGTGACGGCCGACCACCTGCAGTATCTGTTCCAAAAGGCCAAGGTCGAGTATGTGATCGACGACGAGCTGCTGCAGAAGATGCACAAGCTGGACCAGTACCTGCAGACCCGCTTTAAGCTTGCGTTTGGCAACCGTATCATCAAGCAGATGTACGACTTTATCCCCGTGTACGTGGCGTGCGGCGGCACCGAGCTGGGCGGCATGGACTACATCATCGCCCGCAAGGTGCTCAAGAAGTTTGAGTCCATGAACGTGAGCTTTGTGCGCGACGAGATGAAGGGCCTGATCGAGTACATCGAGAAGACCTTTGGCGAGGGCGGCCTGCCCGATTCCGTCATGTACCTGCAGCGGATCCAGAACTTCTACTAAGCGCGTGCGAGCGCGGGGCGTGGGATAAGGCGATCAGTAGTCCTTGTCCCGCGCGCCTTCCCCCGATCGATCCAACCTATGGAGTAACCCATGTCCGAGACCATTCAGGACCTCTATACCAGCTTCTCCGAGCAGATGGAGCCCATCCAGGAGGACAGCCGCTACTTTCGCTATCTGTTTGAGATGGCGCAGGCCTCGGGCACCACGATCGAGCAGCAGCGCGAGGAGCTCGTCAAGGTGGTGGACGAGGAATGGATCAGCATGATCGAGGACTCGCTCGACGCCATCAACACCATTATCGAAAAGCCGCGCCGCTTTATCACCACCGAGGAAGAGGTGGTGCCGGTCTCGCTCGCCAAAAAGATTAGCGCCGACAGTGTTCGCCATCTGAGCCAGAACACGCAGTTTTTGGCACCGAGCGACGATGGCGGCGTCCATCCCACGCGCATCCTCAACGTCAATACCGTCGAGACGTACGACCTGTACGAGAATCGCTTTATCTACCACCTGATTCAGCGTCTGCTGACGTTTGTGGACAAGCGTACCGACGTGATCTTTTGGTCGACGGGCAACGAGATCCGCAACCGCTTTAAGATGCACAGCAAGATCGACGATGCGTACGAGGAGATCGAGTACAACGTTGAGATGACGGTCAAGAACCGCCAGAGCTTTGCCGAGAACGACGCCGACAACATGGACGTCTTTATGCGCATCGACCGCGTGCGCCGCCTGGTCATGGCGCTGCGCGGCGCGTCGTTCTGCCAGATTATGAACGGCTGCAGCGCGGTCCGCAGCCCCATCCAGCGCACCAACCTCATCATGAAGGACCCCAACTACCGCAAGTGCTACCAGCTGTGGCAGTTTATGGAGCGCTACGACAAGGTGGGCTACAACATCGACGTGCAGCAGCAGTCGCTGGCGTTCGATGACGAGTACATGGTGCAGATGTACACCAACCTCATCAACAACTACGCCGTCTTTAAGAGCCTGACCGACGACGAGCGCAACCTGCAGGAGCTCGAGAGCGTGCAACACGCGCCGGTGGCGCCCAAGTTTATTAAAGAGATTAAGGAGGAGCAGGTCGATAGCCCCGACCTGCCCGATGTCGAGGTCCGCCGTGTGTTTGTGGAGGAGGTCACGCAGGCTCAGCTCGATGCCGAGCAGGCGCTGGCCGAGGCGCGCGAGCAGATCGAGGAGCTGCAAGGGCAGGTCAAGTCCTGGAAGGTGCAGGCGCACGCGCTGACCGATGAGCGCGACGACCTGGCCGACGAGCTGGACGAGGCCAAGACGCGTGAGCTGGCGCTGACGCAGCGCGCACAGATTGCCGAGGCCGATGTCGAGGAGCTGCAAGGCTCGCTCGAGGATGTCGAGGCGGGCAAGAAGGCCGCCGAGGCCGACGCTGTTGCGGCGCGCGAGACCGCAGCGGCGCAGCTGGCGCAGATGCGCGCCGAGGCAGATGCCGAGGTTGCTGCCGCTCGCGCGGACGCGGAAGCCAAGGTTACCGCCGCCGAGCAGGCTGCTGCTGCGCAGGTTGCGCAGGTTAAGAGCGAGTCTGCCGCGGCCCTGGCTGCCAAGACGGCTGCCGATGCTGCCGAGCTTCAGGCCACCAAGGACGCTGCTGCGGCCGAGCTCGCCTCTGTGCGTGAGTCCTCTGCCAAGGAAGTCGCCGAGCTGCATGCCAAGTTGGATGCCGCCAGGCTGCAGATTGAGGAAGTGCAGTTGACGGCCGAGCGCGATGCCCGAGCCGCGCAGGAGGCAGCCGATGCCGCCGCTGCCGCCGCGGACCAGAAACTCGCCGACACCGTTGCCGCAGCCGAGGCGAAGGTCTCCGCTGCTCAGCAGGCTGCCGATGCCGCGATCGACGCCGCCCGCGCTGCCGCCGATTCTGCCGTGGAGCAGGCTGCGGTGGATGCTAACGAGAAGATTGCCGCCGCTGCCGCCGAGCGCGACGCCGCCACGCGCGCTGCCGAGGAGGCCCGCGCCGATGCCGACGCGCGTATTGCCGCAGCCGAGCTCGAGGCTGGGGAGCGCATTGAGCAGGAAGTTGCCGCCGCCCGCGCCGCTTGCGAGCGCGAGGTCGAAGCCGCTCGCGCGGAGATGCAGCAGCGCCTGGATTCGCTGGCGCACGAGCTGGAGCAGGCCGTGCGCGATCGCGCCCGCGCCGAGCGTCGTGCCGAGGGCAACAGCCTGTCGCGCTATCTGCTGGCCCGCCTGCGCGGAGATGCCGATGAGGTTGCTGCTGGCGAGGGCGACGCTCCTGCAGCGGATACCGCCGAGGTCGATGACGCCGCTGATGCCAACGCTTCCGCAAAGGACACCGACGAGTGATGAAGCACGTGCTCCGCGTGATCAACGTGCTGGCGACCGTGGTGATCCTGGTCGCCTTTGTGGTGCTGCTGCGCACGGTGTTCACGCCCGCCGGCGAGATTCCCACCATCATGGGCTACGGCTTTATGCGCACGCTGACCGGCTCGATGGAGCCGGCGATTCCCGTGCACTCGTTTATCGTCGTCGATACCGACAACAGCCAGGCCTACCAGGTGGGCGATATCATCACCTTCCATTCGTCCGATGACGCGCTGGAGGGTTCGCTCAACACGCACCGCATCGTATCTGTGGAAGCCGCGCCCGACGGCTCGCCGGTCTACCACACCAAGGGCGATGCCAATCCGGTCGAGGACGCCGCGCCCGTGCCCGCCGCCGATGTGGTGGGCCGCGTGGTCTTTGTCTCGGCAGGCCTGGGCGTGGTGGTGTCGCTGCTCACCAATCCGCTGCTGTTCTTCCCGCTTATCGTGGTGCCGCTGATCGTGCTGCTGGTGCTCGAGATTCGCCATATGGTCAAGACCACGCAAGACGTGGCGCGTGCCGAGGACGAGGCCGCCCTGCGCGCTGCCGTGGAGCAGATTCGCGAAAAACGTCGCCGCGAGCAGGATCAGGATGGTGCTGGCGACGAGGATGATGCCAAGGATCGTGTTGAGCCCGACGCCGAGGCTGAGCCGAGTGCCCCGGGCGATTCCGACCCAAGCGCTCCAGACGACCCCAACCCCTCGGCATAGCGGCCTTCCATCATTCCTTTCGTCCCCACAATTTGGACGCTCGTAGATGTTCTAAAACATCCGCTTTTTCATACCAATAGTCGTGCTACAGTTTGAGCGCTTTGTTGGCAATTGATTTCGGGGGAGTGGAATGAAACAGGAGCGCTCGGTCCGGCATACCCATGAAAAGGCTTCGGTGCCGATGACGGCCGCGTCCGATTTTGTCGTGCCGGAGGGGACCGACGAGCTGAGCCGCAGCACGCGCCGCGCGTGGCGCGACCGCCTTAACAGCGCCTCGACGCGCAAGATGATCACGGGCGTTCTGGCCACGCTGGTGGGTGGTTCGTTTTGGGGCTTCTCGGGTACTAGCGCGAGCTTTCTGTTCGATACCTACCACGTCGATACCCTGTGGCTCATGAGCGTACGTCAGATTCTCGCCGGCCTGCTGTTTATGGTCGTGGTCGTCACGCGCGATCGTGCGCGCCTGGTCAAGCTGTGGACCACGCCTGCCGACCGCAGACAGCTGCTGCTCTTTACCGCCTTTGGTCTGCTGTTCAATCAGTTTTGCTATCTTTCGGCCGTGCGCCTGACCAACGCCGGAACCGCGACGGTGCTCCAGTGCCTGCAGCTGGTCATCATTATGGGATACACCTGCGTCATCGATCGCCGTATGCCGCGTACGCGCGAGGTTATCGGCATCGGCCTGGCTCTGGGCGGTACGTTTTTGATCGCAACTGGCGGCGACCCCACCAGCCTGAGCATCTCGCCGCTCGGCCTGGTCGCGGGCCTTATGTGCGCGGTCAGTGCCACCTGCATGGCGGTGATCCCCGCAAAGATTCTGCCCGAATACGGCAGCCCCATCGTTACAGGCTCTGCCATGCTCACGGCGGGCGTGGTTTCGTGTGCCGTGGTCCAGCCGTGGGCTCATATGCCGGCGCTGGACGCAGCCGGCATCGAGGCGCTTGCGGTGTTTGTGATCGTGGGCTCGTTCTTGGCGTACATGCTCTATATGCAGGGCGTTAAGGACATCGGTTCGGTGCGCGCGAGCCTGATCGGAACCGTGGAGCCGGTTTCGGCAACTATTACCAGCGCGGTTATGCTGGGAACGGTATTTTTGCCGACCGATCTGATCGGCTTTGCCATGATCATCGTGATGATGTTCCTGACGGTATAGCCCCTGCGGTTGCTTTAAAGGATAATAGCCTGGCGGCGCGTTGCTTTGGCGGCGCGCCTTTGTCTATAGAGAGGACCTCTTATGAAGTACTTTGGCACCGACGGCTTTCGCGGCGAGGCCAACGTTGGGCTGACGGTAGAGCACGCCTATAAGATCGGCCGTTTTGTGGGCTGGTATTACGGCGCCAATCGCAGTGCTAAGGCGCGCGTCATCGTGGGTAAGGACACGCGTCGATCCAGCTATATGTTCGAGGCGGCGCTGGTGAGTGGCTTGGTCGCGAGCGGTGCGGACGCCTACATGCTGCACGTGATTCCGACGCCGGGCGTGGCGCACCAGACCGTGGAGGGCTGCTTCGATTGCGGCATCATGATCAGCGCGAGCCACAACCCGTTTTGCGATAACGGCATCAAGCTCGTCAACAGCGACGGCTTTAAGATGGACGAGGACGTGCTGGAGCTCATCGAGGACTACATCGATGGCAAGACCGAGGTGCCGCTGGCCACAGGCAACCACATTGGCGCCACGGTGGACTACATGCAGGGCCGCAACCGCTACATTGCCTCGCTCATCGCCAGCGCGAACTTTTCGCTGCAGGGCGTCAAGATTGGCCTGGACTGCGCTAACGGCTCGGCGTCCTCGGTGGCCAAGCCGGTGTTCGATGCTCTGGGCGCCGACGTGCGCGTGATTAACGCCGCGCCCGATGGCTTCAACATTAACGTCGACTGCGGTTCCACGCATATGGAGCGCCTGCAGCGCCACGTGGTGGAGCAGGGCCTGGATGTGGGCTTTGCCTATGACGGCGATGCCGATCGCTGCCTGGCCGTGGACGAGCGCGGTCGCGTGGTCGACGGCGACCAGATTCTGTATGTGTGCGGTGTGTATCTGAACAAGCACGGTCGCCTTTCGGGCGGTACCGTGGTGCCGACGATCGCCAGCAACTTTGGCCTGATCAAGTCGCTGGAGCTTGCCGGTCTGAGCGCCGTGACCAGCGGCGTGGGCGACCGTCATGTGTATGCCAAGATGCGCGAGGGCGGTTACAGCCTGGGCGGCGAGCAGACGGGCCACACGATTTTTGGTGATATCGAGCGCACGGGCGACGGCATTATGACGTCGCTGCGCGTGATGGAAGTGATTCGCGCCGAGCGCGAGACGCTCTCGCAGCTCACGGCTCCGTGCAAACTGTTGCCGCAGGCTCAGGTTGCCGTGCGCGTGGCGGACAAGGATGCCGCGCTCGATAACATGGGTGTGCAGGCCGCCATTGCCGAGGCCGAGGCTTCGCTGGCGGGCGAGGGCCGCGTGCTCGTGCGCAAGAGCGGAACCGAGTCGGTGATTCGCGTGCTGGCCGAGGCTCCCGACCAAGCAGCCGCCAACGCCGCCATGAAGCGCATCGCGGGAGCGCTGGAGGCCTTGTAGGGGCCTTCGGAGCTGTTTGGCAGGGGGTCCTAATAGGCAGTGTGCAAAAAACGGCAAATATGAGTACTGTTACTAATTTGGTAGCAGCGATTTTTGCCTTCAAAGCTCATATTGGCGCCGTTTGAACACCATTCCGACTTGCATATCTTCTCATATGTCCAATAAAAGAGGTCCTAAGTAAGAATAAATCTCACTTAGGACCTCTTTTTAGCCCAAATTAAATGTTACAAGCATGGCAACAGTACTCATATTTGCCCTTTTTTGCACAAGCCCCCAATGACTAGATGTATGCCTTACAGCTCGTAGAGTGTGGTGAACTTGTCCTGGAGGTAGCTGCAGTAGTAGCGGGCGTCGAATGCCATGCCGCAGGCGCCCTTTATGAGCACCGGCGCGTCCTTGGCGCGGCCCCACTGCCAAATGTGCTCGCCCAGCCATGCGCTGACGGGTGCCAGGTCGCCGCTCGCGCAGGCGCCGGTAAGGTCGACGCCGTCGCGGCACATGGCAGGAACAAACATGGCATCGTAGGCGCTGCCCAGCGCATACGTGGGGAAGTAGCCAAACGAGCCGCCGCTCCAGTGCGTATCCTGCAGGCAGCCGCGCGTGTCGTCGGGAACCGGAATGCCCAGGTACTCGTCCATAAAGCGGTTCCAGAGCGCGGGGATATCCTTGGCCGTGGCCTCGCCGGCAAACAGCATGCGCTCAATCTGGTAGCGCACCATAATATGGAGCGGATAGGTGAGCTCGTCGGCCTCGGTGCGGATCAGCGACGGATGCGCAATGTTCACGGCGCGGTAGAGCGCGTCCTCGTCCACGTTGCCGTAGACCTCGGGCGCGTGGCGGCGCAGCACCTCGAGCAGCGGGCCCATAAAGGCACGGCTGCGACCCACGGTGTTCTCAAAGAAACGGCTCTGGCTCTCGTGGATGCCCATGGAGGTGCCGCCTTCCAGGCACGTGCGCGCGTAAGCGGGGTTCACGCCCAACTCGTACATGGCGTGGCCGGCCTCGTGGATGATGCTGTAGACGTTGGAGATGCAATCGTCCTCATAGATGTGCGTGGCGATGCGCGCGTCGCCCACCGAGAAGCCCTCGCTAAACGGATGCTCGGTAAAGGCGAGCGTGGTGTCGTCCAGGTCCAGGCCCACAAGCTTCATCAGGTCAAAGCTCATGGCGCGCTGGGCAGCCTCGGGCACATGGGCGTGCAAAAAGTCGGCAGCCGGCTGCTGGCCGCGCTCGCCGATGGCGTGCACGAGTGGCACGACCGTGGCCTTGACCTCGTTGCAGAATGCGTCGAAGTTCTGGGTGGAAAGGCCGCGCTCGTACTGGTCGAGCCACACGTCGTACGGGTCGCGCTTGGGGTCCATAAGCTGGGCCTGGCGCTTAAGCTGCCCGACGATCCTGTCCACGTAGGGCTCAAAGCTCGCCCAGTCGTTGGCCGCCTTTGCCTTGTGCCACACGGCGTCGGCCTCGCAAGTGAGCCTGGTCCAGGCCTCGGCTTCCTCGGTGGGGATAGCGCTGGCCTCGCGCTGGTCGCGACCGAGCACGCGAATCTCGTCGAGCAGCTGCGGGTCGTCGATCTTGCCGCCGGCGACAGTCTCGCGTGCCAGCGAACGCACAAGCTCAACGGACTTTTCGCTGGTCAGGAGCTTGTGATGCTCACCGGCAAGGGTGCCCATGGCATCGGCACGGGCGGCAGCGCCGTTGGCGGGGGCGATGGTCGCGCCATCGAACTCGGCAATCTTGAGCAAGTACTCGCGGGTCCACAGCTTGCCCTCGAGCTTGCGGAACTTCTTGACGGCCTTGTCGACCTTCATGCCTTCTTTTTTTGAGGCATGTTTGCCCGGCTGGGCAAGCGTGATCTTAATTCCGTTCGATTTGCTCTTGTCTTTCGCCTTTTCGGCTTCCTTCTTACCGTCTCTGCCCATGCGCGCTCCTTGTCTCACGGCTCGAGGATGTGAATACTTCCACGGCCAAGGTATACAGCCATAGCGAGTGTACCCAAATGTAAAACGTTATGGGGGTTCTGATAGCGAGGTAAAGGGATGCGTGATCCTCTTGAGGACTATCGCAGGTTGCTGTGGGTGTTTCTGATTCTAGAAAGAGTCACAGGTGACATTCCCAGAAACGAAGCAATTTTCGAATGTGGGATTGCGTCTATAACATTTGGATATGAAGTAAGAAACCATTCGTATCTTTGACGTGCGGGAAGTCGTCTCAGGGCGGATTCTAATTCATGATGGTCTAGCCACGCCTTTGACAGGAAACTGTTGAAAAGAGATGCAGCTCCTGCGTGCGTTTGCCGCAAGTTCTCGATTTGCTGCAAATTGATTCTAGTTAGGGTGCAATCGGATAAAGCTTCGATAAAGAAGGGGGAGGGTTCGTTTAGACAGGCGCTTGGCATAACGGGCATCCCTTTCTTATCCATTATGCAATCAACAACTTCCGTCCCGTCGTGCTCTAAGGAATAGGCACAGGCTATTCCGCTGTAGAGGAAATAAATCCATTCTTGTCGTTCTCCCATTCCAAGAATAATATCGCCTTTTTTGAACGACTGGAGGGAGCTTAAGCCGAGAAGTGACTTGCGTAATTTTTCATCATCGCAGCTGGCGTATAAATTAAAAAAAGAGTCATCCATGTTTATCTCCAGTTTCAATTAGCAATTGTTAAACAAGGATAAAGCGAAAACGTGGGGGGGGGGCATTATCA
>CAKUFW010000058.1 GCA_934650975.1 uncultured Collinsella sp. | reverse complement strand
GAACTTGATGTTTGCCATGAGCATCTCCTTTGCATCGTGGGTCGATAAGCCGAGTATCGCCCACGCGGGAGACATGCAGGGGCGGGCGCGCCAAACCCGACACTTCTTTTCGCGCCCGCTGCCTGCCGCCGCCCCGCCCCTGACACTTCCTGATACCTGCCAAATAGTGTCAAAATAACCCTGTCCCTTTTTGGTCGGTTTAGTGAGTGCGGGAGTTCGCATGGATATCAAACGCAAGATTTCCGAGGCGCAGGGCCTTACCCCCACCGAACAGCAACTCGGCATCTCGGCCCTTGCCATGGGCGAGGAAATCCGTGGACTGTCCATTAAGGAGTTCGCCGCACGCACCAACATTTCGGTCGCGAGCGTGCACCGCTTTTGCAAAAAGCTCGGCCTCGAGGGCTTTAAGGACCTCAAGGTCGAGCTCATCCGCCTGGCGACCGAGGCGGGCAACCGCCGCGACGTGGATATCAACTTTCCCTTCGATGCCACATCCACGCCTGCACAGGTTATGGAACGCATGGAGGGTCTCTACCAGACCACGCTGGCCGAGACACAGGAGATGCTCGACCCCATGCAGCTCGACCACGCCGCCAAACTGATCGTGAAGGCACGGCAGGTCGATATCTACACGGGCTCGCACAACCTCTATCCAGCGGGGATGTTCCGCGACCGCTTGCTTTCGGCCGGCAAGAGCGCAACGTGCTACGACGGCGTCGAAGCCCAGGTACGCACGGCGCTCGCCTCGGGCCCCGACCATGCGGCAATCGTCATCTCCTACAGCGGTCTCGCGCCCAACCTCAAGGAAATCTTGCCGATCCTCAGCAGCCGACATGTTCCCGTCATTGTCATCGGCACACCGTATTGCGCGCGGATTCATCCCGGCTTTGCCGCCTACCTCACGGTGAGCGACCACGAGAGCATGACGCACCGCATCACGCAGTTCGCCAGCCACATCGCCGTGCAATACGTGCTCGATTCACTCTACAGCAGCTACTTCGCCAAAGACTACACCCGCTGCGCCGAGTTCCTAGAGCGCTCATTCCCCTACACCCGCCTGCCGGGCCTGAAGTAAAACGAGCGTGGATTTTCGGACACTTATCTAACGAGAGTGGATAATCTCCCACTTTGAGCCCGCATACGGGCCAAAAGCGGAAGATTATCCACGCTCATTCTGGATGGTACGTTTTCCTCCATTCCCCGCAACTTCTGTAAGCGCGACTTTTCGTCGTTAGACTGTTCATGTGAACTCTAATAACCATTTACGCCTTAAACTCGTTATTAGAATCTGGTGCAAGGAGTGTCCCAAACTGCCGGCAGAAAAGGAACGTCCCCAAGTGCCGACCAAGGCAACGCCGATGTTTTGGCAACGGCAGCGAGCGGGTCGCATTTGAGGCAAGGTGACGTGAAACGAAAGGGCGCTGACCTTCTGGTCGCGCCCTTGAAGTTGAACGTCAGATTGTCCAAATGCGGCCCGCGCAGCGTCGAGCCGTTACGCGGTTTGGTAAAACCGCGTAACTAACGGGCTCCGTACTGCTCGTAGTAGGCGTCGATGGCGGTCTTGAGCTCGTCGTCGATGACGACCTTGCCGTCGATCTCGTGGTTGTAGAGGGTCTCGACGACCTCGGCCATGGAGACGATGCTCGCGACAGGGAAACCGTACTTTGCCTCGATCTCCTTCTGCGCGGTGGTGACGCCGCCCTTGCCGACCTCCATGCGGTTGAGGGACACGATCAGGCCCTTAATCTCGACATCGGCAGCAGCCTTGACCTTGGGATAGGTCTCGTCGATGGACTTGCCCGAGGTAGTGACGTCCTCGACCATGATCACGCGGTCGCCGTCCTGGGGCTCGTAGCCCAGCAGGTTGCCCTTGTCGGCGCCGTGATCCTTGGCCTCCTTGCGGTCGCAGCAGTACTTGACCTCCTTGCCATACAGCTCGTGGTAGGCAATCGCGGTCACGACAGCCAGCGGAATGCCCTTGTAGGCAGGCCCAAACAGCACATCGAAGTCGTCGCCAAAGTTATCGTGGATGGCCTGGGCATAATACTCGCCCAGCTTCTTGAGCTGATAGCCCGTCACGTAGGCGCCGGCGTTCATAAAGAACGGGGACTGACGACCGCTCTTGAGCGTAAAGCTGCCAAACTTAAGCACGTCGGACTCGACCATAAACTTGATGAACTCTTGCTTGTAAGCCTCCATGCGGGCTCCTCTCGATTAGGCGTTCGTGCTTCACAGTTTAGCGCAGCCAGCCCATCGCTGCCGGCACGCTTTACCAAGCCGGCGGCCCAAAACCACCACAAAGGTGCCTGTCCCCTTTGTGGTGGTTGGCTAGCCTTGGGGAGCCCAGGACCAGAAGAGACTGACGAGCGCCACACGCGAGTTAGTGCCGACCTTTTTGTTGATCGAGGCGATGTGTCGATAGAGTGTGGAGCGCGAAAGGAACAGCGATGCCGCCACGTCCTGCACGCTGTCGTCCGATACGACCAGCGCCTCCAGCACATCGCGCTCGCGCTTGGTGAGCTCAAAGGTGGCAACAAAGCCATTAAGTCGTTCGTCAAACGAAAGCTCCGGCGCTTCCAAGGGCACCGTGTCCGCCTGATCGGGCGCGCAGCTCACACCAAGATCGTCGGTGGCAAATGCCAGCTCGCCTTGCTGCACCGCCTCGTCGACATGTCGCCCAAACTGCCCCAACAGCGAAATCGCAATACCCGCAAGCAGCACGAGCGTCGCGGCCACCGCCACCAGTACGTTCCGGCTCAAGATAATCGCCACCGCCGGTGCCGTCACCAACAGTGCGCTGATGCTGTTGATGACGCGGCCCATACACGGCCATAGATACGACCAGCGCGCATACATCGAAATCGCAGCGAACTTCGTGGTAAAGAACACCACAAAAAAGCCCGAGCCTAGGTAGAAGATCATCGTGGCGGCGAGCACGTTGCCACCATTATCGTCGGTGATGAGTGCAAAGAATGAGAGCGCGGACAGCATGGCGGCGCACGTCATGATGATATTCATATACGAGCGTCCGCGCAGGTCGTACAGGACGCCGGCAGCTAAAGCACCTACGACCAGCAGCAGACGCGGCCAGTTGCCTAAATCGATGACGCCGGCAGCATGAGAAATCGTGAGTCCCACGTTGAGGGCGGCGAACACGCCGGTGAGACCGGCGGTCGCCACTGTCAGGCGCACCACGGCGGCACGAAACGCCGCCTTTGCCTCGGGGTCGCTTTGCCATTTGGCGCCATATTCCAGTGCGTCGACCGACAGCTCGGCAAAACCGACATCGAACTCGGGATCGGACTCGTCGCGCAGTTTGGCGCGGCGAACGCCGTGAAGCAGCACCACTTGGACGATGGCGCAGACAACTAGAACAAACTGCTGCAGAATGCCCGCGGGCAGCACCACATGGTTGAACACCTGGACCATAACGCCCAAGGCATAGGAAAGCGCCGCTGCGCGCGCCAAACAGGGCGTCCGCGCAAAGCGGCGTGCAAAGTTGGCGTGAACGACCGATCCGCAATAACCCAGCGCGCCGCACGCGACCAGAGCCCCAAGGATCATCATGTCAAACCGAACCGCCATGACCATCAACAGCAATGCCGACACCAGCAGCACGCCCGTGATTTCGCTTATCGTATCGATTGCTTGGGGCCGGCGATAGTACAGGATGGGACGCACGAAATAGCCGATCGCACTCGAACCGAGGATAATGCTCTCGTAGATGACGACCTCGCTTGACGGCACAAATTCGGCCACGCGCAGGTCAAAGAAGTACTTGCCGGCCAAAAACGTGAAAAAGAAAAGCGCCAGGCACAGAATTTCCCGTATGCCCCGGCGCAGGTATGCGGTTGTATTTCCCAGGTCCCTCATGGTAACCCCCAGCCGCTTAGATGTCCGGAGAACCATTTTAATAGAGAACGGGTCCTAGTATCCACGCGACACCCGAGCTGTTACGCATTTGTCCTCGACCGCCCGAGACAGCAGTTGCGGTGAAATAGTTCTTGTTTGGCCGGCCCGGGCTGTCATTTAGGAACTATTCCACCGCAACTTATAAAGGGGACTGAGCTGTTGTGTCGGAGAAAGGGGAGGTACCCGGGCCGAAGGGTGAAGCTCGAGATCGAAACTCGGGCGTTAGCGCTCGGGGGCCAGGATCACCAGGGCGTCGTGCTCAAAGGGGTGCTGGGCCACGCGCACGGTGCCGTCGCCGTTATCGCGCACGGGCAGCTTGGCGATGTGCTTGTTCTCCATGTCGAGAACCGTCGCCGTCCAGCCACGCGCGCCGTCGAGCTTAAACTTGAGCGCCGTGGTGCGCGGCAGATAGACGACGACACGCTCGCCAACGCGCGCCACGCGGATGGCCTCGCGGGCATCGTCGAGCAGCTCCTGTGCCGGAACCACGGCAAGCGCATCGTCGGCCGCCGTGGCGCCCAGCCCGGCAAGCGTGTGCTCGATCGCGCCAAAGTCCCACACGCCCGGGAACTGCAGGCACTCCTGCCAACGGAAGGGCATGTCGAAGCCCTCACCCAGCACCGAGCCCTGGCTGCGCGACGTCTGCCAATTCCAAACGCCGTGCGCACCGTAGGTCACGCCCGCGCTCGCGCCGGCAAGAATCGATGACCATACGCTCGCGCGGCAATCCTGCGCCGTAAAGCGCCAGTACACGTTGCGCGAGGCACCCATCTGCTCGTAGCAAGGCTCGGAGTTGACCATCGGCTTTTTGGGGTAGTTGGCGATAAAGTCCCGCGGCAGCTGCCAGGCCTCGGGCTGGCCCTCGTAGTTGTGGCCGGGCTGGAACATGTAAAAGTCCAGGCGATCGACAAACTGTGCCGGGATGGTGCGGTTGCCGCGGTTGATGTGCATGGTGCGCAGGGCCTCGGGCGCGCGCTTCACGACCTCATCGAGCGCATCCTCGTAATAGGCGATGGCCTCGTCGCTCGCAAAGTCGGTGTCGCCCGTCACCACGTAGACGGGATCGAACTCGCCCAGGTTCTCAACGACGCGGGCAACGTGGGCGCGAACCTCCTCGCGCGGCATGACCTCGGCACCGCAGCGCTCGGCAATCTTAGCGCCCCAGGTACCGGGCACGTAATTGCACCACATAAGGACAAGTGCCGGACGAATGCCGTGCTCGACGGCAGTACGGCACATGTCGGCCGCACGATCCCAGTACGCCTGGTTGGGATGGGACCAATCAAAATGCACGCCGTCCTCGCTGGCATAGGGCCAAATGCCCAGATCGGGACAGCAGCGGTCCCACTGCGGCAGCGTGTTGATCTGCAGCACGTTCATGCCCTGCTCGGCACGGCGGGTCAGGTAGTAATCCCAATCCGCCTCGGCAATGCTCGTAAACGCGCTCCAGCACGTATCGGCAAACCAAAAGAACGGCTTGCCGTCGCACAAAAAGCCATCCCTACGACCGTTAACGGTCAGCTTTCCCAAACTCATCTGCATGTCCTTTCGCTCGATAAAGGAATTGCGAACCGGCAGAAGCTTTCGCGATAACCCCGTGCGAAAGCCCCTGACGCTTAGCAAGCCCTGGCAGGCGGGACTCCCCCGCCCCAACCAGTCTACCTTGCAAAAAGGGCCCCGCCGGGCTTGCGCCTGACGGGGCCCTGTCGTGTAGGTAAGGTCGTAGTCGACCAAATGGCTTGGCCTTAGGCCTCCATCTCGGCAAGCTCCTCCTTGGAGAAGCCGGTCAGGAAGACCACGATGGCGGCGATGACAAAGGAGATCGCCATGCCGACGATAGCCCAGACGGTGTTCATCTGGCCACCCTGCAGGTAGTTGGTGAAGACCAGGAAGTTGGAGGCGCCACCGGCGAGGTAGTAGGTAACACCCATGAGGCCGGAGAACACGGCGCCGATGGAACCGCCGATGAACATGCCGAGCATGGTGCGACGGAAGCGCATGAGGATACCGAAGAGCGCAGGCTCGGTAACGCCGCCGGCGATAGCGGAGATGACGTAACCGATGGCGAGGGACTTCTCGTCGGGGTTCTTCATCTTAAGGAAGGCACCGAAGGCGCAGCCCCAGACAGCGGCCATAGCGCAGTTGGTGGAAACGAAGACGAAGGGATCGTAACCGGCGGCGATGATCTGAACCTGAGCGAGCAGGATGACGGGCATGTGCATGCCGCAGACCACGAAGAGCTGCCAGAAGGCGCCGAGGACGGCCATAACGATCAGGACACCGAAGCCACCCATGTCAGCCAGGCCAAAAAGGGCGTTGGCGATGACGTTACCGATCTCGTTACCGACCGGGGCAAGGACGATGAAGGCGATGGGGATAGTGACGATCATGGTGCAGAACGGCGTAAAGACCGTGGACAGCACGTCGGGCATGACCTTCTTAAAGAACTTCTCGACGAAGTAGAGGACAGGCACCGAAAGGATGATCGGCAGGACGGACTGCTGATAGTTGGCAGCGGCGATCTGGATGCCGTAGACGGAGATGATTCCGCCGCCCTCCTGGGTCGCGACGCTCACGACGGACGGGGCCATGAGGGCGCCGCCGAGGAGCATGCCCAGAACCGGGGAGGCGCCGAGCTTCTTAGCAGCGGCATAGCCCAGGTAGATGGGGATAAAGGTAAACGTGGCCTCGTACAGGGTGGTGTAGAGGAACGTGTAGGTCGGATCGGTGTCGGAAAGGACGCCGAGCATGGTGGGGCCGAGAACCGCAGCGATGGTGCGGAACAGACCGCCGGCCATGAGCAGCGGGATCAGCTGGGTCATGGAGCCCGACAGATAGTCGAGGATGATGTTGGGCAGGTTCTTGAGCTCGAACTTCTCCTTGGGAGCGTCGAGGTTCTCGTCGACCGCGGCACCCTGCTTGACGCCGGAGATGGCGACGAACTCGGCAAGCACCTTGGGCACGTTCTGGCCGATGATGACCTGGAGCTGGCTGCCGGCGAACTGGCAACCCAGAACACCCTTGACCTTCTTGATCTTCTCCACGTCGGCCTTGTTGTTGTCCTTGAGCGTCAGACGCAGGCGCGTCATGCAGTTGGTGGCGACGGTGACGTTCTCCGCACCGCCCACGAGCTCGAGGACATCGGTGGCAATCTGCTTGTTATCTACTGCCATGGGACCCCTCCCCATATCATCGTGTGCCTACTCGTTTGGGCGTAGGCACGCCTTTGGCTCGGCGACTATAACCCCTTACGGCTGCCGAACCCTTGGATACGCTGTCGTAAACAATGTGTTTACTGAACGTTTACGGGCTTTAGTTTACACGGAACGTCTAATTTGTGGCAATTTTGCCGTCTGTAGTCCGGTGAACGGTAGGAAATCGGGGGTGAGCGTAATTGTATGACGAGGCATTACATATTGAGGTGTCTGTTTCGATTCGGTTGTTTACGTGGGCTTTTGCTTTTTCTAGCCCCTCTGCGACCTGTTTACTCATCAACAAAATACCTGTTAGATACTAGTAAACGCATGTTTAGTACTTCACTGAGTGTTCAATTTGACCGTTTACCGAGTTCACCTGCTTGTTCTCTATTTCTGCATGCTTGTTCTCTATTTCTGCATTACACTAAACATGTTTAAATTGTCTTGCCGCAATTGTTTACTACTCGCGGCGCAAGGGAGGCAGCCCATGGAACTCAAATCGTGCACCTACGCAACCGTCACCACGCTGGGTGACTTTGGACCCTGGATCAGCAAGATCGTCCTCGATCTACCGTGCACCGTGCACGCCAACGATATCGACACGCACTCCTTCCATATATATGTAGAGCGCCACGAGCGTTCGGGCGAGGTCCTGCTGCGCAAGGAGCGTGGCGCCGACCATGCCGCGCCGTCCGTGGGATATATCGATGTTCTCGCCGCGTATCCCTGTGATGAGAACGGCCGCAAGCTCGCCGTGGGCACCCATGTGGCGCTCGAGGTTGCCGAGCAGCGCCTGACCAAGACCATCGAGGGCGGCGTGATGGGCTCGCGCCTGCTCGATAACCAGCTGCGCGTCGTTCAGCTCGTGGCCCTGCCGGGTAATGACGACGACGATCCCACCAGCGGCCTGGTCTTCGACACCTGCCGCGGCGACATCTGCCCCGCGCTCAAGGGCTGGAGCAACGCCACGCAAAAGACCCCCGTCAATGGCATCGCGCTCGAGTACGGCTTCTATGAGCCCAGCTTTATGGCCGAGGACTCGGCTTGCTTTAACCCGTTCCATCCTGAGGATGTTTCCGTTCCTCAGAAGGCTCCGCTCGTGGTGTACCTGCACGGCGCCGGCGAGGGCAAGGGCGCCACGCAGGGCGAGGGCGCTACGCGCGCCTATATCGGCAACCGCGTGACGGCCATTAGCCAGGCGCAAATCCAGCGCTACTTTGGCGGCTTTGCCTGGGTACTCGTGCCGCAGTCGCCCACGTTTTGGATGGACAACGGCGTCGAGCAGCTCGGCCGCTCCAACCAGAGCATCTACTCCCCCGTGCTCAAGGCGCTCATCGACGAGTTCGTTGCCGAGCATGCCGATCGCATCGACACCGACCGCATCGTGGTCGCTGGCCTTTCCAACGGCGGCTTTATGACCCTGCGCCTGTGCGCCGACTACCCCGATTTCTTCGCCGCGGGCCTTCCCTGCTGCGCGCCGTGGTACAACGCCACGGACGAGGACGTCGCCGCCCTGGCCAAGACGCCGCTGTGGTTTACGCACTCCAAGGGCGACGAGCTCGTGTCTCCGCAGGAGACCGTGCTGCCGCTCACGACGCGCCTGCGCGCTGCCGGCGCCAACGTGCACCTCACGTACTTTAGCCATGTCGAGGACCTGACCGGGCGCTACCGCGAGGCCGACGGCTCGCCCAAGAAGACGTTCAACCATGGCGTGTGGATCCACCAATTCAACGACCTGTGTTATCAAGACTTCGACGGGGGCAACGTACTCATCGACGGCGAGCCGGTGGGCTGCTGGGAGTGGTCGGCCAGGGTCGACCGGTAACCTTTCCCATCGCGGGCGCCGGGGTTTACTTCTGCAAACGTCCTCGGGCATGCATGGGTCGGCGCTTTGCGCTTCGCGCTGCGCCGGCCCATGCCCCCTGCGGAATGTTTGCAGAAGTAAACCCCGGTGCCCGCTGCGTTTTCGTTGCTGTTGGGCCTGGGCGGGCGCTTCCGGCGGGCCGCCGGGTTGACGGCGATGAGGGCGGGGGTCCCGTCTTGCCTTGCGCGTAACTGGCTGAATTGATTTTGGTTGGAGCTTTTCTTATGTCCCAAGATTTGACTCGGGTGATTGTTACTACTGATATGGAAGTCGATGATATGAACTCGCTCGTTCATTTGGCTCTGTATCTTAATGTGCTTGACGTGCAGGCTGTGGTGTATACGGCTTCGCAGTATCACTTTCTTGGGGATGGGGTCCATACGCTTGGTGAGGTGAATTCGCATTGGCGGACCAAGGGGCGTCGCTCCTATGAGTGGGATGTTGTGCCTCATGAACCTGATCCGTTGGCTGGGGAGCTTCGCTCGTATCGACCGTTTCCTGAGCATTGGATTGAGAGTCTCTGGAGCAATGAGTATGCCCAGGCTTGGCCGCAGTTGCAGGCTAATGCGGCTGCTGCCGGCGAGCCTCCGTTTCCCTCGCCTGCTCAGATGATCGAGCGTACGTTTGTGGGCAATGTTGCCTTTGAGGGCGATGTGCGTGAGGAGACTGAGGGCTCGCATGCGATTGCTCAAGCGATCTTGGATGATGACCCGCGTACGCTTTGGCTGCTCAGCTGGGGCGGTATGAATACGATCGTTCGTGCGCTTATGAGTATTGCTGAGCGCTATCGCGATACGCCTGAATGGCCCTCTGTGCAGCAGCGTGTCTATCAGAAGGTGCGCGTGATGGGCGTTGCCGATGGTGTGGGACAGGACAATTCTTGGCTCGACCATGGGCGCGAGCTTTTTCCCGAGCTCATCTTTTGGTGCGTGCCCTATATGTACGGCGGCTACGTTGATGCCAAGATGGCTCAGCCCGATACGTTGCCGTTGTTCCAGGCGCCCTGGCCCGAGCAGAATCTCACACAGGATAACGGCGCCCTCATGGCCCGTTACATGCTCTATGGCGACGGCAAGGTGTACGAAAACGAGCCCGAGCGCTTTCAGTTTGGCAAGCATGCCCGTCTGGATTGGGGCTTAGAGGGCATGCCGGCCCTGCAGTTTGAGCGCGGCGATTTTATGGCCGAGGGCGACTCGATGACCTATATTCCGCTACTGCCGTTTGGCTTGCGCGGGGCTGACAACCGTGGCTTTGACACGCTGCTCGGTCGTATGTTCCTCGACGGGTATCCCGATTCGGACGCACCTGCCGGCTTTGCGGCCATAGGCACGCCCGTCGATGGCAATCCTAATCCCTATCTGCGCGCCTACCAGGAAGACTTCGCCGCCCGCGCGCAGTGGTGCGCCCACGAGCCCGTGGCCTGCTCGCATCCGGCGTATGTTGCCGAGGTCATGGACGACCGCAGCGCCACAGCCGGCGAGCAGGT
The DNA here is from genome assembly GCA_934650975.1 of uncultured Collinsella sp. Lineage (GTDB taxonomy): Bacteria > Actinomycetota > Coriobacteriia > Coriobacteriales > Coriobacteriaceae > Collinsella. The sequence continues at coordinate 2,192 of CAKUFW010000058.1, read as the reverse complement.
TGCTCTTGCAGCGTCCATCGTCGACCCCGATGGCAGGGGCTTCGACACGCATTGGGACGTCGCCATGGGGCCGTCGCGCTATGCAGGCGCCCAAGATCTGTCGCTGTGGCAGGAATGTACGATGGACGCCACATTCACCGTGCCCGCCGATGCGCAGCCCGGTGACCGCTTCGTGCTCACCCTCAGCGTTCAAACCCGCGCCGAGCGCCCCTGCACCCGCTACGCCCAGGTCGCCATTACCGTCGCGTAGCAGGCGGCAGCACCCACATTCGGCAAGGAGTGTCCCCAGGTGCCGGCAGGAAAGGAACGTCCCTAAGTGCCGGGTGAAAATGGGCCATGTGTCCCAGTTGTGGAGACTCGTTGAGCCGTCTGGGTATCGTGAAAGATCGCGCGCTCCCCCATCATCAAAAGTGACACACGCTACCTGTTGATGGGAGGCAGCCATGGGCTTCTTTGACAAGATGTTCGAGAAGAAAGAGTGCGCGATTTGCGGTACCGAGCTGGGGCTTTTGGGAAAGACCAAAATCAACGAAGGCTACCTGTGCAAAGAGTGCGTCGGCAAGCTCTCCCCCTTCTTTGGCGGCTATCGCTCCAGCACCGCGGACGACATCCGCGAGCAGCTCGCCTATCGTGAGGCCAATGCCGAGCGCCTGGCGTCGTTCAATCCCACGCGCACGCTTTCTGCCGGGCGCACCAACATCATGCTCGACGAGGATGCGGGGCTGCTGATCATTACCTCGCAGACGCGCTGGCGCGACGCCAATCCCGACATCATCGAGTTTTCTCAGGTACTCGGCTGCGATATGGATATCGACGAGCATCGGACCGAGATCTATCGCGAGACCAAGGACGGCGAGCGCAAGAGCTACGACCCGCCACGCTACGACCTGGATTACGACTTTAATCTGACCATCCACGTCAACACGCCGTACTTTACCGAGATCGATCTGCGCGTGAACGACTCCACCATCGATCAGCGCGGGTCCATCGAGTACCGCGAGGCCAAACGTCAGGCAACCGAAGTCCGCGACGCGCTGGTGCAGCTGCGCCAGGAGACGCGCGACAGCGTCGTGGCCGCCAAGGCCCCCAAGACCGCGGTCACCTGCCCCTTCTGCGGCGCGACCACCATCCCCGATGCCAGCGGGCGCTGCGAATACTGCGGCGGCGCTATCGGCGCATAGCCCTCGGCACGGAAAGGACCGATCATGGCCTTCGAGAGCGTCAACTATCAGTGCCCCGCGTGTGGCGGCCCCCTTCACTTTGCCAGTGCCGAGCAAAAGCTCGTCTGCGACTACTGCGACTCACGTTTTGAAGTCGAGGAAGTCGAGGCCCTCTATCGCGAGCGCCAGGACAAGGCAGATGCCAAAGCCGATGCCGCAGCCGCGGCCCCCAAGCCTGCTGTCGATGATGCCGTGCAGGAGCTGGCTCAAAACGCCGGCTATATCTGCTCGTCGTGCGGCGCCGAGCTGGTCTCGGACGGCACCGTCGCCGTTACCACCTGCCCGTACTGCGGCAACCCCGCCGTGGCACCCGGTCAGCTCTCGGGCGACTTCTCCCCCGACCTGGTGATTCCGTTTAAGCTCGGGCGCGACGACGTCATGTCCGCACTCAAGGAGCACTACAAGGGCAAGATCTTGCTGCCCAAGAGCTTTGTCACCGGCAACCACATCGACGAGGTCCAAGGCGTCTACGTGCCGTTTTGGCTCTATGGCGCCCGCGTGGACGGCGAAGTGTACTTTGACGCAACCAACGAGACCGTAACCGAGGAATCCGACCGCACCGTCACGACCACCGACCACTACGATGCCTACCGCAAGGGCAATATCTCGTTTGAGCGTGTGCCCGTTGACGGATCGTCCAAGATGCCCGACGGTCACATGGACGCCATCGAACCGTTCGATTACGACGCGCTGCGCCCGTTCTCGGTCGCCTACATGCCCGGCTACATCGCCAACCGCTACGACGAGGACTGCGAGACCTGCAAGGCGCGCGCCGAGCGCCGTATGGAAGAAAGCACCATCTCGGCCCTGCGCGAGACCGTCGTCGACGAATACGACGACGCCACAGTCGAAAGCAAGCAGCTCGACTACACCTGGGAAGACAGCGACTACGCCCTGTTCCCCGTCTGGATGCTCTCCACCTCGTGGAACGGCAAGAGCTACCTGTTTGCCATGAACGGCCAGACCGGCCGC
>CAKUFW010000057.1 GCA_934650975.1 uncultured Collinsella sp. | reverse complement strand
GTACGGCAACCAGATCGCCGAGGCCCGTCAGCACCCGCTGACCATGCGTCGCTACATGTGGAAGCTTTCCTACTAATAGGTTCCGCCGTTCTACCGAACGGCGGAGAGGCCGACGCTGCGCGAGCCTCTGTCGGACAATCTGCCGTTCAATTTCAAGGGCGCGACCGAAAGGTCAGCGCCCTTTCATTTCACAGCACCTTGTCACGACAGAGACTCGCTCGCTGACTTTGCCAATAACGGGGCGTTGAACTATATCGATGGCGTTGTGCGCTATTTGTCCCGGAGGAAAATTGTCAATTGTTTTAGGAGGTCGCCGTGATCAAGGCAGTGCTATTTGATATGGACGGCGTGCTGGTCGATACCGAGTGGTTCTACAACCGTCGTCGCGTGGCGTTTATGGAAGAGAAGGGGTTCCATTTTGACGAGATCCCCGACCTTTCGGGGTCTAATGAGCCTGCCATTTGGCAGGCGCTGGTGCCCGACGATGTCGAGCTGCGCGAGCGCCTGCGCGTGGAGTACAAGCAGGTCTACAGCCCGGTCCATCCCGTTCCGTATGCCGAGTTGCTCAACGAGCAGACGGAGCCGGTGATGCGCGAGCTACACGAGCGCGGCGTGAAGTGCGCCATCGCGAGCTCGTCCTATCGTGAGCTGATCGACGAACTGGTGGACATTGCCGGTATTGCCGACGTGCTGGACTACACCATCAGCGGCCACGAGTGCAGCGCGTTTAAGCCCGACCCCGAGATCTACCTGCGCGCTATGGAGGCGCTGGGCGTGGAGCCGGCCGAGTGCCTGGTTATCGAGGACTCGCCGATGGGCATCGAGGCCGGCAAGCGCTCCGGCGCCCGCGTCCTGGCGCTGCGTCCGCACGAGGGCGTCAACCTGGATCAGTCCGCCGCCGACACCATCATCGACAACCTCACCGATATTTTGGCCGCTTTGTAGCGTCAATCCGCCGCGAGAAGCACGGGTTCACGTGTCATTTGCTGCGGATTGGCTTAATTTGGCATCAATTTTGATCCGCTTGACTTCGATTCAGGCTAAGTGAGTAGGCTTTTTGGCGCAGGCGGAGCACAAAGCGTATCTGCCTTAGCAAAACCGCAGGTCGCAGAGGTGGCTATTATTGGGTGTGCTCGGCAGATCGCAAAAGGTCTACTCACTTAGATTTTTGCCCTTTGGTCGTAGGAGTTGCTGGTTCCGTTTTGGTTGTCGAGAGAGGGTGAATTGAGGCGCCCTCTGTCGCTCCATGTTACAATCGCCGGCATGCCCCACAACTACATCTGCCTTCGAAGGGAGCCTACGTGGCGAACGCCATCGACCAGCTCACGGACCGCGTGCTCGTGCTCGGCCGCCTCACCATCGTCCGCCGCGCCATCACCGCCGTGGCGGTCACAATTTCCGCCGTTCTCCAGACATTCCTGATCCAGGCGTTCATTCAGCCCGCCGATCTGCTCCCGAGCGGCCTCACCGGCGTCGCAGTCCTGCTCGATCGCGTCACCTCGCTCGGCGGCATTCATATCGACACCTCGCTCGGCATGCTCGCGCTCAACATTCCCGTGGCGCTCCTGTGTTGGAGCGGCATCAGCAAGCGCTTCGTCATCTTCTCGATGATGCAGGTCGTGCTTTCGTCGCTGTTCCTCAACATCTTTCACTTTGCGCCGTTTTTGGGCGACAAGATCATGCTCATCATCTTTGGCGGCGTGGTCTCGGGTCTGGGCGCTGCCATCGCGCTTAAGTCCGGCGCATCCACCGGCGGCACCGACTTTATCGCGCTGTGGGTCTCCAACCACACGGGCAAGACCATCTGGGGCGTCATCTTTGGTTTCAACTGCTTTATCCTGGCGATCTTTGGCTTTATGTTTGGCTGGGACAACGCAGCGTATTCCATCGTGTTCCAGTTTATTTCGACCAAGACCATCGACAGCTTCTATCGTCGCTACGACCGCGTGACGCTGCAGATCACGACGCGCAAGGCCGACGAGGTCATGACCGCCTATGTTGACCATTTTCAGCACGGCATTAGCTGCGCCGAGGTAGTCGGCGGATACAGCCGCGAAAAGATGTACCTGCTGCACGCCGTTGTCTCGACCTACGAGAGCCAGGACATTATCAAGCTGGTGTGCGACATTGATCCTGACGCCGTGATCAACGTGTTCCACACGCTCAACTTTGTGGGCGGCTGGTGGGGCGGTCATGTCGACGAGCCCATGCCCACGGCCGTTCCCGATCCGGATAAACCGGCGCGTATGGCCAGCAGGCAGGCACGTCTGAGCGAGCAGGAGAGCTTGCAGCAGGACGACGGCAAGTAGCGCGGTCGGGCTTTGCTGGCCCAGTGCCGCCCCGTTGTTCTCCCAGATAAAACCTACCAAAATAAACCTGTCCCTTTTTGGTAGGTTGGGTGTATCGTTTTATCAATCTGAGGTAACATGTGAAAAGACGTTATATACGTATTAGTTATTTCGCTATTTTGATAAGAGTGACCCAATATGTCCGCACCTAAAAACGCACCGCTTTACCAGCAGATTTACGATGAGATCAAGGATTCGATCGAGAAGGGTGTTTATGCACCCAAGGAGCGTATCCCGTCCGAGCTCGAGCTTGCCGATCAGTACGAGGTGAGCCGTATTACGGTGCGCCGCGCCGTCGAGGAGCTGTGCTCCGATGGCTACCTGGTTAAGCAGCAGGGCCGCGGCACCTTTGTCTCCACGCCGCATATCAACCGCCAGTTCCATGCTTCGACGCTGCAGACGTTTACCGCGCTGTGTGCCGACAATGACATGAAGGCCGGTGCACATGTGGTCGATCGCCAGATTGTGCCGGCACGTCAAAACGAGATGGAATTCTTTGGTCTGCAGAAGGATGCGCTGCTGCTGCATATTAAGCGCGTGCGTACGGCCGATGGTGAGCCCATCTTTGAGGAGAACATCTTTGTGCCGTTCGATGAGTATCGCGAGCTGTTGACGGCCGATCTTGAGGATAAGTCGATTTTTGCCGAAGTCGAGCGTGTTGGCGGCACCCCGATCGTCTCGGTTGGCTACCGCACGGTCGAGGCCGTTCGCGCCAACGCCGAGCAGGCGGCCGAGCTGGGCATTGCCCCGCACGATCCGCTGCTCAACCTGCGCGCCGGTTTTATTGGTCCCAACGACGAGCCGGTCCTGATGGGTAAGCAGTACTACGTAGGATCGCGCTACGTCATGGTCATGTAGGTTACGCGGGTTTACCAACCCGCGTAACCGGCCGACGCTGCGCGCCCGGCATTTGGCCAATCTGCCGTTCAATTTCAAAGGCGCGACCAGAAGGTCAGCGCCTTTTCATTTCACGGCACCTTGGCTCAAATGACGGGCGCTCGCTGGCTTTGCCAAAACATCGGCGTTGCCACGGTCCAGATGCGGCAGATAGGGACGTTCCTTTTGTGCCGGCAGTTGGGGACACTCCTTGTCGACTGGTCATTGGGGACGTTCTTGTTTGACTAGTCGTTTAAGAACGTCCCCAACGACTAGTCTGGGCGATGGCCGTGTGCTGCTGTCCCTGCGGCGGCGTATAATCGGCGGCAGATGATTCTGACGTTAGGAAACCATGACCGATAGCATGCAGCAGATGGCGCTCGACACGCTCGGCGCCTATTTTGGCTACGCCTCGTTTCGCCCGGGCCAGGACCGCATGGTCGATGCGATTCTTGCCGGTCGCGATGCACTGGGCGTTATGCCCACGGGTGCCGGTAAGTCCATCTGCTACCAGGTGCCCGCGCTCATGCTACCCGGCATCACCTTTGTGGTGAGCCCGCTGCTGTCGCTTATGGAGGACCAGACCCGCGCGCTGCTCGCGGCGGGTGCGCGCCCCAGCTATCTCAACTCCAGCCTTACCCCGGCTCAGCAAAATACCGTGCTCAAGCGTGCGCGCGAGGGTCGCTACCAGCTTATGTACGTGGCGCCCGAGCGTCTGCTCGAGCCGCGCTTTCTGGCCTTTGCGCAGGAAGCCGCAGCCGTCGACGGCATCGGTGTGCCGCTCGTGGCGATTGACGAGGCCCACTGCGTAAGCCAGTGGGGCCAGGATTTCCGCCCCGCCTACCTGCAGATTCGCGAGTTTATCGATTCGCTGCCGCAGCGCCCCATCGTGGCGGCCTTTACCGCCACGGCGACCGAGCGCGTGCGCGCGGATATTCAGCAGATGCTCGGCCTGCAAAATCCCGCGACCGTGGTGACGGGCTTCGACCGCAAGAACCTCTACTTTGGTTGCGAGGAGATGGGCGACAAGGCCAAGACCGCATGGGTGCGCGACTACGTGATTGCGCATTCGAGCGAGAACGGCATCGTGTATTGCTCGACTCGCAAGACCGTCGACGCGCTGGCAGGCGAGCTTGCCGAGGCTCTGGGTCCCAGCGGCATTCGCGTGGGCCGCTACCACGCCGGCATGGGCAACGACGCACGCCGCCAGAGCCAGCGCGCCTTTATTGACGACGATATTCAGGTGATGGTCGCCACCAACGCCTTTGGCATGGGTATCGACAAGCCCAACGTGCGCTACGTGATCCACAACAACGTGCCCGAGAGCATCGAGGCCTACTATCAGGAGGCGGGTCGCGCCGGCCGCGATGGCGACCCGGCCAGCTGTCACCTGCTGTGGAACGGCAACGATTTCCGCATGCGTCGCTTTCTGATCGACCGCGGCGATGCGGCCGACGAGGCGCTCGACGACGAGCAGCGCGCGTGGGCGCTTCAGAACCGCTACCGCCTGCTCAGCCAGATGGAGGGCTACTGCAATACCACCGGCTGCCTGCGCGAATACATGCTGCGCTACTTTGGCGACGAGGCCGCGGCCGAGCATGCGGCGGCCGGCACAGGTGGCACGGCGGACGAGGCCGAGGGCTGCGGCAACTGCAGCAACTGCCTCACGCAGTTCGAGGTCGAGGACGTCACCGATATGGCCCGCGCCGCCGTGCGCTATGTGGCCACGCGTCCCATGCGCTTTGGCAAGTCGCTCATCGCCGACGTGCTTCATGGCGGCAACACCGAGCGCATTCGCCAGATGCATCTGGACGAGGACCGCGGCTACGGTGAGCTGTCGAGCGAATCGGTCGGGCGCATCAAGGACATCATCGGCCAGCTGTGCGGCCGCGGTTACCTGGCCACCTCGCAGGGGCAGTACCCGGTCGTGGGGCTAGGCTCGCGCGCCGGCGAGGTCGAGGACGAGGCGTTCGCCTTTACCGTTAAGCGTCGCGCGTCCAAGCGCAAGGCCTCGACCCGCGCCCGCCGTGCGGTGGATCTGCTGCGCGAGGAGGCCGAGCTGGATCAGCGCCCGCGCGTGGGCGACGACGCCGAGCTGTTCGAACGCCTGCGCGCCCTGCGCAAGGAGATCTCGACCGAGCTGGAGATGGCGCCATACATGGTCTTTTCCGACAAGGCCCTGCGCGGTCTGTGCCGTCTACGCCCGCAGACGCGCGACGAGCTTGTCCAGGTCAACGGCATTGGCGAGAAAAAGGCCGACGCCTTTGGCGAGCAGTTTATGGCGGCGATTGAAGAGTTTGAGTCCGAGAATGCACGGAATGGAGCATAACGATGGCATCCGACGATAAAACCGGCCGCACTGAGGTATCCGCCGTGCCGCTGTACCAGCAGGTAATGGACGACCTAAAGGGCGAGATCGCGCGTGGCGTGTACGCATCCGGCTCGCGCATTCCTTCCGAGATGGAGCTCGCGAAGTACTACGGCGTGGGACGCATCACCGTGCGCCGCGCCGTCGAGGAGCTGTCGCGCGCGGGGTATCTCAACCGCCAGCAGGGGAGGGGCACGTTTGTGTGTGCGCCCAAGCTCAAGCGCAAGATTGTCCAGAAAGGCGACGTTCAGAGCTTTTCCGAGGGTTGCGCCGCCAACGACATGGTGGCCGGAGCACGCCTGGTGTCTCGCACGGTGGTTGCGGCGACGCGTGAGGACGCGGCGTTTTTTGGTGTGGAACCCGGCTGCGAGCTCATCGTTGTCGAGCGCGTGCGCACGGCAGACAGCGTGCCCGTCATGCTCGAGAACAACGCCTTTGTGCTGGCCGACCATCCCTATCTGCAGACGCTTGCCGACAAGGACCTCACGGACAATTCCATCTTTGCGCTCGTTGCCGAGCATTCGGGCCGTGCGCCGCTCAAGTCCGACCCCTGTACTGTGGAGATTGCGCTTGCCGATGCGCAGGCAGCCCCGCTGCTGGAGGTGCCGGTCGGCGAGCCGCTCTTCTATATGGAGGCGTACTTTACCGATGAGGACGACCGGCCCTTGCTACTCGGGCGCCAAAAGATCGTGGGCTCGCGCTACGTGTTCGACATCTAACGTCCACAGATAGAACAATATAGAACAAGTTTGGTGAAATGGCTTCACGGGCGTCGTCGTGCGTGCTATAAATAGGACAACATAGAATGACCGCAGGTACGAGCTGCCGTCGTTCAAAGCCGCCACACAAGGAGGAACATCAGCATGAACGCACACGATCTGGTTCAGGAAATTATCGAGCGCAAGGGCAAGATTGAGTACGTCTTTTGGATCGCCTGCGGCGGTTCGATGATCGACCTGATGCCGGCCAACGAGCTGCTCAAGCGCGAGGCAACCACGTTTGCCTCGACGGTCTACACGGCACGCGAGTTTTGCCTGATGGCTCCCAAGAGTCTTGGCGAGAAGTCACTCGTCATCGCCTGCAGCCACAGCGGCAATACGCAGGAGGTCGTCGACGGCTGCGAGATGGCGCTGGCCGCCGGTGCCGAGGTCATTGCCCTCACCGACTGCGAGGGCTCAAAGATCGACAACGGCAAGTGGACCACCTGGGTCTATCCGTGGGGCGAAGGCGTGCCGCAGGCCGAGGTCCCGCAGGGCATCGGCGCCCTGATTGCTGCCGAGCTGCTCGACCAGCAGGAAGGTTACGAGGCGCTTGCCGACATGTACGCCGGCCTTAAGCAGATGGATGCCCTACTGCCCGCTGCCCGCGAGAAGGTCAACGCCGAGCTGGGCGATCGCTTTGCTGAACTCTGCCAGCAGCACAAGTTCTTCTATATCCTGGGATCCGGCCCCAACTTTAGCCAGACCTACGCCATGGCCATCTGCTCGCTCATGGAGATGCAGTGGCAGCACTGCTGCTACATCCACTCCGGCGAGTATTTCCACGGCCCGTTCGAAGCCACCGAGCCCGGCGTGTTCTACTTTGTGCAGCTTGGCGCGGGCGAGTGCCGCCCCATGGAGGAGCGTGCGCTCGCGTTCCTCAACACGCACACCGATACGATTATGGTGCTCGACGCGCTCGAGTACGGCGTGGGCGAGGTGCCCGCCAGCGTGCGTTCGTACCTGGAGCCGATCTTCTTCTACAACATGAGCTGCGAGCTGCGCGCCGCCCGCGGCAAGGTGTTCGACCACAGCCCCGAGTTCCGCCGCTACATGGGCATCGAGCAGTACTAGGTAACGGGAATTATTTTTTTTGACGGGGTTTGCGCTGCGCGCGGACCCCGTTTTGCGTTGTGGCGGCCGGATTCGTGTCTGCGCGAAAACGAAGGCGAATACTTTTCCGCGAAGTGAACGACCTATTTTGGACCCCCAAAGCATCCACACTTTTTGACGCCAAAACTGCAGGAAAAACTTGGTGAAACCGCAGGAAACGGCGTCTGAAAAGTGTCGATGCTTCGGGGGCTCGTTTTTGCTCGTTCACTTCGCAGAAAAGTATTCACCTTCGATTCGCAAGGGCACTGCGTGAGTCAAAAAAGCGGGCCGCGCCCGGGGGTTTCCGGCGCGGCCCGCTTAGTATCGCGCTTAGATTCGCAAGGTTGCGGCAGCCGGCGGCCTACTTTGTGTCGTAGGCCTCGGCGTCCCACCAGTCGAGCTGGGCGATGTTGTCGCGGATGTGCTGGCAGCTCTTGTGGAAGCCCTCAAGCTCGTACTCGGACAGGTCGAGCGTGTAGACCTCCTCGACGCCCTCGGCACCGATCACACACGGCAGGGAAGTAAAGATGCCCTCCTCGCCATACTGGCCGGTCATGAGCGTGGAGGCGGAAAGCACGGCGTGCTCGTTGTGCAGCACGGCAGCGCAGACGCGTGCGGCGGAGTTGGCGACAGCGTACTCGGTGCACTGCTTGCCCTGGTAGGTCACATAGCCGCCCTTGCGCGCGAGCTCCTCGACCTCCATGTGGTCGAAGGCGTACTTGTCAGGGTTCTCGGCCTGAAGCTCGTTGAGGCTCTTGCCGGCGATGGTCGCGGACTTAAAGGCGGCCAGCTGGCTAAAGCCGTGTTCGCCGATCATATAGGCGTCAATGGACTTGGGGCTCACGCCGACCTTCTTGGAGATCTCGGTGCGCAGGCGGGCGGAGTCCAGACCGCAGCCCGAGCCGATGATCTTCTTGGGATCGTAGCCGGTCAGGTGCCACAGCTCGGTGCACACGACGTCGCAGGGGTTGGAGATGCTCACGAAGATGCCGTCAAAGCCGGCGTCGACGATGCGCTTGGCAAAGGTGCGGGCGGCGTCGGTGGTAAAGAACAGCTCGCCGTCGCGGTTGCCGGCGGCCAGTGCGACCTTGCCGGCGGCGTTGACGATGACGTCGCAGCAGGCCAGCTCCTCGTAGTGGTCGTAGCAGTTGACGATCTTGGTGTTGTACGGGACAAACGAAAGGGAGTCGCGCAGGTCCTGGACCTCGGACGTCACCTTGGCCTCGTTGATATCGCATAGGTACAGCTCATCGGCAATGCCCTGCATGAGCAGGCTGTTGGCGACATGTGCTCCTACGTGGCCCTGGCCGACCACACCGATCTTACGCGTCTGGTACATATATGTATCCTTTCGGCCGAGTTTTTCGCGTCGAACCATTGTAGCGTTCTGCTGTTACTTTGCTAGGCTAAAGTGCCGTAGATTTTGGGACATGCCTTAATCTCTACTTTTGGAGTGATTTGGGCCGCTGGCGGCATCGCTGGGCGATGCGCTCGCGCGGATGGGGCCGGTCGTTGTACCATAGCTGCAACTGACTCGTAAGGAGCATCCATGCCCATTCGTATTCCCGACGCCCTCCCTGCCGCCGCGCAGCTCGAGAGCGAGAACATCTTTGTCATGACCGAGTACCGCGCGCTGCACCAGGACATCCGTCCGTTGCGCGTGCTCATCCTCAACCTCATGCCCACCAAAATCGCCACCGAGACGCAGATCATGCGCAAGCTCTCCAACACGCCGCTGCAGGTGGAGGTGGACCTGCTGCGCACCAAGACGCACGAGGCCACGCACGTGAGCGCCGGCCACCTGGAGACGTTTTACCGCACGTTCGACGACATCCGCGACATCCACTACGACGGCCTGATCATCACGGGCGCGCCGGTGGAGCAGATGCCGTTCGAGGAGGTCGACTACTGGCCCGAGCTCTGCCAGATCATGGATTGGTCCACCACGCACGTGCACTCTACGCTGCACATTTGTTGGGGCGCGCAGGCCGGCCTGTACCATCATTACGGTATCCAGAAGTACGACCTGCCGGCAAAGGCGAGCGGCGTGTTCGAGCATTATCTGGTGAAGCCGCAAAGCCCGCTGGTCCGCGGCTTTGACGACCGTTTCTATGCCGTGCATTCGCGCAACACCGATGTGCGCCGCGAGGACGTGGAGGCCGAGCCGCAGCTTGAGGTCGTGGCCGTGTCCGACGAGGTGGGCCTGTACATCGTCAAGTCGACCGACAGCCGTCGCTTCTTTGTCTTTGGCCACCCCGAGTACGATACCGACACGTTGCGCCTGGAGTACGAGCGCGACGTGAAGCGCGGCCTCAACCCCCAGGTGCCGGCGCATTACTTCCCGGGCGACGACCCCACTGCCGAGCCGCGCAACGTCTGGCGCAGCCAGGCTCAGCTGTTCTACACCAACTGGCTCAACTACTACGTCTACCAGACCACGCCCTACGACCTGGCCCGCGCCGGCGAGGAGCACTAGACCGTCGGGAGGTGCGCCAGCCGTTAGGCGCTGATGATGTGGGGTAGCGGCAGGTCGTGGGCGTCGGTGGGAACGTAGTCGACGCGCTGCTCGTCAAAGGCGATGCCGATGATTTGGCATGCGGGCGAGAGCATGGGCAGGTAGCGGTCATAGCAGCCGCCGCCGTAGCCCAGGCGCGCGCCGGCGCGGTCGAAGGCTACGAGCGGCACGACGACCATGTCGAGAGCCTCAGCAGGCACGATAGGGAAGCGGCTGCTGTCGATGTCTGTGGCCGCAAAGGCCCGCGTGGGGTGGGCGATAAACGGCGCCGTGGACGCATCGCCGGCGGCAACTGCCCGCATGCACATGCGCTGGCCGCAAGCTGCGGTGTCTGTTGCCGAGAGCATGCACGGATAGGCCACGCGCCAGCCGCGCGCGACGGCCGCTGCGGCAAACGCGGCTGGATCGACCTCGGAGCCCATCGCGGCATAGATGGCAACGGTGTGCGGCGCCGCGGCACCCAAGCGATCCAACAGCTCAACAAGCCGCGCACAGATAACGGCTGACTTTGCCGCCCGCACATCCAAATCAAGAGCATCGCGCCGAGCAATCACCGCCCGCCGCAACTCAGCCTTGTCCATCCCAACCTCCTCTAGCAAACCTGCCAAAAAGGGACAGGTTTATTTTGGCAGGTTTTATCTGGGCAAACACCCGAACCACCACCCAAACCATCGCAAAGGGGGCTGTTCATGGACACCTTCGTGGTGGTTTGACGAAGAGCGGATGTTCGCGGTGGTTTGTCTCGATCTGTAACAGTAGCTCGGCAAAATCGGACCTAGATGTTACAGATTGAGACAAAGGGCCGGCGCCATTCGGAAACGTCTCGATCTGTAACATCTGGAGCCGATATTGCCGCCTAGATGTTACAGATTGAGACAAACTGGTGGGACGGGCTGAGCTGCCCCGCCTAAGCAGCGGCAAAAGAAAAAGGTAGATTTTCAGGCATGTCCCAAAAATCTACCTTTGTTGTGGTTAGCCCAGCAGGTCGACTACGTTAAAGCCGGCGTTGCTCTTGGCGATGACGTCTCGGCCGCCAAAGACACAGGTGGGCGACTCGGCTGCAATGCGCGTCACGTCGGCGCCGAGCGAGCGAAGCTCACCGGGCGTGGCGGCGAGCATCTGGGCGCGGCGCTCCTCGCGTGTATGTGGATCGAGTCCGGCCAGGTAGGTCGTGTTGCGGCGCTTGGTGAGCGCGTACGGCTTCACCGGCGCGTCCATTCCGCTCACGCAGCTCACGATAAAGCCCTCAAAGGCGGCCTCGTCGGGCTCAAAGCTGCCGAGCCATTCGCCTGCGCGCGCCACGCGTTCAATCGAGGGGTCGATTGCCGGGTCGCGGTAGGTGTAGAACGCCGCCTGGCGCTCGCCGGTCGCGCGGAATCCGCAGCCGTACGCACCGCCCTTCACGCGGATTTCGTTCCACAGGTAGTCATAGGAGAGTGCGTTGGCAGCAACCGCCCAGGCGCCCGTCACGTCGAGCCCTAGGCGACGCGGGTTGCACGCGCTTGCCGCAAAGCAGATGTCGCTGGGGATGACAAAGGCCTCGTGGCGGTCGCGCGGCTCCGGTACCACGAGCGTGCCGCTGCCAGCGCCGTCGCCCGTGCCAAGCCCCAGGTCGCCCGCAGCATCCCAGTACGCGTTAAAGTCCTCGTCGCTGCCGGTAAAGCTCGCCATGCAGCCATCGGCCACAAAGATGCGCTCCGCCAGCTCGGCAAGCTTGGTACGCAGCCCGTCCACGCGCTCGTCAAAGTGGTCGAGCAGATCGCGCAGGAACAGATAGAAGTCCACGCCCGAAAGCTGCTCGCGCACCATGGCCGAAGGCGAGCTGTAGCTCATCGCGCGACCGAGCGCCGCCGAGTGACCGTTGTTGATAAAGCCCTGCTCAAGCCCAATGCGAATCTGCGTGAGAACGTCGCGCACGCGGTCGGCGTCGGCATCGAGCAAAAGCGTGCTCGACCACACCTCGCGCGGCAGGCTCGCCAGCGCATCGATCTTCTCGGACAGGGCGCCGGCGCTCACCAGCAGGTAGGGGCGCACGCCGTCCACGTCGGGTTGGGTCATGACCTCGGTCGTAAAGCTCAAAAAGCCCAGCTTGCCGGCAAGCAAGTTGTCGAGCTCCTCGGCCGAGTGCTCGCTCGTGGGCAGCTGTTTGAGCAGGCGGCAGAGCAGCGTCACATAAGGCAGGTCCTCAAACACGACGCAGCTCAGGTCGAAATACTGCATGGCGTAGGCCAGGCGGTTGGTGGGGATGCCGTGGCGCAGGCAGGGGATGGGCGCGGTCGTGTCCACGACGAGCGGCGGCTCGGGGCGCGCCTCGCCAATGTCGGACACGCGCAGGCGCGGCAGCGTGGCCTTGGCCTCGGGTGTGTCTTCGGCCTCCTGCGCGGCACGCAGCACGGCCGTGCGCTCGACCACGTCGGCCAGCTCGGCATCGGTCATGGCGTCGCGCTTGGCTGCCAGCTCGGCGGCTTCGGCACTCTCCGAACCCTCGGCGGCGTCCACCGGCACCAGCTCGACCAGCGCCATGTGGCCGTTTTCCAGCACCAGCTCGCGCAGCAGGTCCTCAAAATAGCTGCCGTCCAGCTCACCTCGCAGCTCCTCGTACACCGGGCCGTACTTGAGTGCTAGCGTCGCGGCGTCGTCATCGTAGAGCCAGGTGCTCAGCGCGTCGCACGCAATGGCCACGCCGTCGGCGATACCGTAGTCGCGCTGGCGCAGGTCGTATTCGTTGCTGCTGATGATGGCTTCCAGGCGCTCGCGCGGAACGCCGTGCTCGCACAGGTCGCGGCAGGCGTCCTGGAACACGCGGCGCAGCTCGCGCGC
>CAKUFW010000056.1 GCA_934650975.1 uncultured Collinsella sp. | reverse complement strand
TACTCTGCTTTGCCCACAGAGTTGAGGTTGGTCATGCGGATCTTAACCAGCTCGGTAATCTCACGCATGCCCTCCTTAGCAGGCTTCTTGGGGTCGAAGCAGCCGGGGTTCTCGGCCATGTAGGCCATGAAGCCCTTGGTGTAGGCCTGACGCAGCTCGGTGGCGTAGTTGACCTTGCAGATGCCGTTCTTCACAGCCTCGGCAACCTGCTCATCGGGCACACCGGAGGTGCCGTGCAGGACCAGCGGCACATCGACGGCGTCGCGGATGGCCTTGACCACGGACTGCTCGATGTGCGGATCGCTCGTGTACACGCCGTGGCTGGTGCCAACGCCAATGGCCAGGGAGGTGCAGCCAGTGCGCTCGACGAACTCCTTGGCCTCGGCGGGATCGGTGTAGGGGCTCTCGCCCTCAACCGCGGGACCGTCGTCCTCCTTGCCGCCAACCTTGCCGAGCTCGGCCTCAACGGGCACGCCCATGGCGCGGCCAGCGTCGGCGACGGACTTGGTCAGGGCGATGTTGTCCTCGAAGGACTCGTGCGAACCGTCGATCATGACGGAGGTGTAGCCAGTGCGGAAGGCCTGCATGCAGCGGTCATAGCCATCGCCGTGATCGAGGTGCAGAGCGACGGGCACGGAAGCGCGCTCGGCGGCAGCCTTGACCATGCCGTAGAAGTAATCCAGGCCAGCGGTCTTGATGGTGCCCGGGGTGGTCTGCATGATGACGGGGGACTTGGTCTCCTCGGCAGCGGCCAGAACAGCCATAACAAACTCGAGGTTCTCGACGTTGAACGCGCCGACGGCGTAGTGGCCGGCCTGAGCGTCCTTGAGCATCTTTTCGGTGGTAACAAGTGCCATGAGCGTTTGCTCCTCTCCCTCGCCCGCATCTGGACATCGGGCGTACGTGTTCGCAAGGCGTTTTACCTTGCGTTTTGCTGCGCTCATTGTATGAAATTCAGCGGGTATGAATGTGCGGGATGTTATCACTCCGCAGGGCAAGACTCTCAATTTTGAAAAGCAAACGGAAGGGTTTTGTGCCGAGCGCACGTGTTCGATATTGAGTTTTGAGCCTTGAGTGTCTTTCTTTTATAGAAAAGATAAGTAATCGAAAGGCGTTTTCTTACTCAAAAAGAAAATGAACGAAAATGGACTCAACACAATTCCTGCAAATTTTGCTGAGAATGGAGCAGTCATGGCCCACGCTACAACCCGAGCTTTTGCCGACGAGCGCCGAGCTGCCATCATGGAAATGCTCGAGCACAATGCCTCGGTGCAGGTGGCAGAAATCGCCCAGACCTTTGGCGTGTCCTCCGTCACGGCCCGAGCCGACTTGGACGCCCTCGCCGAGGCTGGCAAACTGCGCCGCACGCATGGCGGCGCCGTGTCACTCCACAAGCGCCTGACCGTCTCCACGCAGGACCGGCGCATTAATGTCAACGTGGCCGCCAAGCAGGCGATCGCCCAAAGCGCCATTGAGCTCGTCAGCGACGGCGACACCCTGCTCGTCGACTCGGGCACCACGGCGCTCGAATTTGTCCGCCTGCTCGACCAACGCGACGGCATCACCGTCATCACGGCGGACATTACAATCGCCGATTACATCGACGAGAGCATGCCCTCGGTCGACGTCGTCATGCTGGGCGGCGCGCTGCGCAAAGGTCACCGTTATCTGTACGGTCCACTCACCATGCAGGCGCTGCAGATGGTCCACGCCGACCTCGCCATCATGTGCCCCGGCGCCTTTGTTCCAGGCTGCGGCTTTACGACCGACTTTCCGCAGATGGCCGAAACCAAAACGGCCATGATCGCCGCGGCCCGTCAAAGTGTCGCCCTCATGGACGCGAGCAAGGTCAACGGACGCGGCATGTACCGCTTCGCCGAACTTACCGATGTCGACACCGTCGTGATGGACCGTGACCCCGATGGCTCCGTCGCCACCTCAATCGCCGATACCACCGACACCGACGCCCCAGCCCTCATCATCGCCACCGCCTAAAAACAAAAACCACCACAAAGGGGACAGGCACCTTTGTGGTGGTTTTGACGGTGAAAGTGGAGTGTTGTTACTTGGACAGCTCGTCGGCGAGGGCCTCGATCTGAGCGCGCGAGGCGTCGTTGAGCGAGCCCAGAACGGTCACCTTGTTCTGCGCCAGGGTGATGTCCTTCATGCCCTCGAGCTCCTTGGTCATGACCTTGGCGGCCGCGGGCGCCCAGGAGCCGGCCTCGACGAGCGCCACGGTGCGGTTCTGGTAGGCATGCTCGGCGAGCGTGTGGATGAAGGTGCTCATGAACGGGAAGATCTCGCCCTGATAGGTGATGGAAGCGAGCACCAGGCGGTCGTAACGGAACGCGTCCTCAACGGCCTCGGCCATATCGTCGCGAGCCAGATCGAAGACGGAGACCTTCTGGCCGCGAGCCTCGAGCGCTGCGGCGAGCTCCTCGACGGCAGCCTTCAGATGGCCGTAGACGCTCGCATAGGCAATCGTGATGCCCTCGTCCTCGGGCTGGTAGCTCGACCAGGTGTTGTAGGTGTCGAGGTAGTAGCCTAGGTTCTCGGTCAGCACGGGGCCATGGAGCGGGCAGATAATCTGAATGTCCAGATCGGCGGCCTTCTTGAGCACGGCCTGCACAAACTTGCCGAACTTGCCCACGATACCAAAGTAGTAACGGCGCGCCTCGCAGGCCCAACCTTCCGGATCCTCGATGTCGTTGGCGCCGAACTTGCCAAAGCCGTCGGCACTAAAGAGCACCTTGTCGGTGGCCTCGTAGGAGAAGAGCACCTCGGGCCAGTGCACGTTGGGGGCGCCGACGAAGGTCAGGCTGTGGCCGCCCAGGTCGAGCACGTCGCCCTCTTTGACGACCATCTTGCGCTCGGGGTAATCGGTGCCAAAGTAGTTGACCATCATGCGGAAGGCACCCATGCTGGCCACGATCTTGGCCTGGGGATAGCGCTCCATAAAGGCGGCGATGCCAGCGGAGTGATCGGGCTCCATGTGGTGAACGACCAGGTAATCGGGTGTGCGACCGTCGAGCACGGCCCCGATGTTGCCGAGCCACTCGTCAACAAAACCGCCGTCGACCGAATCGGCGACAGCGATCTTCTCGCCCAAGATAACGTAGCTGTTGTATGCCATACCGTTCTCGGACACGTCGTACTGGCCCTCGAACAGGTCAATGTCGTGATCGTCGACGCCAACGTAGCGGATATCCTTGGTGATCTCCATCAGGCAAAGCCTCCTAGATAGACAAAAGAACCCGTCTATCATAGCACTCGGCTGCATCCCAACAGCTATCTGCCGGCATCCTTACCGTTTGTTATCCAAACGCAGCAACACGCCGTTGACCTGCGCAAACTACGCGCGCGGAGCCGCTGTGGTATGCCGAACGATGAGCTGGCCGGGGATACGGATCGCGACAGTCTTGCCCGCCGTGCCCGCCTCGGGTACGGCATGCTCAAACACCTCACGTCCGCGTTGATGTAGATCGAATCGTACGGTCGTGAGCTCGTTGTGTGCGACAAAGTCGTCAAGCGAATCGTCGACACCCACCACGCTCACGTCCTCGGGCACGCGCAGGCCACTATCGCGCAGCGCGGCGATGGCGCCGTTTGCCATCTGATCGTTTGCCGCATAGATCGCCGTCATGGTGCGGTCGTGCTCGGCCAGATACCTGCCGGCCTCGTATCCGCTGTTGGCAGACCAGTCGCCCTCGAGCGGTTCTGCCGGCTCGATATGCCTGCGCTCGAGCGCGTCTTGCCAACCGGCGCGGCGGAACTGCTCGTCCACCGAGAATGACGGGCCGCCGATATAGCGAATCTGCTCGTGGCCCAGGTCAAACAGATGATCCATAAGCAGCAGGGAGCAGCCATAGTGGTCAGAGTCGACCGTGGTCACGCGCGGATGCGCATACATGGTGACGATAACCGTGCCGATTCCCGGCAGCGGATCGAACGTCTCAAAGTCGGGCGCCATGCGGCTCATGCCGATGATGATGCCATCGACCGGCAGCGCCGCCATGCGACGCGTGGCTTCGGCAAGCGAAAACTCCTCGGTCTTGGACATCTCGACCAGCGTGATGGCGCAGCTATGCTCGCGGGCTGCGCTGGCGATGCCGTCGATCATCGTCAGGTTCCCAAACTTGGTGACATCGTTGACGCATAGGCCGACCGAATGGTAGCGACCGTCGCGCAGGGAGCGGCCGGCATAGCTCGGGCGAAAGCCGAGCTCCTGCATGGCGGCCTGCACGCGCTGGCGCGTCTGCTCGTTCACATTGGGCAGGCCGTTGGCGACGCGCGAGACCGTCTGCTGCGAAACGCCAGCAGCGCGGGCGACGTCGGCCATGGAAACCGGACGCGAGCCTGTATCGTTGGAGGGGCGCCTTGCCACAAGATCACCTTCACCCTTGCGAGATCAAAAGAGCGTACATACCGGCCCGTGCAGGAATAGAGCCCGCGCGGAGGGCCGCTATCGTCGGACGCATGTTAACGTACTCTACTTTTTCTAGCTGCAGCTCTTCTGCTCCATAAGTCCATACGGCACTACCGTTCGCGGCTGAAAATCTACCGATTACCAGATTCTCAAAAAGTGATATGCGTTGTGTTATGAGTACGTTAACATAGCCCTTAACGTGCGGCATCGTGGATGCTGAGTTCACACCGCTTCAAATTGTTAACGTACTCATAACGACGCAAAAATCGTCCGTACGCGCCAAAGAAAGGACCCTCATGACCGCCCCCGACGAAAAGACGCTCGCCACGCTCACCAAGCTGTTTGAGGAGGAGTTTGGCCCCATCGGCGACCGCCAGGTGCTCTATGTGCACGCGCCCGGTCGCTCCGAGATCAGCGGCAACCACACCGACCACGAGGGCGGCCACGTTATCGCCGGCTCGCTCGATGTCGCCGTCGACGGCATTGCCGTGGCAACCGACACCAACAAGGTCCGCGTTGCCGACGAGGGCTACCCCACCTTTGAGATCACGCTCGACACGCTGGATGTTCAGGAGTCCGAGAAGGGCACGTCCGCGAGCCTCGTCCGCGGCATGGCCCACGAGGTCGCAGCCCTGGGCGTTGAGCCCCACGGCTTTGACTTTGCCTTCACCTGCTCCGTCCCCTCGGGCGGCGGCCTTTCCAGCTCCGCTGCCGTCGAGGCAGCATACGGCCGCGCCATGGAGACGCTCTGGGGCGCGCCCGCCATTGCGCCCGTCGCGCTTGCGCAGATGAGCCAGCGCACCGAGAACAACTACTACGGCAAGCCCTGCGGCCTGATGGACCAGGCTGCCGTGTGCCTGGGCGGCCTTGCCTACATGGATTTTGAGGACCAAGCTCAGCCTAAAACTCAGAAGCTCGAGCTCAACTTTGAGGATCACGGCTATGCGCTCGTGCTCGTTAAGGTGGGCGCCGACCATGTGGCCGCTACCGATGACTACGCCGCCGTGCCGCGCGAGATGCAGGACGTCGCCGCCGAGTTTGGCAAGGCGCGTCTGTGCGAGGTTGACGCTGCCGACTTTGACGCCAAGCTCCCCGAGCTGCGCGCCAAGCTGGGCGACCGCGCCTGCCTGCGCGCCATCCACTACTGGTACGAGAACGGCCTGGTCGACAAGCGCTGGGCGGCTCTTAACGCCGGCGACATCGACCAGTTCCTGGTCCTGACGCGCGAGTCCGGCGCCAGCTCTGCCATGTACCTGCAGAATGTCGTTGCCAAGCTGGGCTCCGAGCAGCCCTCCATGTACGCCCTGGCGCTGGCCGAGCACGTGCTCGACGGTCGCGGCGCCGTCCGCATCCATGGCGGCGGCTTTGGCGGCACCATCCAGGCCTTCGTGCCGCTCGATTTGGTCGACACCTTCATTACCAAGATGAATGGCTGGCTGGGCGAGGGCTCTGCCCGTCACTACGCTATCTCTGACAAGGGGGCTTACGCGGCATGGCTGTAATGACCGACGTGCGCGAGGCTGCGCAGAACCTGATCGAGTACGCCATCCACCGATCCATGATCGGGCAGGACGACCGCATCTGGGCCTACAACACCATTCTTGAGTGCATTGGCGCCACGGGCCCCGCGCTCGACATGACCTGGGCGCTGCAGACCGAGAAGATCTCGCTTTTGCACCCCGATACCCTCCCCGACTTTGATCTGGAGGGTACGCTCGCCGCGCTTTCCGAAGCCGCCGTTGTCAACGGCGCCGCCGAGGACACGGCGTCGGGCCGCGACCGTATCGCTATGCGCATCATGGGTGTGCTTATGCCGAGGCCTTCGGTTATAAACGAGGAGTTCAATGGGCGCATGGGCGTCAACGAGCCCCGCGCCGCGACCGACTGGTTCTACGGCCTGTGCTGCGACGCCGGCTATGTGCGCCGCGCCGCCATCGCACGCAACATCAAATGGAGCACCCCCACCAACTGGAGCGATCTTGAGATCACCATCAACCTGTCAAAGCCCGAGAAGGACCCGCGCGACATTGCCGCGGCCGGCGCCGCCAAGAACACGGGAGAGAAGTATCCCGCCTGCCAGCTCTGCATCGAAAACGAGGGCTATCCCGGACGCTCCGCCGCAGCCGACGGTGGCGCTCACCCCGCTCGCCAGAACCTGCGCGTTATCCCGATCCAGCTCGACGGCGAGCGCTGGGGCTTCCAGTACAGCCCGTACGCGTACTTTAACGAGCATTGCATTGCCATGAGCTCCGAGCATCGTCCGATGCACGTCGACCGCAAGGGCCTGACCTGCCTGCTCGACTTTGTGGACCTGTTCCCGCACTACTTTATTGGCTCCAACGCCGACCTGCCCATCGTGGGCGGCTCGATTCTTTCGCACGACCACTTCCAGGGCGGTGCGCACGAGTTTCCCATGATGCACGCCGCCGAGGTCTCGAAGTTTAGCGTGCCCGGATTTGACCAGGTCACCGGCACCGTGCTGCAGTGGCCGCTCTCGGTGCTGCGCCTGCGCTCGCACGACCGTGCTCAGCTGCTCGATGCCGCCGAGAAGATCATTCTCGCCTGGCGCGAGTGGACCGACGAGTCCGTGGGCGTCATCGCGCACACGGCGGACGGCGTGGCTCACAACACCGTGACGCCCGTCATCCGCCGCGTCGACTCCCGCGGTAACGCCGGCGGCGAGATCTACGAGGCCTATCTGGCGCTTCGCTGCAACATCACGACCGACGAGCATCCGCTGGGCGTGTTCCACCCGCATGCCGAGTATCACCACATTAAGAAGGAGAACATCGGTCTGATCGAGGTCATGGGCCTGGCCATTCTTCCACCGCGCCTGGTTCCCGAGCTCGGCGCCGTCCGCGAGCACCTGCTGGCCGCCAAGGTCGATGCCAGCTACGACCTTACCGCTGCGCTCGAGGGCGACGACCTTTGCCGCAGCCACGCCGCATGGGCCCTGGACGTCTTTGCCCGTCGTGCCGATGAGCTGACGGCGGAAAACGCCATCGATATCCTGCATGAGGAGGTCGGCGTGGTGTTTGGCCACGTGCTCGACAACGCCGGCGTCTTTAAGTGGGACGAAACCGGCCGCGCCGCCCAGCAGCGCTTCATCGACTCGCTGTAATGATTCCTTGGGGACGAAGGAAAACGGATCATTTCCGCCCCACACGACAACGGCGCCCGCCAGCAACATCGCCGGCGGGCGCCGTTTTTTACTACCCCGAATGAGCGTGGAAAATCTCCCACTTTGGGCTCGTATGGGCACCAAAAGTGGGAGATTATCCACGTTCATTTTGTTAGGCGGCGTAACGCTTAAAGTTCGGTTACTTCCACGCTGTTGTAGACCTCGTCCCAGCGGTCCATGACCAGGTGGCCGGTCTTGGGATCCATGGCGTTGAGCTTGCCGCAGGTATTGGCGGTCTTGAGCACCGTAACGTCATCGGCGCCGGCAGCGATAGCGTGCGCAAAGCCGGCGATGGTCGAATCACCGGAACCCGTCGCATTCACGGCAGCAATCGCGGGCGTCTTGGCGCGGAACGCACGGCCCTCATGGAAGCCCACCGAGCCGGCAGCGCCCATCGAGACGACAACCCAGGGGATTCCGGCAAAGCGCCCATCGGCAGCAAGCGCCTCGCGCAGGGCATCGACATCGTCGGTGGTAAAGGACGTGCCCAGCAGGCCGTTGATCTCGGTCAGGTTGGGCTTCACGAGCTCGGGCTTGGCGTCGGACTCCAACGCGGCCTCCAGCGATGCGCCCGAGGTATCAAGCAGCACCTTGGCGCCCGCCTCTTCGGCAATCTTGACGAGCTCGGCATAGTAGCCGGCATCGACGCCGCGCGGCAGCGAGCCCGAAAGCGTCACGACGTCAGCCTGAGCCGCAAGCTCGGCGAACTTGGCAGTAAAGGCATCGAGCTCGGCGGGAGCGATCTGCGGGCCGCTCTCCAGCAGCTCGGTCTGATTGCCCTCGTGCAGGATGTTCAGGCAAATGCGCGTCTCGCCGGCGATGGGCACAAAGTCGTTCTTGACGCCGTCGGCATCCATAAGCTCGGCCATATAGGCGCCCATGTGGCCGCCGAGCAGACCGGTCGCGAGCACGTCGTCGCCCAGCTGCAGCAGCACACGGCTCACGTTGAGGCCCTTGCCACCAGCGGTCTTTTCGGGCGTCACGCGATTCACGTCGTCGATAATCAGCTTGTCGAGCTGATAGCGCGTATCAATCGACGGGTTCATGGTAACGGTCAGAATCATGTTGATCTCCTGTTTCCGGGGCACGACGTGTGCGTCCCCAAACATACGATAGCTCGTTAAAGGATCTCGATTTCAAAGCCGCGGACGACGGTCTCCCCCGGCTTGGCCACCAGGCAGCCACGCTTGTGCTCCAGGACATCGTCCTCATCGGAGCAGGTGGACAGACCGCCCCACGGCTCAACCGCGACAAAATCGCCCTCGGGCTTACTCCACACGATCAGATACGGCATGTTGGGGAATGTCAGGCGAACGCCTTTGTCCTCGGTCTTTTTGGTCAGTGTGACTACGCGGCTCTCGAGCACGTCAAAGATCGTCTCCGCGAAATCGAAGAGTTCGTGGGTGAGCGGCAGGTCATGGCCGATCATCGGGTTCTTGCTGCGATGCTCAACATCGATCAGGCCCGTCGAGGGAACGGCAGTGCAGAGCTCTGCCGCCTCACGCTGCTCAAATCGAAGCTCGTAATCGTCGTAGGACTCACCCTCGTCGAGCGGGCACTTAAAGCCGGGATGGCCGCCCACAAAGAACGGCATGTCCTCGGTTCCCTCGTTGGTCACCTCGTACGACACGGCCACCCTTGCCGCATCGATCGTGTAGCGTGCAACGATCTTAAACGGATACGGATACTGCTCGAGCAGCTCGGCGTGGTCGGCAGAGCTCAGGCTCAGCGCAACCATGCTGTTGCCCTGCTCCTCGAGCTTCCACTCCTGTTTGCGGGCGAAACCATGACGCGCGAGGTTGATCTCGTGGCCGCCCATGGTCATCGCGCGGCCGTCACGAAGGCCGCCGCAGATGGGGAAGCAAATGGGTGCCTGACCCGACCAGACCGAAGGATCGCCCTGCCACAGGTACTCGCGACCGTTGGCTTTAATCGAAGTGAACGATCCGCCAGCCGTGCTCAGTGCCACGCGAACAGAACCGTTATCAAGAACAAACTCCATAGGAGCCTTCCCTTTCGTACGACAGCCCGCCAAGTCAATAGGGCTGATAGAAAACCGGCCCGCGCCCCCTCACAGAAACGCGAGCCGTCAACGGACTAGTTAATTACGCCGGATCCCCGCTAATCATGGTATTCGCCGCGGCCCCACTTCTCCAGGAACTCGTCAAAGAAGTGCGCGTCGGCCTGAACCTTGGCATCAGCCTTGTTGCAGGCGTCGATCTTAGCGATCAGGGCGTCATGCTCGGGGGTCTGCTCGTAGGGCTCCTCCAGGAAGGCCAGCATAATGTCGGCCATCAGGAACTCGCCGGTGATCTTGCCGCCAAAGCCCACGATGTTGGCGTTGAGCTCGCGACGGGCATACAGGGCCGAGGTCATGTCGCGGACCAGGGCGCAACGGGCGCCGGGGACCTTGTTGACGGCGTTGGTGATGCCGATGCCGGTACCGCACAGGGCCACGCCAAAGTCGGCCTTGCCGCTGGCAACGGCCTCGCCCACGGCCTTGCCGTAGATGGGATAGTGCGTGCGGCTGTGGCTGTAGGTGCCGCAATCGAGCACCTGGTAGCCGGCCTGCTCAAGACGGTCGGCGAGATAGATCTTCTCGTCCGTAACGATATGGTCGCAACCGATTGCGATGGTCTTCTTCATCAGAACGTCCTTTCGTCTGAATTCACAAGTTGAGGTAGAAGTTCGAGTTCTCGGTGGCTCTCGTTAGGCCATCTTGTTGAGCATGTCGACACGGATCTGGTGACGACCGCCGGCGTACTGGGCGCGCAGGAACTCGCGAGCGATCTTCTTGGCGACCTCGGTGCCCACGACGCCCGGGCCCATGGTGACCATGCGCGAACCGTTGTGCTCGCGGGTCATGTAGGCGGAGCGCTCGTCGGAAATGTTGGCGACGACCATGCCCTTCATCTTGACGGCGGCCATATAGGAGCCGACGCCGTACTTATCGAAGGCAAAGCCCTGGGAATCCTTGTGCTCCAGCAGGTCCTTGGCGACGGCGGTCGCGGAATCGACAAAGTCCGCGGCAGGGGTCTCGGAATAGTCGACGACCTCGTGACCGTCGGCGATGAGCATCTCCTTGATGGACTCCTTCATCGACATACCGTCGGCATCGGAAGCGATTACAACCCTCATGACATCCTCCTTGAGAGATACGCAGGTGCGTAGTTTCTGTTTGGAAGTGTTGAATCGCGTTCAGGTCCGGGCATCTGAATGTGCGGTTCTTCACTGTTCATGTTTATTTGAACACATTCAAACAACAACTGCAACAACTATTTGTTTGTCTTTGTTCTTTTTTGAACAATTACCGTTCGCGGGTGTTTGTTGACCGTTTGGGTCTGACAGAGGCGTGAGCGTTCACGTGCCCAACAAAAAAGGGCGACCGAGAACACGTCTCGCCCGCCCTTCTTACGGTCCGATCTTCCAAACTCGCTTTGCCGTTTACTCAGTCTGCCCGCTCTTCTTGGCATGCTTGGACGGAGCACTTAGAAAACGGCCCGTCAGATAGTTCGTCGGGCCGGAGATATCGATCCCCAGCAATACGTGGCCCAGCCACAGGAACGCCACGAGCACCAGCAGCGGGATCACGCACGAGGTCACGATCATCACGATGACGCCTTCGATCAGGTCGGTCACCTGCTGCACGATCTCGTCGGTCATCTGCTTGGCACCGCTGGTCACCGACGTGACCAGGCTCGATGCCCCATCGGTCAGCTGCTCAAGTACGTTCTTGGACTCCGTGGTCTCGGACTTTTTCTTGCTTGTTTTGGAGCTGGCATCGGTCGATTTCTCCGTGGCGTCGGTCGTCTCCGCTGCGTCGGCCGCCTTTTGCTCGGCTTGCTCGATGCTCACCTGGTACGTCTCGTCGACCTTTTGCGACACCCACACGCTCGCGGGCACCAACGCCATGCCGATCATAGCGACCACCAGCACGCGCGTTGCCACGCGGCGCAGGACGGCGCTGGTGCTCCAGCGCCCGTGAATGCCAAGCGACACCGCAAAGAGTATGAGCGAGAATGGGATCAGGATGCCCAAGCCCACCGACCATAATATAGTAAGCAGGTATTTCTCGAGGTACAGCACGGCAAGCACGATACCCAGGTTGCCCGAGAGCTGTGCGAGCTGCTCGGCCACCGGCGTTCCCGTGTCGCCCGGCAGCGCGGTGATGCCCGCAGACAGCGCCACGCACGACGTCGTGAGCGCCAGCACGTTGCCCTTCTTTTGATCGATGACCTCGATGGTGGAGTCCCAAGTTTTGGTATCGGCGAAATGCGGACGAACTACAAAGCCCGACAGCAGCGCCAGCACCACGAGCGCAACAATAAAGCCAATCTGCAGCTTTTTGTTTGCGCACACGACATCGGACAGGCTGGGTTGCAGCTCCGTCACGGTCGTATGCTCGGTTATTTGGACAGGGCGCCCATGAGCCATCTCGCCCGCATCTCTCTTTTGAATCGATCCGTTGTCCGGCATTTGGATACCTCCTCAGTCCGGCCTGTAATGCGGATGGAAGTATACCCAGCGAGCGAAGAACCGAACGGCAGGGTGGGCGTTTGACCCAAGAGCGTCCCCAATGACTAGTTGATGACTAAGGACTGTCCCTAAGTGCCGGCAGAAAAGGAACGTCCCTAAGTGCCGGGTATACAGAAAAGCCCTGTCGCGGGTTGCGACAGGGCTTTTGGAAGGGGACTTGGTTGTGAGCGCGCGTTAGGCGAGCTTGGCCTCGAGCTCGGCGATGCGCTTGTAGGCATCGATGGTAAAGCGGGTCTGCTTCTCCAGGATCATGGTGGTCATCAGGGTGTCCTGAGCGTGAGCCATGATGAAGGTCATCTCCATCTCGCCGCCGCCGGCCTCCTGCGAAAGCAGCTTGGTCTGCGTGTCGTGGGCGCCGATAAGTGCATCGCTGGCATCCTTGTGCAGCTGTTCGGCCTTCTCAAAATCACCCTCGCGAGCAGCATCGAGTGCCGCAAGCAGATCGGTCTGGGCGTCACCTGCGTATGCGACAATCTCGAATCCAACCATCGAGATTTCTTCTTTGGTTGCCATATTGCGTTCCTTTCACATATGAACCAATGGAGAGCATCGCGTCCGGGCATACGCGCTGCGTTCTGTATGGCAGAAACATTATCATTCAAACAAAAAAGAACAATCCAAAACGCATTTTTGAGCTATGAACGGTCAATTTTCGCCCGTGAACGGTTTTTAAACCAATCTGAACAATATCGAACACAGTTAGTGACAACCCAAACAGGACCGCACCCTAATGCAAATCGCGCACCGTATCGCCCTCGACGAGCACGCCGGGGATCAGCATGTGCTCCACGCCCGGTGCGACGTCCTCGGCGCCGGCAATCTTGTCGACCGCCCACATGCCAACGCGCTTGTTATCAAAGCGCACCGTAGTTAGGCGACGATCGGGCACGATATCGCCCAGGCTATCGTCAACGCCCACCACGCTCACGTCCTCGGGCACGCGCTTTCCGCGCGACTCGAGCCCGCGAATGCAGCCATAGGCCATAGCATCGTTCGAAGCATAGATAGCCGTGCAGCTCGGATCGTCCGCCAATGCCTGGCCAGCGGCGTATCCGCTCTGCGCCGTCCAATCGCCGCGGATAAGCCGCGGCGGCTCAATGCCATGCACACGCAGGGTCTCGCGCCAGCCCTCCTCGCGCTGCATACCCGAAAGCGAGCGCTCGGGGCACGAGATAAAGTGCACCGTCTTGTGCCCCTGCCCCAGCAAGTACTCAACCACCTGACGCGAGCAATCGAACTGGTCGTTATCGACCGTCGAGCACAGCGGGTGCTCCAGCATGGTAACGAGCACCGTCTGCATGCCGGGCAGCGGCTCAAAGGTGCCAAAGTCTGCCGGCATACGGTTCATGATCACGACCATACCGTCCACCGGAAGCGCGCTCATGCGCGACGACGCGCTCTCGAGGGTATAGGGATGTCCATCTACTTTAGTAAGAGTGATGGCATAGCCGTGTTTGTCGGCCGCGGCAGCAAAACCCTCCATGCGGTCGAGGTTTCCGGTACCGGTAATGTTGAACATGGCGACGCCGACGGTCTTGAACTTGCCGCGGCGCAGCGACCGACCGGCAAAATTGGGTCGATACCCGAGCTCGCGCATGGCGGCACGCACGCGCTCCTTGGTCTCGGGGCGCACGCTGGG